>NC_008390.1:2400000-2700000 GCF_000203915.1 Burkholderia ambifaria AMMD
GAAGGACGTCGATTACCCGACGACCGAACGGTCGATCCGGCTGAATACGGGTAAGGACAAATGCGCGGCGCTGACCGGCACGCCGAACGCGCGCGCCACGCTCGTCAACACGTCGACTTACCTGATCGAGAACGGCTTCCTGCCGGGGAGCCCGGGCGCGCCGAAATGACATTCGGACGCTGAAAACAAAAAACCCGGCACGAGGCCGGGTTCTTGTCGACGAAAGCGCGCATCGGTCATATGCGCTGCACATCGCCTGGTGTGCTTGGTTGCGGGGGTAGGATTTGAACCTACGACCTTCGGGTTATGAGCCCGACGAGCTGCCAGACTGCTCCACCCCGCGTCAGAGAAATAAATTATAGGGTGAGGAAGTACTCACGTCAACACCTTTGTCACAATTTCTTCGCGGGCCGTCGATATCGCGATGCGCGGTGCGTGCTTCGCATCGCGTGTCGCGCGCGTTCGCGCCCCGTGCTCGCGGTAAGATGGCGGCCTTCGCATTCACCCCGCACGCATTCCCGTTCATGAAAATCGCCACCTGGAACGTCAACTCGCTCAACGTCCGCAAGCAGCACGTGCTCGACTGGATCGCGCACAGCGGAACCGACGTGCTGTGCCTGCAGGAACTGAAGCTGCCGGATGAGAAGTATCCGCGCGCCGATCTCGAGGCCATCGGCTACCGCAGCTGGTTCACCGGCCAGCGGACCTACAACGGCGTCGCGATCCTCGCGCGCGACACGCTCGCCGTCGACGAATCGGACATCGTGCGCAACATCCCCGGCTTCGACGATCCGCAGCAGCGCGTGATCGCCGTGACGGTCGAAGGCGTGCGGATCGTGTCCGCCTATTTCCCGAACGGCCAGTCGCCCGAGTCCGACAAGTTCGTCTACAAGATGCAGTGGCTCGACGCACTGCATGCGTGGCTGAGCGCCGAGATGCAGCGCTATCCGAAGCTCGCGCTGCTCGGCGACTACAACATCGCGCCGGAAGACCGCGACGTGCACGATCCCGCGAAATGGGAAGGCCAGAACCTCGTGTCGCCGCAGGAGCGCGCGCACTTCGCGAAGCTGCTCGAGCTCGGCTTCGTCGACGCGTTCCGCCGTTTCGAGCAGCCCGAGAAGACCTTCACGTGGTGGGACTACCGGATGCTCGCGTTCCGCCGCAACGCGGGGCTGCGCATCGATCACATCCTGCTGTCGCCGGCGCTCGCCGCCAACTGCACGTCGTGCGAAGTCGACCGCCTGCCGCGCACGTGGGAACAGCCGTCCGACCACACGCCCGTCGTCGCGGTCGTCTGCTGAGCCCCCCTTCCCGCTCGTGCCCGCGCTCAACCGCGTGCGGGCGCGGGCGCGGGCCCGAGATGGGCCCACAGGAAGCCGAATTCTGCCGCATCCGCTTCGGCACGCTCCAGATCGTCGGCGCTGCCATGGCCGCCGTCCGTGTTCTCCCAGTACCACACCCGTTCGTGTCCGAGCGCATGCATGCGCGCGGCCATCTTGCGCGCATGCGCGGGATGCACGCGGTCGTCGCGCGTCGACGTCGTCAGCAGCAGCGGCGGATACACGACCCCTTCACGCACGCGGTGATACGGCGAATAGGCGGCCAGTGCCGCGCCTTCGCGCGAATCGTCCGGATCGCCGTATTCGTCGAGCCACGCGGCGCCCGCATGCAGCTTCGGATAGCGCCGCATGTCGAGCAGCGGCACGCGGCACAGCACCGCACCGAACAGTTCCGGACGCTGCACCATGCACGCGCCGACCAGCAGCCCGCCGTTGCTGCCGCCCTCGATGCCGAGCTGCGCGGCCGTCGTCACGCCGCTGCGGATCAGATCCTCGGCCACCGCGATGAAGTCGTCGAACGCACGCTGCCGATGCTCGCGCTGCGCGTCGACGTGCCAGCCCGGCCCGAATTCGCCGCCGCCGCGGATGTGCGCGAACACTGCGACGCCGCCGCGTTCGAGCCATGCGATGCCCAACGCATCGCTATAGCCCGGCAGGTTCGGAATCGCGAAGCCGCCATAGCCTGACAGCAGGCAGGGTCGCGCGACGCGGGTGACGCCATCGGGGTGATCGAGCCCATCGAGTGCGTCACGCGGCCCGATCAGCGTGTACGGCACCGCCGTGCCGTCGCGCGAGCGGGCATTGGCACGCCGCACGACGAGCCCGGCCGCGTCGAAGCGCACCGGCGGGCGGTCGAGCAGCACGCGGCGCGACGCGGCATCGTCCGCACGATCGGCCAGATCGGCAAGCCAGCATTCGGGCGGATCGAGATAGGTGTCGACGTCCACGTACACGTCGTCGTTCAGCGTCGACTCGACCGGCTCGAGGTCGACTTGCGCGTCGCCCGGCCACTCGAACGGCCGCGCGTGCCACGTCCACGCGCCGTCATCTCCCTGGCGCGGCTGCCACAGCATCGTGCGGTTCTGCACGTCGTCGAGCCAGCTCGCGATCAGCATCGTGCGCGTATGCGTCCACGTGCACGCGGACGTCGACGGCCGCGGCTCGAACAGCGTCGTGAGTTCACGCGCGCCGGCGAGGAACGCCTGCTCGCGGATCGCGAGCAGCGAGCCGCCCGCGTGACGCACGCCGCCGCAGTCCCAGTCGAGCCGCGGCTCCAGCACGAGCCAGCCCTCCCAGAAGCCGACCTCGACATGCGTCGGCACGTCGTAGCGCACCCACTCGCCCGCGCCGTTCAGCCAGTACGCGTGTGCGTCGAAGAAATCGACGCTGCGCCACGCGACGTGGCGGCCGTCGATCGGATCGAACGCCGCGCCGGCGCTGATGTCGTCGGGTTCGCCGCGAAACACGACCGGCGCATCGGCGAGCGGCGTGCCGCGTACCCAGCGGCGCGCGTCGTACGGATAGCCGGCCGCGGTCGCATGCGCTTCGCCGCGATCCCAGCTCACGTAGACGGTATCGCGGTCGATCCAGCCGACCGTGTGATGCCCGGGCTCGTCGATCGTGAACCCGTCGTCGACGAAGCGGCGCTGCACGAGATCGAACTCGCGCACGACGACCGCGTCGGCGCCGCCCGGCGACAGCGACAGCAGCGCGCGGTCGCCGTCCGGATACAGGATCGCGTCCTGCTCGAACACCCACGACTCGCCCTCTTGCGCGCCGAGCGCGTCGACGTCGAGCAGCGTTTCCCACTCGGGCCGGCCCGCGCGCCAGTCGTCCCAGCGCGCGCGGCGCCACAGTCCCTTCGGGTGGAGATCGTCCTGCCACAGGTCGTACGCCCACTCGCGCCAGCGGGTCGGAATCACCGGGCGTTCGCGCGGCAGATACGCCTGTGCGAGCCGCGCGGTGAGCGCGCGATACGCATCGTCGTCGCGCAGCGCGACACGCGTGCGCGCGTTCTGCTCGTCGACCCACGCGCGGGCGCGCTTGCTGTCGAGCGATTCGAGAAAACGGAAGGGATCGGCCCCGGCGGGCCAGCGGAAGGAATCGGACATGACGGGTGCGCACGTGACGGCAAACCGAGATTATGTCCGATCGCGGCATGCGCGATGCCCGCGCATGCCGCGACGGCAACTCAAGGCTCCAGATGCAGTTCCTGGATCTTGCGCGTGATCGTGTTGCGGCCGATGCCGAGCCGCTCCGCCGCCTCGACCTTGCGGCCGCGCGTGAAGTCGAGCGCCTCGCGGATCACGGCCGCCTCGAAGCGGCGCGCGAGCTCGTCCATCACGTCGGCCGAGTTCTCGCGCAACAGCCGTGCGACTTCGGTGCGCAGCCCGTTTTCCCACATCGGATAGCCGGCCGGCGCACCGTTCGGCGCGGCCGCGACGGGCGCCGCCGTCAACGGCGCCGCACCGGCCGCCGGCTGTACGCGCAGCGCGTCGCCACCGCCGATGCTCGCGCCGCCGTGCGCATCGATGCCATCGGCCGTCGCAGTCACCGGCGCGCCTGCCGGCACGAGGTCGGGCGGCAGATCCTTGATCTCGACCGTCTGCGCTGGCGCCATCACGGTCAGCCAGTTCGCGAGATTCTCGAGCTGCCGCACGTTGCCGGGGAACGACAACGACGTCAGGTACGCCAGCGCGTCGTCGGACACGCGCTTGGGCTCGACGCCGAGATCGCGCGCGCTCTTCTGCAGGAAGTGGCGCGTGAGCAGCGCGATATCCTCGCTGCGTTCGCGCAGCGGCGGCAGCCGCAGCCGGATCACGTTGAGCCGGTGGTAAAGGTCCTCGCGGAACAGCCCCTGCCGCACGCGCGCCTCGAGATTCTGATGCGTCGCGGCGATCACGCGCACGTTCGCGCGCAGCGGGTTGTGGCCGCCGACGCGGTAGAACTGCCCGTCCGACAGCACGCGCAACAAGCGCGTCTGCAGGTCGAACGGCATGTCGCCGATTTCGTCGAGGAACAGCGTGCCGTTCTCGGCCTGTTCGAAGCGGCCCTGGCGCGTCGTCTGCGCGCCGGTGAACGCGCCGCGCTCATGGCCGAACAGTTCGGATTCGAGCAGGTCCTTCGGGATCGCCGCGGTGTTCAGCGCGATGAACGGTCCGTTCGCGCGCGGGCTGTGCCGGTGGAGCGCCCGTGCGACGAGCTCCTTGCCGGTGCCCGATTCGCCGGTGATCAGCACGGTCGCGGCCGAATGCGACAGGCGGCCGATCGCGCGGAACATGTCCTGCATCGCGGGCGCCTGGCCGAGCATCTCGGGCGCCTCGGCCACGCGCTCGTCCTGCGGCGCGCCGCCGCGCAGGCTTTCCTCGACCGCGCGGCGGATCAGCTCCACCGCCTTGTCGACGTCGAACGGCTTCGCGAGATATTCGAACGCGCCGCCCTGGAACGCCGCGACGGCGCTGTCGAGATCGGAGAACGCCGTCATGATGATGACGGGCAGGTCCGGCAGACGCTCGTGCACCGCCTGCAACAACTCGAGGCCGGAGCCGCCCGGCATCCGGATGTCGGATACGAGCACCTGCGGCGTCTCGTGGTCGAGCGCGGCCAGCGCGTCGCGCACGTTCGCGAAACTCTTCGTCGCGAAGCTGTCCCGGGCGAGTGCCTTTTCGAGCACCCAGCGGATCGATTGGTCGTCGTCTACTATCCAGATCGGCTTCATAGGTCGGTCAGTATTGGTGAATCCGGTGAATCGCCATACCGCCGCTCAATGGTCGAGCGGCAGCAGGATCTGAAATTCGGTACGTCCCGGCCGGCTCTCGACCTCGATCATCCCGTCGTGCTGCTGCACGAAAGTCTGCGCGAGCGTGAGGCCGAGGCCGCTGCCGTCGTCGCGCCCGGACACGAGCGGATAGAAGATCCGGTCGCGGATCTCTTCCGGAATGCCGGGCCCGTTGTCGACTACATGCAAGTCCAGTGCCAGTTTGTACAGGCGCTTCGCGACCGTCACCTTGCGCGCGACGCGCGTGCGCAGCTCGATCTTCGCGTCGCCCTGCGCGATCCGCTCGCGCAGCGCCTGCGCCGCGTTGCGCACGATGTTCAGCAGCGCCTGGATCAGCTGCTCCTTGTCGCCGCGCAGGTCGGGCACGCTGACGTCGTAGTCGCGCTCGATCGTGAGCCCGCGCGGAAATTCCGCGAGCATCACCGCGCGCACGCGTTCGCACACTTCATGAATGTTCACGTCGCCGACGATGTGCGGATGCCGGTGCGGCTCCAGCAAGCGGTCGACGAGCGTCTGCAGGCGGTCGGACTCCTTGATGATCACCTGCGTGTATTCGCGCAGCTCGCCGCGCTCACGCTCGCTCAGCTCGAATTCGAGCAGCTGGGCTGCGCCGCGAATGCCGCCGAGCGGGTTCTTGATCTCGTGCGCGAGATTGCGGATCAGTTGCTTGTTGACCGCGGTCAGGTCGTGGATCCGCTCCTCGCGATCCGTGCGCGACTGCCGTTCGTTCTCGAACAGTTCGACGAGCACGAAATCGGGCGCGGTCTCGAGGAAGCCGACGATCGCATGCACGTGCAGCGCCTCGTGGCCGGGCCGGTCGAGCACCGTGTCGAGATGCGTCGCGTGAAAGCGCTCCTGGCCGATCGCGGTGATCGTTGCCGCGAGCTCGTTCGCGTTCGGAAAAATCTCGCCCCACGGCCGCTGCGCGAGCTGCCGCCGCGAGATGTCGAGCATCGCCTCCGCGGACGGGTTCGCGAACGCGACCCTGAGCGTCTTGCGGTCGAGCACGATCACGACCGTCGGCAGTGCTTCCAGCCCCGCAAGCAGGCCCGAGCGCGCGAGCCGCTCGTCTTCCGTCAGTCGCTCGGGCTGCCCCGTCTTCGCCTTGATCAGATTTTTCAGAGCCATCTTGCGTATCGTCGCGCCTCACCGGGGGGGAACATGAAAATTTGCGGAACAAAAAAGGGACGGCTGGACGCCGTCCCCTTTCAGACTCCGCGGTTCCCGCCGCAGGCCGCGCGACGGGAACGAACCGGCATGACGGCGCTCACTCGAAGCGCCATCGCCGATTACAGCGAGTAGTACATCTCGAACTCGATCGGATGCGTCGTCATGCGGAACTTCGCCAGCTCCTGCTCCTTCAGCGCGAGGTACGCATCGAGCATGCTGTCGGTGAACACGCCGCCGCGCGTCAGGAACTCGCGATCCTTGTCGAGCGCTTCCAGTGCCTGGTCGAGGCCCGCGCAGACGGTCGGGATCTTTGCATCCTCTTCCGGCGGCAGGTCGTACAGGTTCTTGTCCGCGGCTTCGCCCGGATGAATCTTGTTCTGGATCCCGTCGAGGCCGGCCATCATCAGCGCCGTGAAGCACAGGTACGGGTTCGCCATCGGATCCGGGAAGCGCGTTTCGATACGGCGACCCTTCGGGTTCGACACGTGCGGAATGCGGATCGATGCCGAACGGTTACGCGCCGAGTAAGCGAGCTTGACCGGGGCTTCGAAGTGCGGGACCAGACGCTTGTACGAGTTCGTCGTCGGGTTCGTGATCGCGTTCAGCGCACGGGCGTGCTTGATGATGCCGCCGATGTAGAACAGCGCCAGTTCCGACAGGCCGGCATAGCCGTTGCCCGCGAACAGGTTCTGGCCGTCCTTCCAGATCGACTGGTGAACGTGCATGCCCGAACCGTTGTCGCCGACGACCGGCTTCGGCATGAACGTCGCCGTCTTGCCGTACGAGTGCGCGACGTTATGGATGATGTACTTCGACCATTGCGTCCAGTCGGCGCGCTGAACCAGCGTCGAGAACTTCGTGCCGATTTCGTTCTGGCCCTGGCCCGCCACTTCGTGGTGGTGCACTTCGACCGGGATGCCGAGCTGTTCGAGCAGCAGGCACATTTCCGAACGCATGTCCTGGAACGTGTCGACCGGCGCGACCGGGAAGTAGCCGCCCTTCGTGCCCGGACGGTGGCCCGTGTTGCCGCCTTCGAATTCCTTGCCTGCCGACCACGGTGCTTCTTCGGAGTTGATCTTCACGAAGCAGCCCGACATGTCCGTGTTCCACTGGACCGAGTCGAAAATGAAGAATTCCGGCTCCGGACCGAAGTAGGCCGTGTCGCCGATGCCCGTGCTCTTCAGGTACGCTTCGCCGCGCTTCGCGAGCGAACGCGGATCGCGCTCGTAGCCCTTGCCGTCGGCCGGTTCGACCACGTCGCAGGTCAGCACGAGGGTCGACTCTTCATAGAACGGGTCGACGAAGGCAGCGCTCGGGTCCGGCATGAGCAGCATGTCCGACGCCTCGATGCCCTTCCAGCCGGCGATCGACGAGCCGTCGAATGCATGGCCGCTTTCGAACTTGTCTTCGTCAAACGCCGAAACCGGTACCGACACGTGCTGTTCCTTGCCGCGCGTATCCGTGAAGCGGAAATCGACAAACTTGACGTCCTCGTCCTTCACGAGCTGCATGACGTCGGCGACGGTTTTACTCATAACCTCTTCTCCTGATTGAACAATTCCGGCGGACTGGGAACCGCCTCGTTTACCGAGCTGCCCGGAGTCTGGCTTTGGCGCAGCGCGCCCCGGGTCGACCGAATTCTATATAGCAGCAACCGTGCCAGCCATGCACAGATGCGACATGAATCGCGCCAGCCCGCGCCACCACGGGGCCCTGCTGCGCGATTCCGGGGCCGGGCGCCGCACCGGGGGCCGGACGATCGCACTGAAATGGTGCAATCTCCGGAGGGCCCATGCGCGGCTGAATCATTGTGGTGCATGCGTACCATTCTGCACTCTTTTGGTGAGCACGGGGCGGTGCATGCGGGGCAGGCTACGCGCACATCGGCGCGGCGGCGGCGCGCTAGAATGTTCGTTTGACCGAACCATACGGAGACCTCCTGCCATGAGTACGCTCGATCAGCTTTACGCGAAGGCCGAAGAACGCCGCACCCAAGGCGCGCTCAACTATGCCGGCGCGCTGCTGCCGGTCGAGGCATTCGAACTGCTGCAGCTCGACCCGTCGGCGCGCCTTGTCGACGTGCGCACCCGCGCCGAGCTCGACTGGGTCGGCCGCCCGCTCGTCGGCGACGGCCAGTACCTGCACGTCGAATGGACGCGCTATCCGGGCGGCGTACCGAACGCCGAATTCGTCAACGAACTGAAGGCAGCCCTCCCGGCCGATACGCCCATCCTGTTCCTGTGCCGCAGCGCCGCGCGCTCGAAGCTCGCCGCGGTCGCGTCGGCGCACGCCGGCTTCACGAAGGCGTTCGACCTGCTCGAAGGCTTCGAAGGCGGCAAGGACGGCGAAGGCCACCGCAAGACGGTCGACGGCTGGTGCTTCCGGAAACTGCCGTGGATCGGCGCCTGAGCGCGCATCCGTTCAGGCACGCCCGACTGCCACATCGTCGAGCCGGGCGATGACATCCCGATGACGGGCCGCGTTGCGCGGCCCGTGGTTTTTGCGCGGCCCGTTTGCGTGAAGGATCGCGGGCCGCTCAGGCGCGCGGCGCATCCGGTTCGACAACATCGCCGCCGAGCAGGTGCACGCCTTCGCGCAGCTTCACGAACGCGGCCGCGACCGCTTCCGGCTCGCCCTTCACGCCGAGATCGATATGCCGGCGCGCGTAGATCCCGCCGCGCTCCGCGTCGCCCACGCTCGGCAGGCTGAAGACGCGCACGCCGGGGAAATCGCGCTCGATGCTCTCCATCAGCGGCGTCAACGTCGATTCGGGCAGTTCGAACACGAACAGCGAGCGCTCCGCGTGCGGCGTCACATGATGGAGATGCTGGTACTTCGTATCGAGCACCCATTCGATCATCGGCCACGCCATCACCGGGAAGCCGGGCACGAAATGGAGCTCGCCGACCGAGAAACCGGGAATCCGGTTATAGCCGTTCGGGATGATCGTCGCGCCCACCGGAAACACGCCCATGTTGAAGCGGTGCCGGTTTTCCGGCGAATCGAAGTCGACCGGCGTGGCCGGATCGGTATGCGTCTCGCGGATGCGCTCCGAAATCAGCGCCTTCGCTTCCGGATGCAGCGCGAGCGGCACGCCGAGCGCGGCGGCGGCGCACTGGCGCGTATGGTCGTCCGGCGTCGCGCCGATCCCGCCCGTGCAAAACACGATGTCGCCGGACGCGATCGCGCGGGCGAGCGTCGCGGTGATCCGCGCCGGATCGTCGCCGACGTATTCGGCCCAGTCGAGCGCGAGGCCGCGCGCGCCGAGCAGCTCGATGACCTTCGCCAGATGCTTGTCTTGTCGGCGGCCCGAAAGGATTTCGTCGCCGATGATGATGATGCCGATGCTCATGCCTGCCCCATGTCGATTGCGGTGGCGCGCGAGCTTGCGCGCAGGTCGTCCAGCGCGCGCAGGCAATAGTGCCCGAACCACAGCGCCGAGAAGACCAGGATGAAAGCGTAAACCCAGATCATGGCCGCCGCCACGAACGGAAACAGCACCATCATCCAGACCGACGACACCCACACGAAGGTCGGCACGGTGCCGAGCAGCCCGGTCGCGACGCCGATGCCGATCAGCGGCCAGCGATGCTGTCGCACGAGCGCGCGGCGCTCGTCGCGGCTCGCGTGCTGGGCGAGCGCGTCGTAGGTCATCACGCGGTACGTGAGCCAGCCCCAGATCACGGGTGGCAGCAGCGCGAAGAACGGCGGAATCAGCCACAGGGGAATCGTGACGACGAGCAGCACGACGCCGACGAGCGCCGCGCCGAGCGAATTGACCACGCTGCCGACGAAGGTGCCGCCCCGCTTCGCCTCGAGCGCGGCGAACTGGCGGTTCGACAGGTGCTTGATCACGACGGGCATCGAGATCGTCGCGATCAGCAGCAGCACGGTCAGCACGATCAGCGGAATCGCGAGCGACACGACGACGAACGGCGCGACGACCGCATGCAGCTGCGACATCCCGATCGCGTCGAACGCGCGGTACAGCGCGGCGGTCAGCACGAAGCCGTCGAGCGCGCCGCGCGCGGCATCGATCAGCGTCTGCCACGAGAACCACAGCAACACGCCCCACAGCAGCGCCGAGACGACGAACGGCATCAGGGTCAGCCACAGCATGCGCGGGTGCAGCGCGCTGGCGAGCGCCCGGATGAAGGAGCGCAGCAAGTCGTTCATGCGAACCTGTATCGACGGAGAAAAACGGGGAAAGGATAAACCACACGGCCCGCATGCGCCAAAGCGCATGCGGGCCGTGTGGGAAAGCGGTTCAACGGGACGGTGACGAGCTCAGGCCGACGCCGCGCCGCGCTTCGCGGGAACGAGGCGCCGGAAGATCCGCACGAACGCGAGGCCGTGCTGCGCCCAGAAGCCGTCGCCGTAGGACACGCCGTCGACCTGCTCGCGAATGCCGGTCGGCTCGACCGTGCGGTTCCACGACGCGGTGCCGAACATCACGTCCCACCACGGGAACAGCACGCCGAAGTTGCAGCCGTACTTGGTGCCTTCATGGCCGTAGCCGACCGCGTGGTGGCGCCGGTGGAAGGTCGGGCTCACGAGCAGGCGCTCGCCGAGCCGGCCGAACGACAGTCGCGCATTCGTATGCTGGATGCTCTGCAGGAAGTTGGTGACCGCGGTCAGCACGACGAACTGCGACGGCGTCACGCCGATCACGAGCGCGATCGCCGCGAAGAAGCACGACTGGAGCACGTCGTCGAGCAGGTGGTTGCGGTCGTCGCACCACAGCGACATCTGCCGCTGGCTGTGATGGACCGCGTGCAGCTCCCACCAGATCCCGAACTTGTGCTGCCAGCGGTGATACCAGTAGCCGGCGAAGTCGAGCACGACGAGGTAGATCGCGAACGCGACGATCGGCTGCGAGGTCACGCCGGGCCACAGATAGTCGAGGTTGAAGTTCGCGACGCCGTGCAGGCGCAGCCACGACTGGAACTTGTCGAACACCGGCTGCAGCGCGAAGAAGAAGAACAGCGCATAGATGCCGAGCTTCGAGATCGCCGTGTAGATCACGTCGACCCGCACCGCGCGGCGGTTCTTCCAGCGCTCGACGGGCGCGAGCGCCTCGAGCGGGCGCAGCAGCGCGAACATCAGCACCATCTGCAGCGCGCCGATGATCACCCAGTACAGTGCGTCGTAGGTGTCCTCGTCATAGTCCATCAGGTTGAACTTGAAGAGGAGCGGCTGCACGACGTCGACGTACAGCCAGGTCTGGATGTCCGACACGAACGCATCGATCAGGTGCAGCATCGTTCGCCTCCGCCCGTCACGCGCCGTTCGCAGCCTTCCACGGCGCGCGGTCGTAGAAGTAGATCCCGTGCGGCGAACGGCCGACGGCGATCGTCTGCACCAGCTTGCGCGATGCCAGATCGATGATACCGACCTTCTTCGCGAAGCGGAACGTCACCCACAGCGTCTTCTTGTCGGCCGACAGCTCCATGTCGTCCGGCCCCGGCAGCAGGCCGGTGATGTCGCCGACGTTGGTGAGCGTGTTCTCGTCGAGGATGCTGATCGTGTTCGCGACCCGGTTCGTGACGGCGACGTGCGTGCCGTCGGCGAGCGAGCGGAAGTTGTGCGCGCCCTTGCCCGTGTAGATCTGCTTGACGACCTTCTGGTTGCGCCAGTCGACGACCGCGACGTAATCCGCGCCGGTCATGCCGACCAGCAGGAACTTGTCGTCCGGCGTGAGCCACAGGCCGGCCGGCACCTTGCCGACCTTCATCTTCCACTTGACCGTCTGCGTCGGCAGGTCGATCGCCGCGATCTCGCCGGACACCTGCAGCGACACGAGCAGCGTCTTGCTGTCCTTCGTGAACGCGAGGTGGCTCGGCATCACCGCGAGCGGCACGCGCTTCGCGAGGTGCACGTCGTGGCCGTCATAGCTGTAGATGTCGACGCGATCGAGCCGCAGCCCTGCCGCCGCGAACCACTTGCGGTCGGGCGAGAAGCCGAGCTGGTACGGATCGTCGATCCCTTCGACGGTGCGCTGCAGCTTGCCCGTCTTCGGATCGAGGAACATCAGGCTGTTCGAGATCGAATTTGCGACGATCAGCGACGAATTGTCGGGCGTCGCCATCAGATGGTGCGGCTCCTTGCCGGTCGGCAGCGTGGAGACGACCTCGCGGGTCTGCTGATCGATCAGGGAAAGCGTCGCTTCGGCCGAGTTGAGGATGATCACGTTATTCGCGTGTGCGGCCGGCGCCAGCACGGCGGCGGCCAGCGCGAGTGCGCGGCCGAGGGAAAGGAAAGTGCGCATGAAGACTCACGTCGTGGAACAGCAGTCATTGTAGAACGTTCGACCGGCCCCGCCGGTTGACGCAAGCCCGGATTGCGCCACATTGACGCACGCCGCGGCGGCCGGGCGGCCGACTGCGGCAGGCGTCGCGGGGCGGCAGCGGCCGACCGCCGGCGCGGGGGCCGGCGGGCCGCCGTTGCGCTAGCGCTGCATCGACTCCCACACCTTGTGCAGACGCTTGACAGAGACAGGCATCGGCGTGCGCAGTTCCTGCGCGAACAGCGAAATTCGCAATTCTTCCAGCAGCCAGCGGAATTCCGCGAGCCGCGGATCGGCGACGCCGCCGCGCTGCGACACCGCGCGCTGGTACTGCTGCACGAGCGGCAGCAGCTCGCCGGACTGCTTCGCGTCGCGCGCCGGGTCGGCCTTCAGCTTGTCGATCCGCAACGCGATGCCCTTCAGATAGCGTGGGAAGTGCGCAAGCTGCGTGTAAGGCGTGTCGATCACGAAGCGCTTGCCGACCAGCGCCGCGAGCTGCTGCTGGAGATCCGCGTGGGCCTGCGCGAACGGCTTCGCCTGCGCGAGCTTCTTCACGAGCCCCGCGTATTCGGCGAGGATCTGGCCGACCAGCCGCGCGATCTCCTGCGCGAGCAGGTTCAGGCGGCTGCGGCCCTCGTCGCGGCGCGCATGGAAGCTCGCGTCGTCGTCGGGCAGCGGATCCTGCAGGCACGCGCGGTCGAGCGCCGTGTCGATCAGCTGGTCGCGCAGCTCGTCCTGCGTGCCGAGCGACATGTACTGCATCGCCATCTCGCGCAGCCCCGGCAGGTTCTTCTCGAGGAACTTGATCGGCTCCTTCAGTTGCAGCGCGAACAGCCGCCGCAAGCCGGCCCGGTGAATCCGCGCGGCCTCCTCCGGCGAGTCGAACACCTCGACGTCGCAATGCGTGCCGCGATCGACGAGCGCCGGATAGCCGTACAGCGTCTGGCCGCGCCGGCGGATCTCCAGCAACTCGGGGAGCTTGCCGAAGTTCCACGTCGTCAGGTTCTCGTACAGCGCGGTCACGCCGGCTTCCGCCGCGGCGGCCGTGTTCGGCGCCGCGCCCTTGCCGGCCTTGCCGCCCTTCGCCGCCGAACCCGGTGCGGCAGCGGGCGCCGGCGCGTCGCCAGCATTGCCCGCGTCGCCCGCGCCAGCCTCGCCGCCGGGCGCGATCGTCGACGCCGCCGCGATCTTCTGGAACTGCTGCTGCGCCTGCGCGCCCAGTTCCTGTCGAAGCTGCGCGAGATTGCGCCCCATCGCGAGCTGGCGGCCGTGCTCGTCGATCACCTTGAAGTTCATGAACAGGTGCGCGGGCAGCGTCTCGAGCTTGAAGTCGGCCGTCTTCATCGCGACCTGCGTCTCGCTGCGCACGTCGGCGATCAGCGCCTCGACGAGGCCGCCCGCGCCGAAGCGCTCGCGCCCCATGCGTTCGACGAAGCCGGCCGCGTACTCGGGCAGCGGCACGCAGTGCCGGCGCAGCTTCTGCGGCAGCGACTTCAGCAGCAACTGCACCTTCTCCTTCAGCATCCCCGGCACGAGCCATTCGCAGCGGCGCGCGTCGACCTGGTTCAGCGCATACAGCGGCACCGCGAGCGTCACGCCGTCGCGCGGCGTGCCGGGCTCGAAGTGGTACGTGAGCGCCATCTCGACGCCGGCCATCGTCGCGCGCTTCGGGAACAGCTCGGTCGTCACGCCGGCCGCCTCGTGGCGCATCAGGTCGTCGCGCGACAGGTACAGCAGCCGCTGCTTGTCCTCCGCGCGGCCGCCCTTGCTCACCTCGTCGCGATACCAGCGCTCGAACGCGGCGCCGGTATGGATGCCCTCCGGAATCGCCTGGTCGTAGTACGCGTAGATCAGTTCGTCGTCGACCAGCACGTCCTGCCGGCGCGACTTGTGCTCGAGCTGCTCGATGTCGGCGAGCAGCTTGCGGTTGTGCGCGAAGAACGGCAGCTTCGTGTCGAACTCGCCCTCGACCAGCGCGCCGCGGATGAACAGCTCGCGCGCGCGCGCCGGATCCTGCCGGCCGAACGCGACGCGCCGGCGGTGGTAGATCGGCAGCCCGTACAGCGTCGCGCGCTCGAACGCGCTGACCTGCGCGGGGCGCTTTTCCCAGTGCGGCTCCGACAGCGACTTCTTCAGCAGGTGCGCGCCGACCTTCTCGATCCACTCCGGCTCGATCTTCGCGAGGCAGCGCGCGTACAGCCGGCTCGTCTCGACGAGTTCGGCCGCCATCACCCAGCGGCCGGCCTTCTTCGCGAGCGCGGAGCCCGGCCACAGGTAGAACTTGATCCCGCGCGCGCCGAGATAGTGCGGATCGTCATCGGCCTTCATGCCGAGGTTGCCGAGCAGGCCCGTCAACAGGGCCAGATGGATCTGCTCGTAGGTCGCCTCGGCTTCGTTGAGCCGCCAGCCATGCTCGCGCACGACCGTCAGCAGTTGCGAATGGACGTCGCGCCATTCGCGCAGCCGCAGGTGCGACAGGAAGTTCTGCCGGCACGCGTCGATCAGCTGACGGTTCGATTTCTTGTGCGCGACGGCCTCTTCGAACCACGCCCAGATCTTCAGCCACTGCAGGAATTCGGAGCGCTCGTCGGCGAACCGGCGGTGCGCCTGGTCGGCCTGCTCCTGCGCTTCGATCGGACGGTCGCGCGGGTCCTGCACGGACAGCGCGCTCGCGATGATCAGCACCTCGCGCAGCGACTGCTGGTCGCGCGCGGCGAGGATCATCCGGCCGACGCGCGGATCGAGCGGCAGCCGCGCGAGCTCGCGGCCGAGCGGCGTCAGCGCGTTGTCGTCGTCGACCGCGCCGAGTTCGTTGAGCAACTGGTAGCCGTCCGCGATCGCGCGGCCGGGCGGCGGCTCGAGGAACGGGAACGATTCGATCTCGGTCAGGTGCAGCGACTTCATCCGCAGAATCACCGACGCGAGCGACGAGCGCAGGATTTCCGGATCGGTGAAGCGTGCGCGCGCCTGGTAGTCGCTTTCCTCGTACAAGCGGATGCACACGCCATCGGCCACCCGGCCGCAGCGACCCGCGCGCTGATTCGCGGCGGCCTGCGAGATCGACTCGACCTGCAGCTGCTCGACCTTGTTCCGGTACGAATAGCGCTTCACGCGCGCGAGACCGGTGTCGACGACGTAGCGGATACCCGGCACCGTCAGCGACGTTTCGGCCACGTTGGTCGCGAGCACGATGCGGCGCGCGTTCGACGCCTTGAACACCTTGTCCTGGTCGGCCGCCGAGAGTCGCGCGAACAGCGGCAGGATCTCGGTATGCGGCGGATGGTGCTTGCGCAGCGCCTCGGCCGCCTCGCGAATCTCGCGCTCGCCGGGCAGGAACACCAGCACGTCGCCGGGGCCTTCGCGGCACAGTTCGTCGACCGCGTCGACGATCGCGTCCATCAGGTCGCGTTCGGCCTCGCGCGCGGTCTTCACGCGGTCGCGCCCGCCCGTGCCCTCGGCGTGCTTCACGGCCGGGCGATCCTCGGCCACCGGGCGGTAGCGCATCTCGACCGGATACAGCCGCCCGCTCACCTCGATCACCGGCGCCGGACGCTCGTCGCTGCCGAAATGGCGCGCGAAGCGGTCGGCGTCGATCGTCGCGGACGTGACGATCAGCTTCAGGTCCGGCCGCCTCGGCAGGATCTCCTTCAGGTAGCCGAGCAGGAAGTCGATGTTCAGGCTGCGCTCGTGCGCCTCGTCGATGATCAGCGTGTCGTACGCCTTCAGCAGCGGGTCGGTCTGCGTCTCGGCGAGCAGGATGCCGTCCGTCATCAGCTTCACGGACGCGCCCGGTGCGAGATTGTCGGTGAAGCGCACCTTGTAGCCGACCACCTCGCCGAACGGCGTGCCGAGTTCCTCGGCGATCCGCCGGCCGGTCGACGACGCGGCCAGACGCCGCGGCTGCGTGTGGCCGATCAGGCCCGTGCCGCCGGCGCCGAGGCCGCGGCCGAGATCGAGACAGATCTTCGGCAGCTGGGTGGTCTTGCCCGACCCCGTTTCGCCGCAGACGATGACGACCTGGTGATCGGCGATCGCGCGCGCGATTTCGTCGCGCTTGCCCGATACGGGCAGGCTTTCGGGATACGTGATCGGCGGAACGGGATTCGGTGCGACGACCGCGCGCGGCGCACGCTCGCGGCGCGGGGTGCGCGCATCCGCCCGCGGTGCGTCCGTCGCCGCGGCCGGCTGGCGCGCGTCGCCGCGCCGCTCTTCACCGCGCGGCCCGCGCGGCGGCTTGCCCGCCTGCTGTTGCTGCGGCTGGCGCGGCGGCTGGCCTTGCTGCTCGCGCGCATCGGCCGCACCATCCGGGTGCCGCGCCGACGGCGCTTTGGCCCGCGTCGGCGCGGGACTTTTAGGTACATTCGACATGGGGGCGCATTATAATCCCGCCCATGAATTCCCAAACCGACCTCCCTCCCGCCCAGACCGGCGCCGCGACGCCGCCGGCTGCCGACGATTCGGCCGCCAGCCACGCGCAGTTCGTCGACTGGATGCGCTCCGTCGCGCCCTATATCCACAAGTTCCGCAACAGCACGTTCGTCGTGGGGTTCGGCGGCGAGGTGGTGCAGCAGGGACTCCTGAACGCGCTCGTGTCCGACATCGCGCTGCTGCAGGCGATGGGCATCCAGATCGTGCTGGTGCACGGCTCGCGCCCGCAGGTCGAGGAGCAGCTGAGCCTGCATGGTGTCGAATCCGAGTTTTCGCACGGGCTGCGCATCACCGATGCGCGCGCGCTCGAATCCGCGAAGGAAGCGGCCGGCGAAGTGCGTCTCGACATCGAGGCCGCGATCAGCCAGGGTCTGCCGAACTCGCCGATGGCGCACGCGCACATCAGCGTCGTGTCCGGCAACTTCGTGACCGCACGACCGGTGGGGATTCTCGACGGGGTCGATTTCGCGCACACGGGCATCGTGCGCAAGATCGACGCCGAATCGATCCGTCATTCGCTCGCGAGCCGCAAGCTCGTGCTGCTGTCGCCGCTCGGTTTCTCGCCGACCGGCGAAGCGTTCAACCTGTCGATGGAAGACGTCGCGTCGGCGGCCGCGATCGCGCTGCGCGCCGACAAGATCATCTTCCTGACCGAGGCGCCCGGCATCGTCGGCGACGAAGGCGAGCTGGTCCGTGAAATGTCGCTCGACGCGGCCGCCGAGCTGCTCGATTCCGGCAACGTCCAGGGCGACGACGCGTTCTTCCTGAAGCATTCGATCCGCGCGTGCCGCGGCGGCGTGACCCGTGCCCACCTGATCCCGCAATCGCTCGACGGCAGCATGCTGCTCGAACTGTTCCTGCACGACGGCGTCGGCACGATGATCTCGTACGAGAATCTCGAGAGCCTGCGCGAAGCGACGCCGGACGACGTCGGCGGCATCCTGTCGCTGATCGAGCCGCTCGAGTCGGACGGCACGCTGGTGCGACGCGGCCGCCACCAGATCGAACGCGACATCGACCACTTCTCGGTGATCGAGCACGATGGCGTGCTGTTCGGCTGCGCGGCGCTGTATCCGTACCAGCAGGAAAAGATCGGCGAGATGGCGTGCCTGACGGTCGCGCCGGAAGCGCAGGGCTCGGGCGACGGCGAACGCCTGCTCAAGCGCATCGAGCAGCGCGCCCGCGCGCGCGGCCTCACGCATATCTTCGTGCTCACGACGCGCACCGAGCACTGGTTCCTCAAGCGCGGCTTCGTCAAGGTCAGCGTCGACGACCTGCCGGAAGACCGCCGCAAACTCTATAACTGGCAGCGCAAGTCGCTCGTGCTGATGAAGCAGCTCTGAGCGCAGGCACGACTGCCCTCCCCCAGTCCGATTACAGGAGAAGTACACGATGGCTCGAATGATTCAATGCGCGAAGCTCGGCAAGGAAGCCGAGGCTCTCGATTTCCCGCCGCTGCCGGGCGAACTCGGCAAGCGCATTTACGAAAGCGTGTCGAAGGAAGCGTGGCAAGGCTGGCTCAAGCAGCAGACGATGCTGATCAACGAGAACCGCCTGAACATGGCCGACCCGCGCGCGCGCCAGTACCTGATGAAGCAGACCGAGAAGTACTTCTTCGGCGACGGCGCGGACCAGGCGTCCGGCTTCGTGCCGCCGACGGAAGGCTGAGTATCGCGGATCGCGCGGGCCGGCTGTAGCGGCCTCGTGGAAGCAACGCAACGCAAACGGCACCGTGCATCGCACGGTGCCGTTTGTTTTTGGGGGCGGGCAAATCGAGCCGATGCGAATCGGCCCGGCGCGTTCGATGCCGCCAGGTCAGGTCAGGTCAGGTCGCGCCGGCCTGCCCCGCCGGTTTCAACGTGCCGCGCTCGTCCGGTTGCGCGGACGCGCCGGCCGCAGCCGCAGCGTCGGCGCTTGTGCTTGCGCTCGCGCTTGCGGTGCCCCATTCGGCCGCATCGCTGCGCTCGGCGCTCGACAGCTCATCCGCACGGTAGCCGGTGCGATTGAGCAGCGCGAGCATGCAGGCGAGCGACACGAGCGCATACAACCCCGACGCGATCGCGACGCCGACGATGCTGCCGGTCGCGTTCAGGATCGCCTGCGCGAGCACCGGCGTGCCGCCGCCGACGACGAGCGCGCTCAACTGATACGCGAGCGACAGGCCCGTATAGCGGATGTTGGCCGGAAACACGCGCGCGAGCACGCCGCCGACCGCACCGTAGAACATCGCCGACGGGATCGTCGAGATGCACATCCCCACGACGGCGACCCAGTACGAGCGCGTCGCGAGCGCATGGAACATCACCGGCATCAGCACGATCTCCGGAATCAGGATCCAGCACATCGCGCGGCGCATGTCGATCTTCGACACGAACCACGCGCCGATCGGCTGCATCAGGAACTGCACGACGAGCGAGATCGACAGGATGCCGAGGAACGTGCCCTGCGCGTAGCCGAGCTCCTTGGTCGCCCATGACAGCGCGAACGTGCTGCGGAAATACGTGACGTTGATCACCGGCAGCGTGCCGGCCGCGAGCAGCACGACGGGCCAGTGGTCGCGCACGACGTCGCGCAGCGGCAGCTTCACCGTCCGCTTGCGTGCGAGCACGCGCTGCATGTCGAGCGATTCCTCGAGCCGCAGCCGGATCACCATCCCGATGATCACGAGCACCGCCGACAGCAGGAACGGAATGCGCCAGCCCCACATCAGGAACGACGGCGTCGGCAACGCGCTCAACGCGAAGAACGCGATCGTCGCGAGCAGGTTGCCGGTGGGCGAGCCCTGCTGCGCGAAGGCCGCATACAGGATGCTGCGATGCTTCGGCGCGTTCTCGCTCGCGATCAGCACCGCCCCGCCCCACTCGCCGCCGACCGCGATGCCCTGCAGCACGCGCAGCACGACGAGGCCCGCGGGCGCCCACACGCCGATCGACGCATAGCCGGGCAACAGGCCGATGCCGGTCGTGGCAAGCCCCATCATGATCAGCGTGATCACGAGCGCGGTCTTGCGGCCGACGCGATCGCCGAGATGCCCGAACACGATCCCGCCGAGCGGCCGCGCAGCGAAACCGGCCCAGAACGTGACGAACGCGAGCAGCGTCGCGACGCCGGGATCCATCGTGCTGGAAAAGAACACCTTGCCGAACACGAGCGCGGCGGCGGTGCCGTAGATGTAGAAGTCGTACCACTCGATCGTGGTGCCGACGAAGGCCGCGAGGGCGGCGCGGCCGGGCCTTGGCGGCACGGCTGACGGGGATTGCGGACGGCTCATCGATGTCTCCATGTTCGTGATCGGCGGCGCGACTGTCGCGCGCCTTGCCGGATGGCCGGCCTTGCGCCGCCGGCTGGCGGTGTTGCTTTACGGCTTTGCGTTCTGCTGCTTTGCGTTCCGCTTCCTCGGCCGCGGATGCCCACCCGCGTGCCTCGTCGGCCGGTCCGTCTCATCGGGCGCGACTTTCAGCACGCCGGCGTCGAGCAGTTGCCGCAGGAGCGCGGGATCGACGCCGAGGCGATCGAGCACCGCGCGCGTGTCGCGGCCGAGCGCCGGTGGCGGCGTGCGATAGGTTGCGGGCGTGCGCGACAGCTTCACCGGCGATGCGGTGCCGCGATACGCGCCGATCTCGACGAACAGCTCGCGGTGCAGCGCATGCGGGTCGCGCGCGACATCGGCGACCGTGCGCACCGGCCCGCACGGCACGCCCGCCGCCATCAGGTCGCGCGCGAGCGGCTCGCACGGATGGGCGGCGAGCCGCGCCTCGAGCTCGGCCTTCAGCTCGGGGCGGTGCGCGCAGCGGCTGCGGTTGTCGACGAAGCGCGGATCGCCGGCGAGCGCCGGCGCGCCGAGATGCGCGACGAGCCGTGCGAACTGCCGGTCGTTGCCGACGGCGAGGAAGATCGGCACCGTCGCCGTGCGGTAGCTGTCGTACGGCGCGATGTTCGGATGCGCGTTGCCGCTGCGCTCCGGCACGCGCCCCGAGCCGAAGAAGTTCGGCAGGTGCGGATGCAGCAGCGACACGCCGCAGTCGTACAGCGCGATGTCGATCGACTGGCCCTGCCCGCTCTTCTCGCGCTCCGCGAGCGCGAGCAGGATGCCGGCCAGCGCGTTGAGCCCCGTGACCATGTCGACGATCGGCAACCCGATGCGCATCGCGTCGCCGTCGCGCTCGCCGTTGACGCTCATCAGGCCGGCCATCGCCTGGATCACCGCGTCGTAGCCGGGCAGCCCGCCGAGCGGACCGTCTTCGCCGAAGCCGGTCACCGCGCAGTGGATCAGGCGCGGGAAGCGCGGCCGCAGATCGCGCGCGTAGTCCATCCCCCAGCGCGCGAGCGTGCCGGGCTTGAAGTTCTCGACGAGCACGTCGGCGTCGTCGAGCAGACGCCACAGGATCGCGCGCCCTTCGTCGCGCGACAGATCGAGCGCGAGCCCTTCCTTGTTGCGGTTCACGCCCATGAAATACCACGCGGTGTCGCCGAGGAACGGCGGCCCCCAGCCCCGCGTCTCGTCGCCGTCCGGCGGCTCGATCTTGATCACCGTCGCGCCGTGGTCGGCGAGCGCCTGCGTGCAGTACGGGCCGCCGAGCACACGGCTCAGGTCGACGACCTTCAAGCCGTCCAGGGCGCCGCGTGTCGCTTTCGTCGGGTTAGTCACGTTCGTCACGTTCATCGTTCGACCTCCGGCAGCAGGTCGAGCGCCATGTCGAGCGGCACCGGCGTGCCGCGCACCAGCGCGTCGAACGCCATCGCCTCGTCGTCGCGCGACGCCGGCGCGAACGGGTCGACCGGCAGCAGCTTGTGACGCACGATCAGGTGCGCGAGCGCGAGGCGCCGGTAATCGGGCGCGAGCCGCACGCCCTCGCACGCCATCAGCACGGCCGCGCTCGCGTAGTACAGCGCCGACGCGGCCTGCCGCACGCACGCGTCGTCGCCTGCCGCCGCAACCCGGGCGAGCGCATCGCAGGCGCGCGCGAGAATGCGCCGCAGCGCCGCGCGACTTGCGTCGGGCAGCGCCGCCGCGCCGAGCCGATCGCCGAGGAACGTGCGCAGCGCGTCCAGCGCCTGCTCGCGCTGCGCGGCACGCGCGACGTCGAGCGCGACGATGTTGCTGGTGCCTTCCCAGATCGAGCCGAGATGCGCGTCGCGCACAAGGCGCGCATCGCTCCATTCCTCGATGTAACCGGTGCCGCCGCGCACCTCCATCGCGTCGCCCGTCACGCGGCGCGCATCGCGGCACGCGCGGAACTTGATCAGCGGCGTCAGGATGCGCACGCAGCGCGCGGCCTGCTCGTCGCCCGCATCCGCCTCAGGCAGCAACAGCGCGATCTGCATGAACATCGCACGCGCGGCCTCGGCGGGCAGCAGCATCTTCATCAACTGGCGCTGCATCAGCGGCATCTCGATCAGCGTCCGGCCGAACGCCGTGCGGTGCGCGGCCACGTGCAGCGACTCGTTCAGCGCGCGCCGCATCAGCCCGGCCGCGCGCACGCCGTTCGACAGCCGCGACATGTTGATCATGTCGGCCATCTGGTGAAAACCGCGGCCGATCTCGCCGATCAGGTAGGCCTGCGCGCCTTCGAGCGCGATCTCGCCGCTCGCCATCGACCGGCTGCCGAGCTTGTCCTTCAGCCGCACGATCCCGTAGCGGTTGCGCGTGCCGTCCGGCAGCGTCTTCGGCAGCAGGAACAGCGCGAGCCCCTTGATGCCGTCCGGCGCGCCGTCGGGTCGCGCGAGCACCATCGCCAGATCGGCGTCGGCGTTCGAGCAGAACCACTTGTCGCCGTACAGGCGCCACACCGCTTCGCCCGACGTGTGCGTGTCGCGCACCGCGCGCGTCGCGATGCGTCCGACGTCGGAGCCGGCCGCCTGCTCGGTCATGAACATCGCGCCCTGGAACAGCGTGTCGAAATCGCGTGACGCGAGCCTCGGCAGGTAGTGCTCGACGAGCGCCGGTTCGCCGAAACGGCGCAGCGTGCGCGTGAGCGAGTCGGTCATGCTGACCGGGCAGCACAGCCCGAATTCCGCCTGCACGAACAGGAACGTCAGCGCGTACTTGACGAGCGGCGCCACCGCGTCGGGCTGGTGGCTCAGCGCCGCGAGCCCGAGTTCCGCATACGCGACGCGTTCGAGCGCGACATACGCGGGGTCCTTGTCGATCCGCTGCACGGCCTCGCCGCGCCGGTTGCGATGTTCGAGCACGGGCGGATGCTTGTCCGCGCGCGACGCCCATTCGTCGAGCTCGCCCGACACGCGCGCGCCGAGTGCATGCAGTTGCGGTTCGAGTCGTGCGTATTGGGCGGCGCCGAGATGCAGCTTCAGCAATGCGCCGAGATCGGGATCGGCCGTGAAGAAATTGATGCCCCGGCTGTCGGGGATGTTGCCGGATGCGCCGGCGTCCGGCGTGCGAGCGGTGTCGTTCATGCATGCGTCTCCATGGTGGCCCGGCTGCCGGCCGGCGCCCGCACCGTGGCGGCGCGGCGGCCGATGCCAGGCGTTACGCAGAGCCTAGGCGCGTGATCGATAAGCGTCCAATACAGGATTTGTCCGGTACGATAGACGGCACTTATCGATGCCGAAGCCGGGAGGAGACAGCATGGAACTGCGGCAGTTGCGCTACTTCGTGGCGGTCGCCGAGGAACTGCATTTCGGGCGCGCGGCGAAGCGCCTGTTCATCTCGCAGCCGGCGCTGAGCTTCGACATCCGCAAGTTCGAGGAAGCGCTCGGCGTGCAGCTCTTTTCACGCACCAACAAGACAGTGGCGCTGACCAACGCGGGCGCGGTGCTGCTCGGCGAAGCGCGCCGGCTGCTGCTGCAGGCGAGCGAGGCCGAGCGTCTCACGGTGCGCTCGGCGTCCGGTCTCGCGGGTCGCCTGCGGATCGGCTTCGTCCATTCGATGCTGTATCGCGGGCTGCCCGATGCGGTGCAGCGCTTCGAGGCCGACTATCCGGGCGTGGAAATCGTGCTGAGCGAGATGAACACGCACGCGCAGGTGCAGGCGGTCCAGCGCGGCCAGATCGATCTCGGTTACGCGCACTGGGGCCACTGCCCGCCCGAGGTCGAATCGACGCCCGTCTACACGGAACCGTTCGTGTGCTGCCTGCCGGCCGCGCATCCGCTCGCGCGGCGGCGGCAGGTCGCGCTCGCCGCGCTGGCCGCGGAACCGTTCATCCTGTTTCCGCGCGACGCGGCGCCGCACTATCACGACCTGATCATCGCGCAATGCGTGAACGCGGGATTCAGCCCGCTGATCCGTCACGAGGCGCGGCTGTGGCAGACGATCCTGTCGATGATCGAGTTCGGGATGGGCATCGCGCTGGTGCCGCGCGTGCTGCAGCAGGTGAAGAGCGACCGGCTCGCGTTCCGGCCGCTGAAGGATGCGTCGCTCGAATCGCGCACGCTGGAACTGAAGCGCAGCGGCACCGCCGAACCGGTCGCGCTGCGCTTCGCCGACTACGTGCGCGCGTCGATCGACGCGCTGCCGGCGCTCGCGGGCTGAGCAGGCACCGCTACTTCGCGTCAGGTTGCAGCACTGGTTGCGCGCGCCGGTACCACACCGCGTACACGACCGACAGCGCGATCAGGAACGGAATGCCGAAGATCACCGTCATGTGGAATTCGGCGGTGAAGTAGTTCGTCACCATCACCGCGAGCATCAGCGCCGCGCCGAGCAGCGTCAGCAGCGGAAAGCCGCGCATCCGGAACGCCGGCGCCGGCAGGCCGAGCGCCGCGCGACGCCGCCGGAAGCAGTAGTCGATCTCGTCGAGCCGTCGACGGCCGGCTGATCGACTTGTGCATGCTCCTGAAAAAATTTGCAGAAAGGGCTTTACGAACCCCAAAAGCTCTGACATAATTTCAGCTTCTTTGGGCGGTTAGCTCAGCGGTAGAGCACTGCCTTCACACGGCAGGGGTCACTGGTTCGATCCCAGTACCGCCCACCAAAGAATTCAAGGGCCTGCGTCTCACGACGCAGGCCCTTTTCGTTTTGCGGTCGCTTTTCTGCGCCCCTCCTCTGCTGCCGAATGCTTCGGGCTCGCCCAGCGCGTTCACGAGTCGGCGCTTCGACGGCATCTGATCGAAGCGCCTCGACCGCTCACTTCACCCGCTCCGCCGTCGCATCAAACGCACGCCGCGCCTTGTCGACGATCTCGTCGACTTCCGCCTCCCGGATCACGAGCGGCGGCGACAGCAGCATCCGATCACCGGTCGCGCGCATGATCAGGTTGCCGTTGAAACAGAAGTCGCGGCAGATCGTGCCGATACCGACATCGGCGCCGAATCGCTCGCGCCGGCTCCGGTCACGCGCCAGCTGAACGCCCGCGACCAGCCCCGCTCCCGCGATCTCGCCGACGATCGGATGATCGCCGAGCGCTTCCCGCAGCCGGCGCTGGAAATACGGCCCGATGTCGCGCTTCACGCGCTCGACGATCCCTTCGTCGCGCAGCAACTTCAGGTTCGCGACCGCGACGGCTGCCGCCACCGGATGCCCCGAGTAGGTGAGGCCGTGATTGAATTCGCCGTTGTCGATGATCGGGCGCGCGATGCGCTCGTGAATGCCGACCGCACCCATCGGCACATAACCCGACGTGAGGCCCTTGGCCATCGTGATCAGGTCCGGCTCGAAGCCGAAGTGCTGGTGCGCGAACCATTCGCCGGTGCGCCCGAAGCCACCGATCACTTCGTCGGCGACGAGCAGGATGTCGTACTTGCGGCAGATCCGCTGGATTTCCGGCCAGTACGTCGACGGGGGGAAGATCACGCCGCCCGCGCCCTGGAACGGCTCGCCGATGAACGCGGCGACGTTCTCCGCACCGAGCTCGAGGATCTTCGCCTCGAGCTGCTGCGCGCGGGCGAGGCCGAACGCTTCGGGCGTCTCGCCGGCTTGCGCTTCGCCGAAGAAATACGGCTGGTCGATGTGCACGATGTGCTCGACCTTCGACGGCATCTGCTCGTGCATATAGCCCATGCCGCCGAGCGTGCCGCCCGCGATCGTCGAGCCGTGGTAACCGTTCTTGCGCGAGATCACGTATTTCTTCTGCGGCTTGCCCTGCACGCGCCAGTACTGATGCACGACGCGCAGCACGGTGTCGTTGCCTTCCGAGCCGCTGTTGCAATAGAAGAAGTGATTGAAGCCCGCGGGCGTGAGCTCGGCGAGCAGCGTCGACAGCTCGATCACCGGCGGGTGCGTGGTCTTGAAGAACGTGTTGTAGAACGGCAGTTCCTGCAGCTGGCGATACGCGGCGTCGGCGAGTTCCTTGCGGCCGTAGCCGACGTTTACGCACCAGAGGCCGGCCATTCCGTCGATCACCTTGTTGCCGTCAGAGTCCCACAGGTAGACGCCGTCGGCCTTCACGATCACGCGGCTGCCCGCGCGATTGAGCGCGCCCATGTCCGAGAACGGGTGAATGTGGTGCGCGGCGTCGAGCGCGCGGTATTCGGCGGTCGAGTGCGGCGGGAAGGCTTCGTTTCGATCGGTCATGTTTCCTCCGTAAAACAGCGCCGCACACTCACACGTGCAGCAGCAGATGGCGGCGTTCCCACGAGCTGATCACGCGGAAGAACGCTTCGTATTCGGTTTCCTTCAGCGCCAGGTACGCCTTCACGAACTTGTCGCCGAGAATGCCGGCGAGCGGCGTGCACGCGGCCATCAGCGAGATGCCCTCCTCGAGATTGCGCGGCAACTGGTACGGCAGGTCGTAGCCGTCGGACGCGATCGGTTCGGTCGGCGCGAGCTGCTGGGTGAGGCCGAGATAGCCGGCCGCGAGCGTCGCCGCGAACGCGAGGTACGGGTTGCAGTCGACGCCCGGAATCCGGTTCTCGATGCGCCGCGCGACCGGCGTCGACTGCGGGATGCGGAAGCCGACCGTGCGGTTGTCGTAGCCCCACTGCACGTTGATCGGCGCGGCCATGAAGCGCGACAGCCGGCGATACGAGTTGATGTACGGCGCGAAGATCGGCATCAGCGCGGGCGTGTACTTCTGCAGTCCCGCGAGATAGCTGTGGAACATCGGCGACACGACCCCGCCCTCTTCGGCGAACAGGTTGCGACCGGTGTGCACATCGGCGAGGCTCTGGTGGATGTGCATCGCGGAGCCGGGCTCGCCTTCCATCGGCTTGGCCATGAACGTCGCGTACATGTTGTGCCGCAGCGCCGCCTCGCGCACCGTGCGCTTGAACAGGAACACCTGGTCGGCCAGCGACAGCGCGTCGCCGTGCACGAAGTTGATCTCCATCTGCGCGGCGCCGACTTCGTGGATCAGCGTCTCGATGTCGAGCCCCTGCATCTCGCAGTATTCGTAGATGTCCTCGAACAGCGGATCGAACTCGTTGACCGCCTCGATCGAATACGACTGCCGGCCGGTTTCCGCGCGGCCGGTGCGCCCGATCGGCGGACGCAGCGGCAGGTCGGGATCCGCGTTCATGTCGACCAGGTAGAACTCGAGCTCGGGCGCGACGACGGGCTGCCAGCCCTTCGCCTTGTACAGGTCGAGCACGCGGCGCAGCACGTAGCGCGGCGAGATCTCGACCGGCGAGCCATCGAAATGCACGCAATCGTGGATCACCTGCGCGGTCGGATCGACGGCCCACGGAACCAGGCAGATCGTCGATGGATCGGGCACGCACACCATGTCGGGATCAGTCACGCCGGTCAGCGTGCCGTCCTCCGGATAGTCGCCGGTGACGGTCTGCACCATCACGGCCTGAGGCAGGCGCATCGATTCGCCGGATTCGAATTTGTTGCGCGGAATGATCTTGCCGCGCGCGATACCGGCCATGTCGGGAATGATCGCCTCGACTTCCGTGATGCGGTGCTGACGCAGGAATTCGCTCAGTTCGGGTTGCATGATCGGCCTCGTTCAGTCGATGTCGGATGCGGCCGGCGACGGCATGGTGCCGCCGGCCGCACGAATGCGGTGGGTCATGCGCGCGCGGCACGCCGCGCCGAATGCCGCGAAGATGTCGCGCGACAGCGGCTGTTCCGCGAAGCGCCATTCGGGATGCCACTGCACGCCGAGCGCGAACGCGCGCGCGCCGCGCACGCTGACGGCCTCGATCAGCCCGTCGGGCGCGCTCGCTTCGACCGCGAGCCCCGCGCCAAGCCGCGCGATGCCCTGGTCGTGCAGCGAATTGACCATCGCGTCGTGCGCGCCGCGCGCGATCCGTTGCAGCAGGCCGCCCGGCGCAAGCTGGATGCGATGGGCGGGGCCGTACTGTCGCTCGAGCGGATCGCCGTCGCGCTCGCGATGGTCATGGAAACCGGGGCTCGCATGCAGCCGCTGATGCAGCGTGCCGCCGTACGCGACGTTCAGCTCCTGCATGCCGCGGCAGATCGCGAGCACCGGCACGCCGGCATCGATCGCCGCGCGGATCAGCGGCAGCGCGGTCGCATCGCGCGCGGGGTCGTGCAGCGTGTCGGGCGTACTCGCCGGGCCGCCGTAGTGATGCGGCTCGACGTTCGAATAGCTGCCCGTCAGCAGCAGCCCGTCGACGGATGCGACGATCGCGTCGACCGGCTGCCGCGCACCCAGCGCGGGCAGCACGAACGCCAGCGCGCCGGCGCCGTCGACCAGCGCGACGAGATACTTCTCGCCGGCCGTGTGGTTCGGATGGGCGCCGCGCAGGATGCGGTCGGCGGTAACGGCTACGATCGGGCGCGCGCGCATGATCGCCTCCGCGATAAGCGCGCGACGCGTCCGGACGCGCAGGACGATGGAAGTCCGCCGCCGCCTGGCATGCGCGCGTGCACGATCATGCCGCGCGCACGATGCGGCAACCGGCAGTGTGACCCGATGCAAAAACGGAAAAGGACACTAGGGCAACAATGAAGCGCTGCCGTCGCGCTGCACCGCGCTGAACAGGTGCGCGGTCACGAGGTTGAAGCGGCGCAGGCCGCGATGGGACACAGCGAAGAAACCAGGCTCGCGTATGAGGACGGCGCGCGTGCCGCGATCAGCATGCCGGATCGGCCCGGCCTGAGGCGGCGCGCCCGCCGACGGACTTCGGGTCCGGCGTATCGAAGGGCTGGCGGCTTTCACGATCGTACTCGACTGACTGATGAAGACAGGACACGTGTCGCGGTGACGCGCAGGCGGCAACGCCGTGCGGCGACACGTCGGGAAGGTGTCTCGCGACGGATTCTGGCTTGGTACGGCGCCAATCGACACCGTCGTCGCCGGTGCGCGCGTGACGACTTCCTGACATTCAGCTTATATCACCTAAAAATTGCGTCAAATTTCCAGGTACCGATCCCCGACATCGATCAGACAAAAAAACGGCATCGACCGTTCGGATCGATGCCGTTTTTGTGCGCTGCGTCAGCTTGCCCGCACCGCCTGCCGTCAAGCCGGCGCGGAAAGTACCACCGCACCGCCGCATGCAGCGTGCCGACGGATCAGCGATGCGCGAGCGCGGTTTCGACGAGCGTCTGCAGCAGCGGCACGATCCGCGCGGCGCGCGCTTCGTCGTATGCGTACGGACGCGTCTCTTCCATGTAGGTGATCTGCGACAGTTCGAGCTGCACGGCTTCGACGCCGGTGGCCGGCACGCCGTAGTGACGCGTGATGTAGCCGCCCTTGAACCGCCCGTTCGCGACCGCCGTATAACCACCGTGCGCGTTCACGCATGCGGCCAGCGCCTCGGCGAGGCCGGGCGCGGCGCTCGCGCCGCTCGACGTGCCGAAGTTGAAGTCCGGCAGGCGGCCTTCGAAGAAACGCGGCACGTGCGAGCGGATCGAGTGCGCTTCCCACACGAGCACGCGGCCATGCTCGCGCTTCAGGCGCGCGATCTCGCCTTGCAGCGCGTCGTGATACGGGCGCCAGTAGCGGTCGCGGCGGCGCATGATCTCGTCGTTGCCGGGCAGCGCGTTCGGCGGATACAGCGGCGCCTTGTCGAACGTGTCGACCGGCACGAGCCCGGTCGTATCCTGCCCCGGGTACAGGTTCTCGTTGTCGGGCGGACGGTTCAGGTCGACGACGTAACGCGCGTGCGACGGCACGAGGATCGATGCGCCGAGCGTCGCCGCAAACCCGTACAGCCGCTCGAGATGCCAGTCGCAATCGTCGACGAAGCGCGCGTCGGGCGTCATCGTCGCGGCGATGTCGTCGGGGATGTGGGTGCCTGCGTGCGGGATCGAGATCAGCAGCGGCAGCGCGCCCTGCTTCAGCGTGAATACAGCCGGTTGTTCAGTCATGTCGCCTCACCGTAAAAGTCTGCCGGCGCACGCGCGCGGCGTGCGCCGGACGCCGCGCGTCAGCGCAGCAGTTGCGCCAGCGCGGCGCGGTAGTCGGCATAAGCAGCGGTTTCGTCGCGATGACGGCGGCCGCTCACGACGCGTTCGCCGCCGGTGTACACGTCGAGCACCGGCGTATCGCCATGCTCGGCGAACACCGCGCCCGACAGCCACGCCGCGCTGCCGTGTTCGGCGATCGCGGGATGATCGGGATCGAGCACGAGCCAGTCGGCGCGGCAGCCTTCGCGCAGCGCACCGATGCGCCGCCCGCTTGCCTGCGCGCCGCCCATGAGCGACGCGTCGAACAGCCGGTCGGCGACATGCGCCTGCGTGTCGCTCGCGAGCACGTTGCGCGCGCGATGCACGAGCCGCTGCCCGTATTCGAGCAGGCGCAGCTCCGAGCGCCAGTCGACCGACGCATGGCTGTCCGAGCCGACACCGATCACGCCGCCCTGCGCGAGATAGTCGACGGCCGGAAACACGCCGTCGCCGAGGTTCGCTTCGGTGGTCAGGCACAGGCCCGCCACCGCACGACGCTTCGCGAGCGCCGCCGTTTCGGCCGCATCGACGTGCGTCGCGTGCACGAGGCACCAGCGCGCATTGACGTCGAAGCGATCGAGCAGCCATTGCACAGGCCGCGCGCCGTACGCACGCACGCAATCGTCGACTTCGGCCGTCTGCTCGGCGATGTGGATATGCACCGGCGCGTCGTCGGGCAGGCCGTCGAGCAGCACGCGCAGCCCGTTCTCGGACACCGCGCGCAGCGAGTGCGGCGCGACGCCGTAGCGCAGCCCGCCATGCTCGGGCGCGACGCGGCGCATCGCGTCGAGCAGTTCGAGCAGGCCGTCCGGCGTGTTGATGAAGCGGCGCTGGTCGTCGCGCGGCGGCTTGTTGCCGAAGCCGGCGAACTGGTACGACACGGGCAGCATCGTGATGCCGATGCCGGCCGAGCGCGCCGCGTCGATCACGCGCGTGCCGAGCTCCGCGAGCTGCGGATAGCGCGAGCCGTCCTGCGCGTGATGCACGTAGTGAAATTCGCACACCGACGTATAGCCGCACTTGAGCATCTCGACGTACAGCCAGCGCGCGATCGCCGCGAGCGCGTCGGGCGTGATCTTCAGCGCGAAGCGGTACATCAGGTCGCGCCAGCTCCAGAAGCTGTCGGCGGGATTCGCACGGTATTCGGTGAGCCCCGCCATCGCGCGCTGGAACGCGTGCGAATGCAGGTTCGGCATGCCGGGCAGCACGGGCCCGGCCGCGCGCGCGACGCCTGCCGGCGCATCGGTGTCGGGCGTCACGTCGGTCAGCGTGCCGGCCGCGTCCCAGCGCAGCAGCACGTTGCGGCGCCAGCCGTCGGGCAGGTAGGCATGGTCCGCGAACAACGTCATTTCGGTCATGGTGAGTCTCGTCTATTGCAAGGCTAGCCGTTCATCCGGCGAAACACCGTCGCACCACCGCGCACGACCTGCTCGCACAGCGGGCGGCCGATCCAGTAAGCGAGCTCCGCCAGCGAGCCGACCGACCAGACCGCGAAATCTGCCTGGCGACCGATCTCGAGCGCACCGTGCCGATCAGCTCGGCCGAGCGCCGCGGCCGCATGGCGCGTCACGCCCTGCAGCACCTCGGGCACCGTCATCCGGAACAGCGTGCAGCCCATGTTCAGCGTCAGCAGCAGCGATTCGAGCGGCGACGTGCCGGGGTTGTGATCGGTCGCGAGCGCGATCGGCACGCCATGCTTGCGCAGCAGCTCGATCGGCGGCAATTGCGTTTCGCGGATGAAGTAGTACGCGCCCGGCAGCAGCACGGCGACCGTGCCGGCCGCCTTCATCGCCTCGATGCCGGCTTCGTCGAGAAATTCGAGGTGGTCGGCGGACAGCGCGCGATACCGCGCGGCCAGCGCGGTGCCGCCCGCGTTCGACAACTGCTCCGCGTGCAGCTTCACCGGCAGGCCGCGCCGCGTCGCGGCCTCGAACACGCGCTCGGTCTGCGCGAGCGAAAAGCCGATGCGCTCGCAGAACACGTCGACCGCATCGACGAGGCCTTCGTCGGCCAGCGTCGGCAGCATCCGTTCGCATACCTCATCGATGTATTCGTCCGCGCGGCCCGCATATTCCGGCGGCAGTGCGTGCGCGCCGAGGAACGTCGTGTAGACGCTGACCGGGAAGCGCTCGCCGAGCTGGCGCGCGACGCGCAGCATCTTGCGCTCGCTCGCGAGGTCGAGCCCGTAACCCGACTTGATCTCGATCGCGCTCACGCCTTCCGCGAGCAGCGGCTGCAGACGTGCGGCGGCCTGCACGAACAGCGTCGTCTCGTCGGCCGCGCGCGTCGCGCGCACCGTCGACACGATCCCGCCACCCTGCCGCGCGATCTCCTCGTAGCTGACGCCGGCGAGGCGCTGCGCGAACTCGTCGGCGCGCGTGCCGCCGTACACGAGGTGCGTGTGGCAGTCGACGAGGCCCGGCGTCACCCACGCGCCGTGCAGGTCTTCCCGCTGCCAGTGCGCGTAACCGTGCGGCAGCGCGGAGAACGCGCCGAGCCACACGATCGTGCCGGTTTCGTCGACGGCGATCGCCGCGTCGTCGAGGGTTTCGTCGGGGTGGCCGTGCGGACACAGCCTCAGGTGATGCCAGACAGTCGGTTTCATGCGTTCAGTCTCGTGCGCCGACGGCGAGCGACACGGCGAGCAGCGCGCCGCCTCCGCTCACGACGACGTCAAACGCACGCCGCGGCCCGTCGAGCCGCAGCGTGTCCATTTCCTGCAGCGCGTAATGCGCGCCGTCGATCTCGACGCCGACCGCGCCGCTCGCGCAGAACAGCAGCACGGTATCGGCGCGCTCGACGCGGTGCGTGCCTGCGCGCCACACGTCGACGGTCCCGCGCGCGGCCGAGCGGCGCGTCATCAGGTTGAAGTCGCGGGTCGGGCCGTCGTGCAGCGTCGCGTCGATCGCCGTTTCGCCGGCGAAATCCGCACGGGCGAGCGGCACGTCGAGCACATGGCGTGCGCCGCCCGCTTCCGTGAGCGTCATGCCCGCGCCGGACAGCAGCACGAGCGTGCGGTCGACGCCGTCGAAACGCGAGAACGGCCCGGCCGCGTCGACGTCCGCGACGCTCACGCGCCACGCGAACGCATCGAGCGCGGCGCCCGGCACCGCACCGCCGGACGTTCCGCGCGACGAAAATGCCGCGATTTCGCGCGTCACGCCGCCGCCGTTCTTCCACGGCGACGCAACGAGATCCGCTGCGCGAATCATCGCTGCGTGCACCGGCGCCTGGTCGAGCGCCGTCATGCTCAGCGGCCGAGCATCGGCAGCTTCAGGCCGACTTCGCGGGCCGTCTGCTGCGCGAGTTCGTAGCCGGCATCCGCATGGCGCATCACGCCCGTCGCCGGATCGTTCAGCAGCACGCGGCCGAGACGCTCGTGCGCTTCGGCGGTACCGTCGGCGACGATCACGACGCCCGAGTGCTGCGAGAAGCCCATCCCGACGCCACCGCCGTGGTGCAGCGACACCCACGATGCGCCGCCCGCGGTGTTCAGCAGTGCGTTCAGCAGCGGCCAGTCGCTCACGGCGTCCGAACCGTCCTTCATCGATTCCGTCTCGCGGTTCGGGCTCGCGACCGAACCGGTGTCGAGGTGGTCGCGGCCGATCACGATCGGGGCCTTCAGTTCGCCGTTCTTCACCATCTCGTTGAACGCCTGGCCGAGGCGATAGCGATCCTTCACGCCGACCCAGCAGATCCGTGCCGGCAGGCCCTGGAACGCGATGCGCTCACGTGCCATGTCGAGCCAGTTGTGCAGGTGCGCATCGTCGGGGATCAGCTCCTTCACCTTCTGGTCGGTCTTGTAGATGTCTTCCGGATCGCCCGACAGCGCGACCCAGCGGAACGGACCCTTGCCTTCGCAGAACAGCGGGCGGATATAGGCCGGCACGAAGCCCGGGAAGTCGAATGCGTTCTCGACGCCCATTTCCAGCGCCATCTGGCGGATGTTGTTGCCGTAGTCGAGCGTGGCCGCGCCGCGTTCCTGCAGCGTCAGCATCGCGCGCACCTGCTCGGCCATCGACTGCTTCGCGACCTTCACGATGCTTTGCGGATCGACCTTCTGCGCCTCGCGCCATTGCGCGACGGTCCAGCCTTGCGGCAGGTAGCCGTTGATCGGGTCGTGCGCGCTCGTCTGGTCGGTCACGCAATCCGGCGTGACGCCGCGCTTGACGAGTTCCGCGAACACGTCGGCCGCGTTGCCGAGCAGGCCGACCGAGACCGGCTTGCCGGTGCGCTTCGCTTCGTCGATCATGCCGAGCGCTTCGTCGAGCGTCGTCGCCTTCTTGTCGACGTAGCGGGTCTTCAGGCGGAAGTCGATGCGCGTCTCGTCGCATTCGACCGCGATCATCGAGAAACCTGCCATCGTCGCGGCCAGCGGCTGCGCGCCGCCCATGCCGCCCAGGCCGCCCGTCAGGATCCAGCGGCCCGACGGGTCGCCGTTGAAGTGCTGGTTCGCGACCGAGAAGAACGTCTCATAGGTGCCCTGCACGATACCCTGGCTGCCGATGTAGATCCAGCTGCCGGCCGTCATCTGGCCGTACATCATCAGGCCCTTGCGGTCGAGCTCGTGGAAGTGATCCCAGTTCGCCCAGTGCGGCACGAGGTTCGAGTTCGCGAGCAGCACGCGCGGCGCATCCGGGTGCGTGCGGAACACGCCGACCGGCTTGCCCGACTGGATCAGCAGCGTTTCGTTGTCCTCGAGATCCTTCAGCGACGCGAGGATCTGGTCGTAGCATTCCCAGTTGCGCGCCGCGCGGCCGATGCCGCCGTACACGACGAGCGCGTGCGGATGCTCGGCGACTTCCGGATCCAGGTTGTTCTGGATCATCCGGTAGGCCGCTTCGGCCAGCCAGGTCTTGCAGACCTTCTCGCTGCCGCGCGGTGCGCGGATCGTGCGCGTCGGATCGAGACGGGGATCGATGTGTTTCGGATGGTTCATGACAACTGCTCCCGAAGGAAAGTGAAGATCAATTGGAATCAGAAATGCCCGGTGAAGCGATAACGACTGCCCGGGTGCCACAAGTTCGCCACCGAGGCGACGACGCCCTGCGACCAGGTACGCCGATGTAAAACCAGACACGGCTCGACGTCGTCCATCCGCAACTGCTCGCGCCGCTCGGGCGCCGGAGCCGCCGCTTCGATCCGATACTCGACGCGCTGCAGCGGGGCCGCGCGCATCAAGTACAGGTTCGGCGTCGTGTTCGTGAAATCCTGCTCGGCATAATCCGGCGCGACCGCCGGATTCACCCATCGTTCTTCGAGCTGGACGGGTTCGTCATTCTCGAAGTGCAACACCTGCGAATAAAACAGCGTTGCGCGCACGGCCATCTGCATCTCGTCGGCGAGCGCCTCGTCGGCGCGGATCGTGTCGAGGCCGAGCACGCTCGCGCGGTACGCATGCCCGCGCGCGTCGACCTCTTCCGAAATGCTGCGGATCGCGACGAGCGTCGACTCGTACTTCGGCCGCGCGACGTAGGTTCCCGCGCCCTTCATGCGGGTGAGCACCTGCTCGGCCGTCAACTCGCGCAACGCGCGGTTGACGGTCATGCGCGCGACCTTGAATTCGCGGGCCAGTTCGTTCTCGGAGGGCACCTGGTCGCCCTCCGCCCACTCGCCGGCGTGAATGCGGCCCAGGATGAAATCCTTGATCTCCTGGTAGACCGGCGCGCTCATGGGCTTACTGTTCCGACGCGAACGAGAACGGCGCGACCTTCGCGAACGCGCGCTCGCTGACGAGCTTCGCGATCACCGCGATATCCGGTGCGAAGTAGTGGTCGAGCTCGTAGTGCGCAACATGGCCGCGGATCGTTTCCATCACGGGCGCGAGCTTCGGGCTCGTGTGGTACGGCGCGCGCAGGTCGACGCCCTGCGCGGCGGCCAGCAGTTCGATCGCGAGGATGTACTTCGTGTTGTCCGCGATGTCGGCGAGCTTGCGCGCGGCGAACGTCGCCATCGACACGTGGTCTTCCTGGTTCGCCGAGGTCGGCAGCGAGTCGACCGATGCCGGGTGCGCGAGCGTCTTGTTTTCCGAGGCCAGCGCGGCAGCCGTCACGTGGGCGATCATGAAGCCCGAGTTCACGCCGCCGTCCTTCACGAGGAACGGGGGCAGGCCCGACAGCGTCGCGTCGATCAGCAGCGCGATGCGGCGCTCCGCCAGCGCGCCGATTTCGGCGGCGGCGAGCGCGAGGTTGTCGGCCGCGAACGCGACGGGTTCAGCGTGGAAGTTGCCGCCCGACAGCACTTCGCCGGTATCCGGGAAGATCAGCGGGTTGTCCGACACGGCGTTCGCTTCGATCAGCAGCACGTCGGCCGCGTGGCGCATCTGGTCCAGGCACGCGCCCATCACCTGCGGCTGGCAGCGCAGGCTGTACGGATCCTGCACCTTGTCGCAGTCGCGGTGCGACTGGTTGATCGGCGAGCCGTCGAGCAGGTCGCGGTACGCCGCGGCCGCGTCGATCTGGCCGCGATGGCCGCGCAGCTCGTGGATGCGTGCGTCGAACGGCTTCACCGAGCCGGCCGCCGCGTCGACCGACAGCGCACCCGCGACGAGCGCGGTGCGGTACAGGTCTTCGATCGAGAACATGTTGTCGAGCGCCAGCGCCGTCGAGGCCTGCGTGCCATTCAGCAGCGCGAGGCCTTCCTTCGCCTGCAGCGTGAGCGGCGCGAGGCCCGCGACGCGCAGACCGTCCAGCGCGCTCGCGCGCTCGCCGCGGATGAACACTTCACCGACGCCGAGCAGCACGGCCGACATGTGCGCGAGCGGCGCGAGGTCGCCCGATGCGCCGACCGAGCCCTTCACCGGGATCAGCGGCAGCACGTCGGCGTTGAACAACGTGATCAGCGCGTCCATCACCTCGCGGCGGATGCCCGAGTGGCCGCGCCCGAGGCTCGACAGCTTCAGCGCCATCAGCAGGCGCACCGACGAGCGCGCCATCGGCTCGCCCACGCCGACCGCGTGCGACAGCACCAGGTTCTTCTGCAGCAGCTCGAGCTGGTCGTGCGGGATGTGCGTGCTGGCCAGGCGGCCGAAGCCCGTGTTGATGCCGTACGCCGGCTCGCCTTTCGCCGCGATGTCGGCGACGGCCTTCGCGCCGGCGTCGATCTTCGCGAAGCTCGCCGGGTCGAGCGTGAGCTGCACGGATTCGCGAGCGATCTTGCGCAGTTGCGGGAGGGTCAGGTGGCCGGGGGTCAACGTAATCATGTGAGCAATCCTGTCTAGACAAGTTCGGGATGGATTGCAGTGTAGCCATCGGAACTTGTCTAGACAACCCCGTTTTTAATGATTTCGACTCGGGAGTTTCCCTGATGCCGGGTGCGCCCGGCGGGAGTAGCCGGCCAGGCCCGGGAATTAACATATGTTGCAATTATTTTTTATTTGGCAACATACGAATCCGCACTTTCCCGCCATCCGCCTTCGGAGACCTCCCATGACCATCCCGCCCCGGTTGACCGCCCTTTTCGGCCGCAGCCTGCTCGTCGCCGCCTGCGCACTCGCGTGCGGCGCGTCGCTCGCCGCGGAGCCGCTGTCCGGCACGCTCGAGAAGATCCGGCAGGCCGGCCTGATCTCGATCGGCCACCGCGAAACGTCGGTGCCGTTCTCCTACGTCGACGCGAGCGGCAAGGTGATCGGCTTCTCGCAGGACCTGTGCGATCGCGTGATCGCCGCCGTGAAGGCGCGCACCGGCAAGCCCGACCTGCAGGTGCGCTTCATCCCGGTCACGTCGCAGAACCGCATCCCGCTCGTGCAGAACGGCACCGTCGATCTCGAATGCGGGGTGACCACCAATCTCGCCGCGCGCCACGCGCAGGTCGCGTTCTCGACCACCTTCTTCGTCGCGACGACGCGCCTGCTCACGCGCACGAGCTCGGGCATCCGCGACTTCCCCGATCTCGCCGGCAAGACGGTCGTGACGAACCAGGGCACGACGTCCGAACGCCTGCTGCGCAAGATGAACGAGGAAAAGAAGATGAACATGCAGATCATCAGCGCGAAGGACTACGGCGAAGGACGCCTCACGCTCGAATCGGGCCGCGCGGCCGCCTACATGATGGACGACGTGCTGCTCGCCGGCGTGCGCCAGCTCGCGGCGAAACCGGCCGACTGGGCAATCGTCGGCACGCCGCAGTCGTCGGAAGCGTACGGATTCATGCTGCGCAAGGACGATCCGCAGTTCAAGGCGCTCGTCGACGGCGTGCTCGTGCAGCTGATGAAGAGCGGCGAGATCAATGCGCTGTACGACAAGTGGTTCATGAAGCCGGTGCCGCCGAAGGGGCTCGCGTTCGACTTCCCGATGAGCGACGTGATCAGGACGCGCTACGCGGCGCCGAACGACGCACCGCTCGAGTGAGCGCCGCGCGGTGACATCGGCTCACGCGCGCGTCCACGCGACGCACGCCGCGTAGCCGGGCGCCGCGTCGAGCCAGCGCGCGTCGAACGCGGCCACGCCGGCCGCCGGCGCGGCCGGCTCGACGATCATCGTCGCGGGCGTCGCCGCATCGCGCGGCGGCACGACGGCGAACGCGCGCAGCCCACCGCCGATGCCGATGCCGAGCGCCTTGAGCAGCGCCTCCTTCGCGGACCACACGCGCATGAACGCGTCGGCACGCGCGCCGGGCGGCAGGCCGTCGAGATACGCGGCTTCGGCAGTCGCGCACACTTCGGCCGTCAGCGCGCGCCAGTCGGTCGTGCGGTTGCAGCTTTCGATATCGACGCCGACGCGCCCCGTCCCTGCCCATGCGATGAGCGCGTGATCGCCCGCGTGCGACACGTTGAAATCGAGCGATGCGCGATGCGCGGGATCCAGCGACGGCCGTCCCGATGCATCGACGACGATCGCGATATCGTTCGGCGCCAGGTCGAGCGCCGCGCCGAGCACGTCGCGCAGCGCGGCGCGCGTCGCGGCGCTACGCACCGCATCCTCGTGTCGAAGATAGCGCCCGGCACGCGCGCGCTCGGCGTCGCTCAATGCCGCATAGGCCGGCGACGCGAGCGGCACGCGCCAGTCGAAATCGATGCGCGCGACCTGCACGCCGGCACGCGACGCAGCAGGCGGCAAGTCGAGCAGGTGCACGCGCCATGCGCGCGACAGGTCGGCGGAAATCTCGGAATCGGGCGGAACGGACATCGGCGCGCAGCAGGCAGTCGGATCAAACGTCCGATGTTAATCGATCGCGCGGGACGCGGAACGATGCGTCGCGACGGGCATCGTCGGCAGCGGCAACCGGCCCGGCCGCCTGATCGACGCAACGGCTTGGTTGCAGGCGCGGTCAGCCTTGCGCGACGGCGCCCGGCACGCCGCTTTCCGCCTGCCCCGCACGCTGCGCCGGATGGCGCGCGTGGACATGGCCCGGCGCATCGGCCGGCAGCGCGCCGTGTTGCAGCCAGTACAACGCGACGGGCCACAGCGTGTCGGTGAAGCGGCTGTGGAAGAACGCGAAGTGGCCGATCGCATCGATGCCGATGTCGCGCGGCGCGATCCGCAGATGCGTGACGTCGCTGCCCGTGTAGTAGCCGACCAGCCGTTCGATCGCGTCGACCGTGCCGAAACCGTCGTCCTCGAGGCCGATCGCGAGCATCGGCGCCGACAGCCGCGCGAAGCGGCCCGGCAACGCGACGCGGCTCGCCTCGGGTTCGGCGAGCAGGCCGTGCGTGTACGCATCCTCGAAGCGCGGTTGCGCGCGCACCCACGACAGCGCGACGCCGCGCGGCGTGTCTTCCATCCAGCCGAGACGTTTAGCGGGCACATAGCCGAACACGGCCGCGAGCGCCGGCATCGCGACGTGCCACTTCAACCACATGCGCCGCCGCTCTTGCGGCCGATAGTCGCGCCAGTACGCATACTGCGCGCCGACGGTCACCACATGACGCACGCACGCGCTCGACGCCGCGAGCCCGAGCAGGCAGCCGCCGATGCTGTGCGCGACGACGTCGAGCGGCTGGCCCGCAAACGCGTCGCGCGCGTACTGCAGCGCGGCCTCGCAATCGAGCCGCCCCCAGTCGAGCCAGTTCGCGCGCAGCGTCGCGAGCCGCGCGGGGCGCGATCCGCCGATCCCGCGATAGTCGTAGACGAGCACGTCGCGCCCCTGCGCGAACAGCCACGCGGCGAATCGGAAGTAATAGTCGCAGCGCACCGACGTCGCGCAATTGATGACCGTCACGGGCCGCGGGGCACCACCGCCGCCGCCGCGATGGCGCCACACGTAGCCGCGCAACGCGTAGCCGTCGGCCGCGGTCAGCGTCACGGGCTGCGGCGGCAATGCGTCCGCCGCCCGCCCGGGCGCGTACTCGGCCGCTTGCCCGGCCGCGTGCGCCGTCCCGCCTGCTTCATTCGAAATCGTCATCCTGTCTCCTGTGCGGCATGACCTGCGCCGGCGCCTGCCCGTCGGCCAGCCTCCATTGAACTTGACGCGTCCGGCGTTCTCAACCAATCTTGCTGCTCCGTTCGCATGAGCCCTACGCATGTCAACGCCGCTCGTCCGTCTCCCGTCGCTGGACCTCGTGCGCGGCTTCGTCGCCGTCGGCCGCCGCATGAGCATCACGCTCGCCGCGCAGGACTTGTGCGTCACGCAGTCGGCCGTCAGCCGCCAGGTGCATGCGCTCGAAGCGCATCTCGGCGTCGCGCTGCTGCAGCGCGGCTATCGGAAGATCGCGTTCACGCCCGAAGGCGAGCGGCTGTTCCGCGCAGCGGATGCGGCGCTGCTCAGCCTGCAGGACACCGTCGCGTCGCTCGCCGCCGCGCGCGAGCGCCAGCCCGTCACGATTACCGCGAGCATCGGCGTGACCGCCTTGTGGCTGCTGCCGCGACTCGGGCGCCTGCAGGCGCGCCTGCCCGAGGTCGACTTGCGCGTCGCCGCGAACGACAAGGTACTCGATTTGCGCGCGGAAGGCATCGACCTCGGGATCCGCTACTGCCCGCGCGAGCGCGCGCCGGCCGGCGCGGTACGCCTGTTCGACGAGATCGTCGTGCCGGTCGCTCACCCCGCGCTGGCCGCCCGGCCCGTCACCGACACGGCTGCGATCGCGGACCACGTGCTGCTCGAATTCGACGGACCGCCGCAAACGCAGCTGCAATGGCGTGCGCACCTGCACGCAGCCGGCCTCGGCGACGCGCGCCCCAAGGGCGTGCTGCGCTTCAACCAGTACGACCAGGTGATCCACGCCGCGATCGCCGGCCAGGGCGTCGCGCTCGGACGGCTCGCGCTCGTCGCGCCGATGCTCGCCGACGGCCGGCTCGCGGTGCTCGGCCCGCGCTCGCAGGCGTCGTCCGATGCCTATGGCTACTGGCTGTTCCGGCACGATCCGGCACCGCGCCGCGAAGTCGCCGACGTGCGCGACTGGATTCTCGCCGAAGCAGCCGAGTGCGACGCGGCGATGCGCGCGTACGACGTGGAGCAGCGGTAGGCGCGCGATTTTTCGCGTTGAGCCGATGCCGGTGCCTGCGCGCAGCGGCGATCGTTGCGCGACGGATCGCGCCTGCAGGCGATGGACCGACGCCGTAACAGCGCATCGGCCGCGTGCCACGCCGGCCGCCTGCGCGGCAGCGGCTCCACGCACCCGGCTCGCGCCGCCGTCCTCGCCCGTCCTCGCCGTCCTCGCCCTTTTCGCCCTTTTCGCCCTTTTCGCCGTTCTCGCCGTTCTCGCCGACATCGCGTCCGACCTCACGTCGCATTCCCTGCACGCATGCGAACCCGACCGAATGATCGCTTGAGCGACACCGCGACCGGATCGTCTAATCGGATCGAACGCGGCCGTCGCGCCGCACGCATTCATCCGGAGACATGCATGACCCCGATCGAACGAGACGCCCGGCGCCGCTGGCTGCCGGTACTCGCAGGCGGCCTGATCATGGGCGCCGCGCTCGGTATCCGCCACGTGCAGGGCTTGTTCCTCGCGCCGGTCACGCTCGACCACGGCTGGTCGCGCGAAGCGTTCGGTCTCGCGCTCGCGCTGCAGAACCTGGTCTGGGGCATCGCGCAGCCGTTGACCGGGATGATCGCCGACCGCTTCGGGTCGGTGCGCGTGATCGTCGCCGGCATGCTGCTGTACGCGGCCGGGCTCGTCACGATGGCGCTGGCGGCGTCGATCGGCGTGTTCACGGCCGGTGCGGGGCTCGTGATCGGCATCGCGCTGTCGGGGTCAGCGTTCGCGTCGATCTACGGCGCGCTGAGCCGGCTGTTTCCGCCCGACCGGCGCGGCTGGGCGCTCGGCGTCGCCGGCGCGATCGGCGGGCTCGGCCAGTTCTGCATGGTGCCGGTCGCGCAGGTGCTGATCGGCGGCATCGGCTGGCAGCATGCATTCGTCGCGCTCGCGCTCGTCGCCGCGCTGCTCGCGCCGCTCGCGGTACTGGTGCGCGACCGGCCCGCGCAGGCCGCGAGCCAAGCCGACGGCACCGATCAGTCGATCGCGGCGGCCGTGCGCGAAGCGTTCACGCACCGCGGCTTCTGGCTGCTGAACGCCGGGTTCTTCGCATGCGGGTTCCAGCTGGCGTTCATCGCGACCCACCTGCCGGCCTACCTGCTCGATCACGGGCTGCCCGCGCGCCATGCCAGCGTCGCGCTCGCGCTGATCGCGCTGACCAACGTGGCCGGCACCTACGCGTGCGGCCATCTCGGCGGCGTGCTGCGGCGCAAGTACGTGCTGTCCGTGCTGTACCTCGTGCGCGCGCTCGCGATGGCCGCGTTCGTTGCCGCGCCGTTGTCGCCCGTGAGCGTCTACGTGTTCGCGGCCGTGATGGGCTTCACGTGGCTCGGCACGGTGCCGCTGACCAACGGCGTGATCTCGCAGGTATTCGGCGTGCGCTACATCGCGACACTGTTCGGCTTCGTCTTCTTCGGGCACCAGCTCGGCAGCTTCTTCGGCGTATGGCTCGGCGCGCTCGTGTACGACGCGACGCATTCGTATCTGCCGCTGTGGATCGGCTCGATCGCGCTCGGCGTGCTGGCCGCGCTGCTGCACCTGCCGATCGACGACGCGCGCATCGTGCGCCCCGGGTCGGCCAAAGCCGCATGGGCATGATCCGTGCGGCGCTGGCCGCCGCCGTGCTCGCGTTCGTCGCGTGGTGTGGCGCGACCTACTTCGATTCGGGCCTCGCGCTCGCGCTGCTCGAGCATGCGGCGTTCTGCAACTGACGCGGCAAGTTACACCGCGCGCGAACGGCCGGCGGCGCCCGGCTTCGGCAACGTGGCCAGCGCATCGAGCGCACGACGGCGCGCGCCGTCGTGATCGACGATCGGCGCCGGATAGTCGAGCCCGAGCCGCACCCCGGCCGCCGCCAGCTGCGCCGCGGACGCCTCCCACGGCGCATGGATCGCCGCCGCGTCGAGGCCCGCGAGTTCCGGCACCCAGCGGCGCACGTACTCACCCTGCGGGTCGAACTTCCGGCCCTGCGTCACCGGATTGAAGATGCGGAAATACGGCGCGGCGTCGGCCCCGCAGCCAGCCACCCATTGCCAGTTCGCCGGGTTGTTCGCGGCGTCCGCATCGACGAGCGTGTCGTGGAACCAGCGCTCGCCCGCCCGCCAGTCGATCAACAGATGCTTGACGAGGAACGACGCGACGACCATCCGCACGCGGTTGTGCATCCAGCCGGTCGTCCACAGCTCGCGCATTCCCGCGTCGACGAGCGGATAGCCGGTCAGCCCGCGCTGCCATGCGCGCAGCGCGGCGGGATCGTCGCGCCACGGCATCGCGTCGAACTGCGCGCGGAAGTTGTCGGTCGCGAGCGCCGGGAAGTGATACAGCAGCACGTGGCTGAATTCGCGCCAGCCGAGCTCGCTCAGGAATTTCTCCGCACCGGCCGCGCACGCCGCGCCGCCCGCCTGTGTCGCACCCTGCACCGCATGCCACACCTGTCGCGGCGACACGTTGCCGAAGCGCAGGAACGGCGACAGACGACTCGTCGCGGGCTCACCGGGTCGATCGCGTGTGTCGGCGTAGCCGGCGAGCGACGCGTGCACGAACGCGTCGAGCCGCGCATGCGCGCCGGCTTCGTCGGGCGCCGGCCACTCGTCGCGCAGACCGCCCGCCCAGTCCGGCGCGTGCGGGCGCAACGCGAGCGCGTCGAGCGCCAGCGCGCGTTCGCGCACGGCGGCCGGCCACGGATGAAACGCGATCCGCTCCGGTTCCGGCAGCGGCGCCATCACCGTGCGATCGCGCCGCACCGCGCGCCAGTATGCGGTGAACACCTGGAACGGCGTACCGGCGCCCGTCATCACTTCCCACGGTTCGTTCAGCAGGCTGCCGTTGCTACTCTCGACCTCGAGACCGCGCGCCTTCAGCGACGCCTTCAACGCCGCATCGGCGTCGCGCTGCGGCTGCGCATAGCGGCGGTTCCAGTACACGGCCGCCGCGCCCGTGTCGTGCACGATGCGCTCGATCTCGCGCTGCGCATCGCCGCGCAATAGCAGCAGGTGTCCGCCATGACGCGCGAGCGCCGCGTCGAGGGCGGCGAGCGCGCCGTGCAGCCACCAGCGCGCCGCGCCGCCGAGCGCACGCCCCGCCCCGTCGCCCGTGTCGTCGACATACACGCACACGAGCGGCCGGCCCGACGCGACTGCGCGCGTCAGCGCGGGCTGGTCGGTCACGCGCAGATCGTCGCGGAACCACACGACGGCAGGAGCAACGGACGACTTGGCGGACACGGGCACCTCGCGGCAGGAAACGGAAAAGTGATGCGTATTGTCGCGGCAGGCTCGCGCGATGTCGACGCTCGCCACGCAGCGGCGCGTGCGCGCGCATCGGGGGCCGACGCCGGATCGCCGGATCGCCGGCCCGGTGAAACGCCTTAGTCCATTCCGACGATTCTTCGTCGAGGTTCACGCGTGACACAGCGATCGACTCGCGCGTGCCGGGCTCGCCGATGCAACCGGCCCGAGCGGCGCGGCGCGCGCGGCGCACGGGCCGCGGCTCAGTCCAGACGGAACGCCGCTTCGAACCGCTCGGCGAATGCGTCGAACTCGGCTTCCGGCAGATGGTTGATACCGCCCGCGCGCTTGCGTCCGCCACCGGTCGGGAAACCGCGGCAGAACTCGTCGGCGCAAAGCGGCCTGCCGTCGGGCACACGCACGCTGACCACGAACCCGCCCTGCGCACGCGGCGACAGCACCGCGAGCGCCGCATGCGGCGCGTTGCGCATCCGCTCGTTCGCGAGCATCCCCGACACGCGCCGCGCCCACGGTTGATCCGGCATCCTGATCAACGTCGCGCCCGGCACGTCGCGCAGCGGCACGAGCGCGCATGCCCGCGCCATGTCGTCGCGATAGCCGTCGCGCAGCGCGGCGAACACCGGCGTGTCGCGCACGAAGTCGAGCGGATCGGCGCACGGCAGCATCGCATCGGCCAGCACCGCCGGATCGAAATGCAGATCGCCGACGCAGTCGCCGTATGCGTTGTAGTTCAGGTAGAGCCCGAGCTCGGCCAGCGTGCAGCGCTCGGCTTCATCGATTCCGTATTCGTGCGCGAGCGCGTCGCCGAGCGCCGGCAGTTCGTCGCCGAACGCCGCGACGATCGCCCAGCGCACGTGCCGCCCGCCGAGATAGCGGTTCACGAGCGCGCTCGTGCAGATGTCGGCGGCCGTGTCGATATACGCATCGAAACGCGGATCGCCGGGCAACGCGCCCGCGAAGTGATGATCGAAGTAGCGAACCACCGCGCCGTCGCGCAGCAGCCGCGCGCATGCGTCGCGGTTCTGGTCGTGCGACACGTCGAGCACGGTCACGCGATCGCCGGCCCGCGCATCGATTCGCTCGAGCAGCTTGATGTCGCGCTTCACGCCGGTCACGAGCGTGCCGCCCGCGCCCTCCGCGAGCCGTAGCTGCTGCAGCGCGCAGAGGCCGTCCGCGTCGCCGTTGAACGCGAAGAAGTGCCGTGCCTGCCGAGTTTCCTGCATGATTCGCCGCTCCCTCCTCAGGGCATGAAATCGCCGCCGTTCGCATCCAGCGTCGCGCCGGTCACTGCGTTCGCATAATCCGACGCAAGGAACAGCGCCGCGCGCGCGCAGTCGTCGTCGGTCGGCAGCTTCGCGAGCGCGATGTTCGACGCGATCGGCGCGATGATCTGCTCCTCCGTCATCCCGTACTCGGCTGCCGCCTGCCGGAAATACGTCTGCGTCGGCACGCTCCACATCCACCCCATGTGGATGCTGTTCGCGCAGATCCCGTGCACGCCGAGTTCGCGCGCCAGATATTTTGCCGCAACCGCGAGCGCGCCCTTCGATACAGCGTAGCCCGATTCCCCTGCAAATGGCTTGCGCGTCGCCTGCGTGTTGATCATCACGATCGCGCCGCGCTTCTGCCGCTTCATGTGCGGCACGATTTCCTGCGTGAGCGTCATCGTGCCGAACACGTTGGTGTCGAACACCGCGCGCCAGCCGTCGAGATCGGCGTCCTCGACTGCCTCCGGAAACGTGCCGTGCACAAACGCGCTGTTCACGAGCGCGTCGATCCGGCCGAAGCGCTCGATCGCCTGCGTCGCGAGCTGCCGGCATTGGCGCGCGCTCGGCGATGTCGGTGCGCAGCTTCAGCACGTCGCTTGCGACGCCGCCAGTGGTCAGCCGGCGCTCGCTCGCGATCCCACGTCATACGTCATCGGATGTGGTCGAACGGCGCGCCACCCTCCTCATATTCCCCAATATTTGGGCATATTCCGGGTAAACCCGCGACGCCACGCCTAAAGCTCAGGCGTACCATGTCATACGACGACATACTACTTAAATCACCATCCCGACGCCGACACGGGCCGCCGCCCGTTTCGCCGCCCGACCGGAGACACCCTTGACCTCACCCGCCCTGCCCGGCCGCGACCCGCTCGCGTCCGCCGTTTCGAAAGTGAAGTGGCACGTGCTGCCGCTCGTGCTGATCATGTTCATCGCGAACTACATCGACCGCGTGAACGTCGGCTTCGTCGACCGCCACCTCGAAGCGTCGATCGGAATCGGCGCGGCCGCTTACGGGCTCGGCGCCGGCCTGTTCTTCGTCGGCTACGCGCTGTTCGAAGTGCCGTCGAACCTGCTGATGCAGCGCTACGGCGCACGCATCTGGCTTGCGCGGATCATGGCGACGTGGGGCGTCGTCGCGGCCGCGATGGCGTTCGTGTGGAACGACACGTCGTTCTATGCGCTGCGCTTCCTGCTCGGCGCGGCCGAGGCCGGCTTCTTCCCCGGCGTCGTGCTGTACCTGTCGCAATGGCTGCCGCCGCAGGAACGCGGCAAGGCGATGGCGATCTTCCTCGGCGGTTCCGCGTTCGCTTCGATCCTGTCCGGGCCCGTCACCGGCGCGCTGCTGTCGATCCACGGCTTCGGCCTGCAGGGCTGGCAGTGGATGTTCCTGATCGAAGGGATGTTCTCGGTCGCGCTGTGCGGCGCGAGCTGGCTGCTGCTGAAATCGCACATCCGCGACGCGACGTGGCTCACCGCCGACGAACGCGCGGCACTCCAGAACGCCCTCGATGAAGAGCGCGCGACCCGCGACGTGCGCTCGAAGGTGCACGTGTCGGCCACCACGCTGCTGCGCGACCCGCAGATCATGCTGTTCTGCTTCCTGTATTTCGCGATCCAGCTGACGATCTACGCGGCCACCTTCTGGCTGCCGACGATCATCCGCAAGATGGGCGGCCTCACCGACTTCCAGGTCGGCCTCTACAACACGATTCCGTGGATGATCGCGATCGGCGCGATGTACGGCTTCGCGGTGCTCTCCGCGAAGTGGAAGCATCCGCAGCGCTGGCTGTCGTTCGCGCTGGTGCTGGCCGCGTGCGGGCTGTTCGCGTCGACGTCGCACGATCCCGTCTGGTCGTTCGCGTCGATCTGCTTCGCCGCGCTCGGCTTCAAGGCCGCGTCGTCGTTGTTCTGGCCGATCCCGCAGGGCTACCTCGACACGCGCGTGGCCGCGGCCGTGATCGCACTGATCAACTCGATCGGCAACCTTGGCGGCTTCGTCGCGCCGACGGCATTCGGCTATCTGAAGCAACATACGGGTTCGATCACGGGCGGCCTGTATGCGCTCGCGATCGCGTCCCTCGTCGCGGCGGTCGCCGCGCTGTTCGCGCGCACGCACCGGCGCAGCGATCCGCCGCGCGGCCTGCCGGCCGACGAGTCCTTCACGAACACCGCGATGCTCCGCCATGCCGAACACTGATCGCCTGACCGTCGTCGTCTCGAATGCCGTCGACGGCGACCTCGCCACGTTCTCGCTCACGTCCGACGGCGCGCTCGCGCCGCTCGCCCGCTACCCGGCCGGCGACGCCGCGATGCCCGTCGCCGTGCAGCCCGATCGCGCGCGGCTGTACGTCGCGACGCGCGGCGAGCAGCCGACGATCGTCGCGTTCCGCGTCGCGACCGGCACCGGCGCGTTCGCCCGCATCGGCGCGACCGCGATCGACGCGAGCCTTGCGTACCTGTCGCTCGACCGCAGCGGCCGCTGGCTGCTCGGCGCGTCGTACGGCGGCAATTCGCTGAGCCTCTACGACGCCGCACACGTACGTGACGGCGACGGCGCGCCGCTGCAGGTCGTACACGGCATCGCGAACGCGCATGCCGTCGTCGTGTCGCCGGACAACCGCTTCGCGTATGTGAGTTCGCTCGGCTCGGACCGGATCTTCACGTTCGCGCTGGTCGAGGATGCCGGCGGCCTGCGTGCGCTCGAACACGGCGAAACGCGCGTGCCGGGCGGCTTCGGGCCGCGTCACCTGCGCTTCGCGCGCGACGGCCGCGCGCTCGTCGCGGTCAGCGAATTCCAGGCCACGCTCGCGACCTTCGCACGCGACACCGACAGCGGCCGCCTCGGCGACGCGCAGGTCAGCGGGCGGCACGCGGCCGTCGCCGACCTCCCGCAAGGCCACGCGCGCCCGCCCGCGCCGACCGTGCCCGCCGTGTGGGCCGCCGATCTGCACCTCACGCCCGACGAGCGCTTCGCGTATGTCAGCGAACGCACGTCGAGCCAGTTGCTCTGCTATCGGCGCGCTGCGGACGGCAGCTTCGAACCGGTGCACGCGACGCTCACCGAAACGCAGCCACGCGGCTTCGCGATCGACCCGTCGGGACGCTGGCTCGTCGCGTGCGGCGAACAGTCGGAATACGCGTCGGTCTACGCGATCGCGCCGGACGACGGCACGCTGGCGTTGCATGCGCGCGTGCCGGGTGGGCGCGGCGCGAACTGGGTTGCGATCGTCTGATTCTGATTGTCGAATGACCGATGGATCGACGCCGTGCGCATGGCCGGCATCGGCCGACAGCGGCCCGCGCGCCGTCAGCGCCGCTCGCTCGGCGCGACGCCGGTCCAGCGCTTGAACGCGCGCGTGAAATTCGCGCGGTCGGTATAGCCGACCCGCGCCGCGATCTCGTCGACCGGCAGGCGCGTGCCCTCCAGCAACCGCAGCGCATCGCGCAGCCGGATCTCGTCGAGCAGCGCCGAATACGTCGCACCGAATTCCGCGAGCTTGCGTTTCAACGTCCGCGCCGATACGTGCAGTTCGCGCGCGACGTCGTCCACCGACGGATAGCCGGCGTCACCGCAGATCAGCAGGTTGCGCACGCGCTCGACGATGCTTTCCGCATAGCCGAGCCGCGCGAGCTCGGCCTCGCATTGCTGGACGATCATCTGCGCGGTCTGCGCGTTCGCGGTGCCGATCGGCTCGTCGAGCAGCGCGGCGTCGCAGCGGATGCGGTTCGCGCTCGCGTCGAAATGACAGCGCGGCAGCCGCGCGCGATAGCGCTCGAACCACGGCGGCTCCGGCCATTCGAAATGCAGCTCGGCACGCGACTGCAGCGTGCGCCCCGGCGCGGGATCGAGCAGCGAGTTGAACAGGATCGCCGTCTCGACCAGGAAGTTTTCAACCGCGAACTGACGCAGCCGGCCGAGCGCAAACGCCTCGAGCACGTCGATGTCGACGATCCCGTCGAGCTGCGTGAGCCGCACCGAAAAGAACGGCACGCGTGTCGGCAGGTAGCGGATGCCGAGCGCGATCGCTTCGCCGAGCGTCGCGCAACTCATCAGCCCGAAGCCGATCAGCCCGGATTTCGTCAGGCTGCTGCGCAGGCCGATCTCGATCGCGATCGATGGGTCGTCCGTCGCGTCGAGCAGGTTGAACACGATCGCCGCCTGCTGCAGCGGCGTGATACGTGCGTCCGGCTGCGCGAGCCGGTCGCGCTCGACGCCCGAGCCGGCGAGAATGCGCTCGCCCTCGATGCCGCGCTCCTCGGCGAGCATCAGCATGAACAGCGCATACGCGGACGATACCGTCGCCTTGTTCAGCTGGCGCGCGGCATCCCGGGCGGACAGGGCCATGCGGCGGACTCCGGTGCGGTTTCGGCGGATTGTAGCGTCGCTGGCCCGCAATGACACCACGGCGGCACTCTAGCCGCGCGGGGCCGCAGCGGTCGCCGTCGCGCCGGCGATCGTGGCCCGAAATGACACCATCATTGGCACCGGCGGCCCTCGTGTGCGCGACGCGGTGCGCCTATGCTTGTCACATCGGCATTGCGCCCCACTCTTTCCGCACGGATTCCGGTCGATGAGCCAACCCGCACGAACCGCCTTTCGACACGACGCCGACAAGGTCGCGTATGTCCGCCGCGAGGTGAACGCCGCGAGCGACGCGCTCCGCGCGCGCTTTCCGCTGCTGGACAACCAGAACCTCGTCGGCGCGACCGTGATGGCCGTGTCGGTCAGCGCGATGCTCGCGATCGCGTGGCTGTATGCGCACGGCGCAATCGCGTGGTACGTCGCGCTGCCGCTCGCCGCGTTCGTCACGTCGCTGATCCACGAACTCGAGCACGACCTGATCCACCTGATGTACTTCAAGAAGACGCCGTGGGCCTATCACCTGATGATGGCGCTCTGTTGGCTCACGCGGCCGGGCACGATCAACCCGTGGACGCGCCGGCGCATGCACCTGCATCACCACAAGGTATCGGGCGGCGAATCGGATCTCGAGGAATTCGGCATCACCAACGGTGAACGCTGGGGCGTGAAGCGGCTGCTGATGATCGCGGACGGCATGCTCGCCGTCGTGTTGCGGCCGGATGCGATGCGCCGCAAGGTCAGGCAGTACGTCGCCGCGCAGTTGGCTCAGGATGCGTCCGAACGTATGCAATTGCGTGTCGAGCAGGTGTCGTCCTACATGCCGATCGGTCACGCGTACTACGCGCTGTGGCATGCGTTCATCGTCTATCACGTCGGGCTGTTCGCGCTGCGTGCGTTCGGCCATCCGATCACCGTGCCGGCCGCCGTCGAGCGGGTGATGCACGTCGTCGATTTCCTTGCGGTCGTGTGGCTCGGGCCGAATTTCGTGCGCAGCTTCTGCATCAACTTCGTCAGCTCGAACATGCATTACTTCGGCGACATCGATTCGCGCAACGTGATCCAGCAGACTCAGGTGCTCAACCCGAGGTGGATGCTGCCGTTCCAGCTGTTCTGCTTCAACTTCGGCAGCACGCACGCGATCCATCACTTCGTGGTGCGCGATCCGTTCTACATCAGGCAGTTGACCGCGCGCAGCGCGCATGCGGCGCTGCGTGAAGTCGGCGTGCGGTTCAACGATGTCGGCACGTTCAGGCGGGCGAATCGCTGGGGCGCGTATCGTCCAGATCGGGGGATGCGCAGCGTGCAGCGGGCCGACGCGTAACGGCGGCGCGCGGCGCGGCGCCCGCGTTAGTCCATCAATCGCCGATCGGCGGCATCGGTCCGTGCCCGCGGATCCATGCCCAGTTCGCGAGTTCGGCCATTTCCTTGTCGCCGCGGCTGTCGCCGTAGGCGAACAGTTTCGCGGGCGTCCGATTTCCCCACCAGCCGCGCAACCGCACGACTTTCTGCGGGCCCCAGCAGTTCTCGCCGTTCAGCCGCCCGGTGAACCTGCCGCGCTCGAACGCGAGGTGCGTCGCGAGCACCGTGTCGATGCCCGCCGTCTTCGCCCACTTCTCCAGATACAGCGACGGCGACGCGCTGACCAGCACGACTTCGTGCCCGCGCGCGCGATGCTCGCGCACCCGTTCCAGCATGTCCGGACGCACGAGGTTCGGCAGATAGCCGTCGACGAACCGGCGCGCGAGCGCATCGAGCGCGTCGTCGCCCATCGGGCCGAATGCAAACCACGCGAACTTCGCCTTCGCATCGCCGCGCGACAGCAGCCCGGCTTTCATCGCGGCGATCCACGGCAGCGCGCGCAGCCCGGCCCACGCGAAGCGCGGCGTGCCGACCGCGTAGCGGACGAAATGGCGGAAGCTGTCGGTGGTCGTGATGGTGCCGTCGAAATCGAACGCGGCGACGATACGGTCAGTCATGGAGAGGTGGGGAAGCGATGAGATGCGGGGGAAGATAGCAGACTCGGGGGCGGGGGCGGTCATCCCCGGTCACGTCGAGCGCGTCGATGATCGCCGCGAGGTCGCATACTGCGGCACGGACGCGCCGGCCACGGAAACCGGATTTCCGGCAGCTTACAGCCGCTCGTCAAAGGGGGTGGCGGGAGGCCGCGGGAGTTTGCTATACTCTCGGTCTTCCGGAGAGATGGATGAGTGGTTTAAGTCGCACGCCTGGAAAGCGTGTATAGGTTAATCGCCTATCGGGGGTTCGAATCCCCCTCTCTCCGCCAGAATCAGTGCGAAAGCCCCGCAAGATCAAACGATTTGCGGGGCTTTTTTGCAACATGCGGCGTGACGTCAAATCGTGTCGGCGCCTCGCCGATGCTTTCGCGACCGCTATGGGAATGGTCCACTCGTCGCAAGGTGTCGGGTCCGCCCCGTCGTGCATGCTTCGTGCTCGAAGGCGCCTAGAGTCGCCCACACTTGTACGTTTTAGTCCGACTGCCTTGTCTCGCCGGCCGACACATTCTCCATATCCGTGGCGTCGCTCTCCGAGACCCATCGCGTACCTTTCCGGCAATCGGACGCCAGGCCCCACCACTGCTGTCTCGATCGAAAGCAATTCGCGTATCAATTCGGCAGGTCCCGGAATTTGATCTCTCTCTAGCCTTCGTGGTGTGCGCACTTCATCGCCTCGGGACATCCATCCTCCGGCAACTCGTGGCGCCCTGATGAACATCAGGACGTGTCCTAGCCGAATCGCCAATACATGGCGCGCTCCCTGAAAAAACGATGATCCGGCTTTCCATATCCCAGTCATTTTCGAATTGAAACCAAACGCATTTCGATAAGCAACGAAAAGTCACAAAAAGACGCTAGCGACAGCTTGGAGTAAACCTTCAAAGATCGTTACCGCAGAGTTATCGTACCGAACTGCCTTTGGTATGATCTTTCGCGCAATCAATCCAGGCTCCCTTCTGGCGAATTGCGATGTTCAGTCGAAATATTATTGAAATATATTGTTATTTATTTGAAAGATTTAATTGCAACGCGTACGCATTCCGGCATTTGGATGTCGAGCGATAGTCGGACGCGTTCTGCACGAAACGGGGTAATCGCATGAGCGGGGAAGTCTTGCTGAAGGTGCTGCGCGGAGGCTACGCGCAGTTCGATCGCATCGTGAAACTTGACACGCCGCTTGGCGACGATTGGCTCACGCCGCTGTACGTCAAGATCAACGCGCGGCTCGGGCGCAATTTCGAGGTGACCGTTGACGCCTCATCCGTCATGGGCGACAAGATCAAGCTTAGCGCTCTCATGCTGCAACCCGTCACGCTCTGGATTCGCCAGACCGACGGCGGTTATCTGCCGATCCATGGCTATGTGCAGCGGGCGCGCCGCCTTGGAAATGATGGAACCGTCTCGTATTTTCAGCTTCAGTTCTCTTCGTGGCTGAGCTTTTTGAAGCTCAGCAGCGATCGGCGCGATTGGCAGGAAGCCAGCGGCTGGCAGATTCTCACCGACGTATTCGACAAGCATCCGCAGGCGTCCGGCAACTATGGGCAGGAACTACGCGCGGCGATGCGCTCGTATTCGCACCGCGTGCAGTGGGAGACTGACTGGAATTTCGTGCACCGGAGTCTGGAGGAAGTCGGCGTGTTTCCGCGCTTCGATTTCGCAAAGGACGGCAAGTCGCACAAGGTCGTCATGATGGACGACCTGTATTTCGGGCCGTCGCTGCCGAATTCGGAGATGAAGTTCAGCCACGCAGGTACCGACGAGGATTTCGACGGACTCACCCAGTTAAGCGAACAGCAGGACGCCCAAAGCGCGACGCTGACGCTCGGCACCGCCGACTACAAGCGTCCGGACCTCGACAAACAGGTCAGTACGCCGGCGGCCGATCTGGAGGATCTGCCCGGCCAAGGTGAAGACTATCTCTATACCGGCTCACAGACCTGGGCCGAATCCGATGCCGGACAACAGCAGGCCCGCATCCGCACCGAGGAATGGGCGTCGCGAGCAAAGCGCTATTTCGCGATCGGCAGCCCGCGCTATGCACTACCCGGCTACTGGTTCAAGGTGTCGGGGCATCCGGTTCTCGATGCCCTGCCGGAGGAAGAGCGCGAATTGTCGATTATCGCGAGTGACTGGCTGATTCAAAACAATCTGCCCGGCCTGGATGCGCTGACGCGGTTTCCGCGCAGCCTGCGCAGCGAGATCGAACAGGTCCAGGCGGCTGGGACGGGTGCGACCGTGAGTCACCGCGATGGCGGCGTCGGATTTTTCCACGTCGAGATCGAAGCGCAACGTCGCAAGACGCCGTTCCGCAGCCCGTTCGAGCACGAGAAGCCGGAGATGCATTTGCAGACGGCGATTGTCGTGACGGACAGCGATGAAGAAATCCTTACGGACGACGGCAACCGTGTGCGGGTCCGGACATCGAACAGTCGAAACGATCGCAATACGAAGTCGACGTCGTGGATTCGTGCGGCGATGCCGGACGCCGGCTCTAGGCGCGGCGGCTATTTCCCGTTGCGCAAAGATGACCAGGTGCTCCTCGGATTCGTAAATGGCGATTGCGACCGGCCGGTGATCATCTCGAGATTGCATGGTGGCGCGACGATGCCGGTATGGCATACGCACGGCCTGCTGTCCGGATTTCGGTCCCGCGAATACGGTGGAGACGGCTTCAACCAGCTCGTGCTGGATGACGCAAGCGGCCAGAATCGGGTCCAGCTTTCCACGACGAGTTATGCGTCGCACCTCCACCTTGGCTACCTGATCGAACAGTCCGATAACACGCGCGGCTCGTTCGTGGGCAGTGGCTTCGATCTCAAATCGGAGGCACACGGCGCGATCCGGGCGGTTCAGGGGCTGTCTATCTCAACCCATCCAGCCGCCGTGCAGCCAATGAACGTGTCGGCTGCGACCGATCAGCTCGCGGCTTCGGAAGCGGTATTCGAGACGGTCTCGCAGGCGAGCGAAACGAATCGGGCCGAAAGCCTGCAGGACGGCAGCGATGCGCTGAAAGCCTTTACCGAGATGACGCAGCATAGTGTGCCGGGCGCAACACAAGGCGGGCGCACGGCCGGCGGCGGAACGGGGAGCGCCAGTGGGTTTGCGAAGCCGGCGCTGCTGCTGTCGAGCCCGGCGGGCGTCGGACTTTCCAGCCAGCAATCGATTCACGCGTCGGCGAATCAACAGGTCAACCTCGTGGCGGGGAAGAACGTCAACCTTGCGGGCGGGAAGTCGCTTCTCGCGAGCGTGATGGACAAGATCAGCCTGTACGCGCAAAACCTCGGGATCAAAATCTTCGCGACCAAAGGTCCCATCGAAATCCAGGCTCAGAACGATGCGCTGACGATGCTGGCGCAGCAGGACGTCAAGATCGAGAGCGCGTCGGGACGGATGATCTTGCGCGCGGAAAAGGAACTGATTCTTAACGTCGGTGGTTCGTATATCAAGATCACGCCTGACATGATCGAGAACGGGACGTCGGGCCAGATTCTCGAGAAATGCGCGTCGTGGGACAAACCCGGGGCATCCACCATGACGTTGCGAGACCCGTTGAACGGCACGCCGGTGTCAAAGCACGGCGGTTACGCGGACGATTTTTCCGGTTGATCGGGACACCCCATTTCTGAAGCACGATAACGACTTGCGATTCAAATTGCCATGACGGACAAGCACCCTCCCAAACAACCACCGAAAAAGCCCGAGCCGGACGCCAAGCCGGCGTACACGCCGCTTGCATGGAGCTATCCGTTTTCGCCTGCGACCAAGGAAGGTGCAACTCCGGATACCACGGATCCCATGACCTACATGAAGGTACTTGCGACCGCGGAGGATGGTTTTTATCCGCTGGGGGCCAGTGGCATCTGGCACGGCGGCATTCACTTCGGCCAGAAGACCGGCGAGGCGCTGAAACAGGACGACGGTGTACGCGCGATTGCCACCGGGGAGGTCGTCGCGTACCGGCTCGATAGCGAATACCCTACGCTGACCTATCAGGACCAGCGTCATGCCTTGTACTCGCGGGGCTTTGTGCTGATCCGCCATACTTTGCAATTGCCACCCGCACCGAAAAAGACGGAACCAGCACCCGCCCCCGCAAATGCACCAGCCGGATCCCCCCCCTCAGGGGGCAATGCAACGCCTCCGGCGCCAGCCCCGACACCAGCACCCGCGTCCTCCGGTCCGCCGCCCGGTGAAACACTGACGTTCTTCAGTCTGTACATGCATACGCTCGACTGGAAAACGTATAAGGCGGCGCTCGATCAGCCAAAAACGGCCAATGCGGATCCCAAGGCACCGCAACTTAAGCCTGCGCCCTACTGGGAAGTCGACCGTTCGTATCGCGCATTGAAACCGAACAAGCAGGATCTTCCCAAACGCAAGCCGATCGATCCCGGTGCGCTCGGCGACGATTCGTCGCCGCAGCAACAAGGCCCGGACGATGTATTGCCGGAGCCTGTAGCGGGTGTGCGGGTTCGGATTATTCCGAACGGGAAACTGCTCGGTTTGCTGCCCGAGGGAACGGAACTTACCGTGAACGAGGCCGATAACGGTGGGCGCAAGGGCTGGGCAAAAATCACGAAGATCATTAAAGGTGATCCGGTGGGTCCGGTCGTCGGTCAGTCGCCCGATGTGCAGTTGAAGTGGGGTTACGTTTTCGTTTCCGAATTGGCGCCGATCCCTCAGTCCGGCCCCGTCGATAAGGTGGTCGTGCTCAAGAAGCCGTATCCCGTCAAGGCGGGAGACGTCGTCGCGCATATCGGCCAATACCAGCGCTATAGGGAAGCCAAGCCTACCCCTCCGCTACCCACTCGGCCGTTGCTCCATCTCGAAATCTTTGCAGGCCCCGATCTTCCTGCGTTCATCACCAAGAGTCAGGCACGCGCGCAGGAGTTGCCAGAGACGGACAAGCCATTTCTGGAAATTTTGAAGGGCGCGAAACTCGTGACGAAAGCGCCCGATCCGGATTACACCCTCGAGCAGACGGGTTTGAAGCTGGTACCGGTCAGCGATCCGAAATCGCGATGGGTCAAGGTGCAGCCCAAGACCGTGAAAATGCCCGCCGAGCAGCCGGAGCCGCCTGCTCCTGCTGGCAAAGGGAAGCACAAGCCAAAGCCAGCGAAAAAGCCGGAGCCCATCGAGACGTCGACCGGTAGCCCGTTCTGGGTCGACAGCAGCCTGGGTCTGATCAATCAAATGACAACAGCCCCTGTCAAGGGCTGGAAAGACTTTCCGCTAAAAGTAAGTCAGGCAGAGGGGCCAGGCACGGACTTTAGCAATGTGTTGCGGATAATCGATCTCGACAAGGAGGGTCCGCAGAGCTTGGCACGAGAAGACAAGGACGCGAGTGGAAAAGCCAAGCGCTGGTGGAACGTGACCGTTGGCACGAAAGACGGTGGAACTCGTCAAGGATGGGTGCGCGAGCAGGACCATCCCAAGGTGAAACTGTGCAGCCCGTGGGACTGGCCGGGGTTCGAACTCGTCGACAACAGTTCGACCACAATGGTCGATATGTTCAAGCGTTATCTGTTCGTCGCCGGACTCGCCATGGGAGAGGATCAGGACAACTTCAAACCGAGTGCGGATGCGTTGGCCACCAGTGACCTCATCCAGAAGCTCGAACAGGCCATTGATGTCAATCACGATGGCAAGGTAACGGCGGCAGAACTGGCGGATGCGCAAAAAACGAAGTGGTTGGCCGAGGCAATCTCGCATATGGTCGTGAAGAGCGAGAGCGAATGGGGCGGCAACATGGGGAAGTGGGAGGACATCTTGCCCCATATGAAGCTCGTGCCGTGGAAATGGCAGAACGAGATGGACCGGATCAAGAAGCTTCAGTGGTGGGAGGAAGTTCAGAGCATCGACGCGAAGATTCTTCCTAAAGAGCCGAAGCCATGGCATTTCCATCCGATTGGGCTGATTGGGAATTTCAAACAATCGTGCAATTGCATCGATACCGACAAATTCATTGAAGAATACAAGAAGCAACACTCTGAAGATTTCGGCTGGTATGATAACCCGGGTTCGAAAAAATCAACCCTTAAACCACTGAATTCAGAATCCGAGCAAAATTTGCGACAACTTATAAATGGAATAAGAAAATATTTCATTGATGGCAGCGGCGGCTGTGATATCCCGAAAATCTCCTATATGCTGGCAACAGCGAGAGTGGAGTGCTACGACTGGATTAACGGAGTTTTCTTTGGCCCAAGAGCTGAAGGAATCAGCTACGAGAAGGCGGAAATTGACTACGGAGTTGGCCAAACTGCCAGACGAGCGGATTACGCACGAAAAATGGGTAATGCTGCTGACGGCGACGGCTTTAAGTACCGTGGCCGCGGCCTCGTGCAAATCACATGGAAAGGAAAATATTCAACATTTGAAAGCCTGCTAAACGTCCCTCTCGTTGATCACCCAGAAATGGCGTGCGAATGGGATGTAGCATTAAGAATTATGGTTATAGGCATGACGCAAGGAACATTCACTGGATCCTCATTAAAGGATTTCATAAATGAGTCAACAACAAATTATCATGATGCCCGGCAAATAATTAATGGATTTGACAAGGCAGACATCATTGCCGGATACGCCAAGAAATTCGAGGAAATCCTGAAGGAATCAAAATCATGATGAAGATAGCCCGCATCGCTCTAATTTCGCTGTTGATTCCAACATCAATTGTGGCGGCCAAAGAATGTTCAAGCGAAACGTCGTGCGAATTTCGCATCGATGATCAATGGAATTTAATACACACAAGTGACGGCAAAAAAATTAGCCTCGCAGGGAAAGAGGTTAACAACATATCCATGCAGGGCACATATGTCATGTTGCGCAGCGGGGAATATTATTTGGTAAAGGAGAGCGATTCCGCCGACAAGTCGTTTGTAATTGTGCCAATTATAAAATCAAAAAACGGCGCATCATTTGATCGAGTCATATATTTCTCGATCGAGGCACAGGAATCGTCCAAGCGCGGATACGCAGTCTGGTCCGGCGACGAAATTTCCTTAAGCGAGCCAAGAGAATTATCGAAGTTCTCATGGAGCGCCGCGTCACAATGGCAGAACAACTTCAAACCAGCAAGGTCACCCGACTCCAAGAGCAAGATTCAAGATGGATTTCGACTTGCAGAACTGACCATTCACAACCTCGACGGCAGAGCAATTGGAAATCGCACCTACATTTACCCCAACAAACTGGGAGCCACACCAGAAAGTTTGGTTTGCTACAAATCATGCGTTCCCAAGCTGCCTGGCTCTACAATGGAATTTCGGGGCGGCATAGGGAGCTACCCAATTGAGATGTCGATTACCGAGAGTGGAACATCGATTCGCGGGACATATCGATATCAGAACAAAGGTGGCGACCTCAATTTGATTGGCAACAATACTGAAGGAAAAATTAGCCTGAGTGAATACACGGAAGATTCACAAAAAAGGATAACCGGTAAATTTTCGGCAACGAGGCAAGGAAATCAGCTTGACGGAGTCTGGGTTGCTCAGCCTCAGGGTCGGCAACTTCACTTCTTCGCAGTCCCGGATGGTATTTGATCCGCTCACTTGCCTGATTAGACAATCCGGACGCACGACGATGATGGTAAGCCACCGTTGCCGATCCCCCGGAGAATCGTTAATGGGCGCCGGCCCGCTCCGTTAGAGTCATCCAGATAGCCGCCGGCATTACTTGAGAGCCATTTTTCTAGACTGAGTCATGATCAACCTGATCCGCATCGGTGACGACACGGACCACGACGGCAAGGTCGAAACCGCCTCCACGACCATGCGCTTCGACGGCCGCTATGTCGCCCGCAAGGGCGACCGCGTGTCGTGCCCGCGACATCCTGACGTGTCACCTAACCTCATCGAGGAAGGCGATCCATCGATGACTGATGACGGAATACCGATCGCACGGCACGGCCATCGCGCGACGTGTGGCTGTCACCTGATTTCGAGTCTCCTCTGACTGACACCCATTGCCCGACCGATGTAAAAGCGGTCATCACCGCTCGCCGCGTTGAGATTGTCTTGGGTCACAGACGAAAACGTGAAGCCGCTTGATTCTCCAGAAATCAAGCGGCTTTTCCGTTGATCCGCCGACACACTCCCCCCTCACGGATGCCGAATATAATCCACCAACGCCCGCGTATACTCATCCGGCTCCCGATCGACCAGACTGACCGCGATCGCCACCACAAACCCCGCCGGCACCCCGAACACGCCTGAACTGATCGGCTCGATCCCGAACCACGTCCGCCCCGCAAACCCCGTCAACTGCGTGAAATAGGGATACGTCGACACGATGTAGTACACGCACACCGCAAGCCCCGTCACCATCCCGGCGATCGCGCCGCGCGTCGTCGTCCGTTTCCAGAACACCCCCAGCACGAGCACCGGAAAGAAACTGGACGCCGCGAGCGAAAACGCCGCACCGACGAGAAACAGAATCTTCCCCGTATTGAGCGACGCGACATACGACGCGAACAGCGCAACGCCGAGCAGCAGCACCTTCGAGACGGTCACGCGCCGCTGGCTCGATGCATCGGGCGCGACCATGCAGTAATAGACGTCGTGCGACAACGCATTCGCGATCGTCAGCAGCAATCCGTCCGCGGTCGACAGCGCCGCGGCCAGCGCACCGGCCGCGATCAACCCCGACACGACATACGGCAGCCCCGCGATCTCCGGCGCGGCCAGCACGACCATGTCCGGCTGCATCTGGATTTCCGACCAGTGGACGATGCCGTCGCGAATCACCTCGACGACGCTGATCAGGTCCGGTTCGAAGTGATGCCACTGCGTGACCCACGCAGGCAGCTCGGCGATCGGCCGCCCGACAAGGCTGGTGAGAATCTCGTACTTGATCATCACCGCGAGCACCGGCACGCTCAGGTAGAACAGCGCGATGAAGAACAGCGTCCAGCCGACCGAGCGCCGCGCGGACGCCACCGACGTCGTCGTGTTGTAGCGCGTGAGGATGTGCGGCAGGCTCGCGGTGCCGAGCGACAGGCACAGCAGCAGCGCCAGGAAATTCCGCTCGCGCGGCTTGCGCTCGTCGTCGCTCGCGGCAGGAAACGGCTCGTGCATCGGCACGGGCGGCTCGGCGCGCGCCAGCAGGTCGTCGCGCGCCTGGGTCCAGATCACGCGCGCGCCCGTCGGGTCGCGCGGGAAGTCGGCCAGCTCGCGCTCGCGCTGGTTAATCTCGCGCAGCGGCCCGTTATGGCGCCGCAGGTCCGCAAGCTGGTCGACGAGTTGCCGGCGTGCGTCCGCATACGATCCGGGCAAGCGATCGAGCTGCGCCTGGACGAGCGCGGCCTGCCCGCGATACGCATCGCGCACCTGCTGCTCCTCGGCCGCGTCGCGCACTTGCGCCTCGCGCGCCGCCACACGCTCCATTAGCTTGCCGTAATTGAACTGCGGCACCGGCCCGAGCCCGTTCTTCATCGCGATCAGCGACACGGGGATCAGGATCGCGCTGATCAGGATGATGTACTGCGCGACCTGCGTCCACGTGACCGCGCGCATGCCGCCGAGAAACGAGCACACGAGAATGCCCGCGAGCCCGCAGAAGATGCCGATCGCGAAGTCGACGCCGATGAAGCGCGTCGCGATCAGCCCGATCCCCTGGATCTGCGCGACCAGATAAACGAACGAGCACAGGATCGCCGCACCGGCCGCCAGCGCGCGCACGGCCGTACTCGAAAAGCGCGTGCCGAGAAAATCGGGAATCGTGTAGCGCGCGAGCTTGCGCACGTACGGCGCGAGCAGGAACGCGACGAGGCAGAACCCGCCCGTCCACCCCATCACGTAGGCGAGCGCATCGTAGCCGGTTGCGTAAAGCGAGCCGGCGAGACCGATGAACGACGCCGCCGACAGCCAGTCAGCCGCGGTCGCCATCCCGTTGAACGCGGACGGCACGCGCCGCCCGGCCACGTAGTATTCGACGAGATCGGACGTGCGCGACAGCAGCCCGATCACCGCATACACGGCGATCGGCACGAACAGGAACACGTAGCCGATCCAGACGCCGGAGCCGGCCGCGCGCTCGATCCGCCACAGCAGCAGCACGAAGCCCAGAAAGCCGAGCGTGTAGAGCGCGTACGCGCGAATCAGTCGATGCGTCAGCATGGATCAGCGGGCATGGTGCGGATTGCCCGCGTGCGCGGCATGCTCGTCGTACGCACGCCGCAGCGCACGGTCCGCGCGCTGCATCAGGCCGATGTAGACGACGATCAGCACCAGATACACGAGAATCGCGCCCTGCGCGCCGACGTAGAACGGCAGGCTGAAACCGGCGAAGCGGATGCCCGCGAGCGCGGGCGCGAAGAACGGCACGACGAACGACACCGTGAAACCGATCGCCATCAGCACGAGGATCAGCGCGACGTTGAAGCGCCAATAGCGCGCATGAGCGCGCGCGAGCGGCTCGGGAACGGGCGGCGGCGCGGCACGCGCCGGACGGGACGGAACGGTCATGCCGTTATTTAGCCAAAAGCCCCTGCGCGGACAATCGGGATTGCCGCGCGGGGGCTCGTGCGCACGACGTGCGCAACAGGTGCGATCAGCGCACTTCGGCGAGCTGATCGAGGATCGCCGGGTTCTCGAGCGTGGACGTGTCCTGCGTGATCGCCTCGCCCTTCGCGAGCGAGCGCAGCAGGCGCCGCATGATCTTCCCCGAGCGCGTCTTCGGCAGGTTGTCGCCGAAGCGGATGTCCTTCGGCTTCGCGATCGGCCCGATCTGCTTGCCGACCCAGTCGCGCAAAGTCTTCGCGAGCGCCGCCGCTTCCTCGCCTTCCGGGCGCGAACGCTTCAGCACCACGAACGCGACCACCGCCTCGCCCGTCGTGTCGTCCGGACGGCCGACCACCGCCGCTTCCGCCACCAGCTCATGCGAGACCAGCGCCGACTCGATCTCCATCGTGCCGAGCCGGTGGCCCGACACGTTCAGCACGTCGTCGATGCGGCCCATGATCGTGAAGTAGCCGGTGTCCTTGTCGCGCACCGTGCCGTCGCCGGCCAGGTACAGCCGGCCGCCGAGTTCCTCCGGGTAATAGCTTTTCTTGAACCGCTCCGGGTCGCCCCAGATCGTGCGGATCATCGCCGGCCACGGCCGCTTGACGACCAGGATCCCGCCTTGCCCGTTCGGCACGTCCTGGCCGGTCTCGTCGACCACCGCGGCCATGATGCCCGGCAGCGGCAGCGTGCACGAACCCGGCACCGTCGGCGTCGCGCCCGGCAGCGGCGTGATCATGTGGCCGCCGGTTTCGGTCTGCCACCACGTGTCGACGATCGGGCAGCGCTCCTGACCGACGTGCTTGTGGTACCACATCCACGCTTCCGGATTGATCGGCTCGCCGACGGTGCCGATGATGCGCAGGCTCGACAGGTCGTAGCTCTTCGGGTGGACCTTGTCGTCGGCTTCGGCGGCCTTGATCAGCGAGCGGATCGCGGTCGGCGCGGTGTAGAACACGGTGACCTTGTGATCGCCGATCATCTTCCAGAAGCGCCCGGCGTCCGGATAGGTCGGCACGCCCTCGAACACGACCTGCGTGCCGCCGCACGCAAGCGGCCCGTACGTGATGTACGTGTGACCCGTGACCCAGCCGATGTCGGCCGTGCACCAGAACACGTCGGTGGGCTTCCAGTCGAAGGTCCACTTCATCGTCTGCGCGGCCCACAGCAGGTAGCCGCCGGTGCTGTGCTGCACGCCCTTCGGCTTGCCGGTCGAGCCGGACGTATACAGGATGAACAGCGGATGCTCGGCGCCGACCCACTCCGGCGCGCACGTGTCGGACTCGGCGTCCGCGAGTTCATGCATCCACAGGTCGCGCCCGGCGTGCCAGTCGACCTTGCCGCCGGTGCGGCGATAGACGATCACGCTCTTCACCGCTTCGCAGCCGCCCATCGCGATCGCTTCATCGGCGATGCTCTTGAGCGGCAGCGTCTTGCCGCCGCGGGCCTGCTCGTCGGCGGTGATCAGCGCGACCGCGCCGACGTCGACGAGCCGCTCATTCAGCGATTTCGCGGAGAAGCCGCCGAACACGACCGAGTGCGTCGCGCCAATGCGTGCGCAGGCTTGCATCGCGACGATGCCTTCGATCGACATCGGCATGTAGATGACGACGCGGTCGCCCTTCGCGATTCCGCGTTTCTTCAGCGCATTCGCGAAGCGCGACACGCGTGCGAGCAGATCGGCATAGGTGACGCGCGTGACGGTGCCGTCGTCGGCCTCGAAGATCACCGCGACGCGCTCGCCGTTGCCGGCTTCGACGTGACGGTCGAGGCAGTTGTACGACGCGTTGAGTTCGCCGTCGTCGAACCACTTGTAGAACGGCGCGTCACTCTCGTCGAGCACCTTCGTGAACGGCTTGTGCCACGAAAGGCCTTCGCGGGCGAGACGCGCCCAGAAGCCCTCGTAATCGCGCTCGGCTTCGGCGGCCAGCGCCTGATAGGCCGGCATGCCGGAAATGGTTGCCGCCTTCGCAAGCGCCTCGGGCGGCGCAAACTGACGGGTTTCGTGAAGAACCGATTCAATCGCAGACATCGACTACCCCTTGGTGAACATGAATCCTCTGCATGGCGGCGCGATCGTGCGCACCGCGTCTTGGCCGGCGCACGCGTGCGCCGCTGTCTCCCACCACCTGCGCGCGCCTCGAAGGCCCGCACGATGCTGCGCCGCACCACGTCACGCGACGGTGAACGTATGGCCCGGCGATTTCCACGATAAGCGCTCGAACTTACCCATCACTTACGCGGCCTCGCCGTTTCGCACGCCGCCGCGCCACGGTCGGCGCTTGGCCGTCGGCTTTACGCTGTTACAACTGCGACCCTACAATCGTAACTGAACTCGCCCCCCGGACTCCAGCTTGAATCGCTACGCCCTCTTCCTCATTCTGTCGATGCTGTTCGTCGGCAGCAACGTCGGTATCGGTAAATCCATCGTCGTCTTCGTCCCGGTCGCCATCCTCGCCACGCTGCGCTTCGTGATCGCGATCGCCGTCCTGTGGCCGCTGTTCAGCCCGGTGAAGATGCGCGCGGTCCGGCGCGCGGAATGGCTGAACCTGTTCCTGCAGGCGTTCTTCGGCACCTTCATGTTCACGTTGCTGATGCTCAACGGCGTGCAGCGCACGAGCGCGGTCGCGGCCGGCGTGATCACCAGCACGATCCCCGCCATCGTCGCGCTGTTCGCGTGGCTGATCCTGCGTGAAAAACCGAACGGCCGTGCGCTCGTGTCGATCGCGCTCGCGATCGCCGGCGTCGTGACGATCAATCTCGCGAACGGCGGCGCGTCCGCGCACGACGCCGGCGCCGCCTCGTCCGGCTCGCTGACCGGCAACCTGCTGATCCTCGGCGCCGTCTGCTGCGAATCGATCTACGTGATCCTGTCGCGCCGGCTCACGCAGACGCTCGCGCCGATCGACATCTGCGCGTACACCCACCTGTTCGGCCTGTGCCTGATGCTGCCGCTCGGCGCGACGGCGCTGTGGCAGTTCGATTACGCGAGCGTGCCGGCCGGTACGTGGGCGCTCGTCGTCTGGTACGGGCTGTCGGCCAGCATCTTCTCGTTCTGGCTATGGATGAAGGGCATCCGGCACGTGCCGGGCAGCCTCGCCGGCGTGTTCAGCGCGGTGCTGCCGGTCGCGGCCGCCGCATACGGCATCGCGTTCCTCGGCGAACGCCCGACGCCCGCGCACGGCATCGCGCTCGCGTGCGTCGTCACCGGCATCGTGCTCGCGAGCCTGCGCGTGAAACGCGCGCCGGCCGCGGCTGCCTGATCCGTCCCCGGCTCTCCGGGCGCGTCGCTGCAGTCGCGCCGGCCGACGCGTTACAATAGCGCGCCTTTTCAAGATTACCCCCGATACCTGCGCACAGCGCCCCGTACCTCCATCATGTCTGCCTCGCATTCGCCCGGCCACACCCGTCGCTCGCTACGCCCCCTTCCCGCGCTGATCTTCATGAGCCGCTGGCTCCAGGTGCCGCTTTATCTGGGCCTGATCGTCGCGCAGGCCGTCTATGTATTCCTGTTCCTGAAAGAAGTCTGGCATCTGCTGTCGCACGCGACCAGCCTCGACGAGATCAGCGTGATGCTCGCGGTGCTCGGCCTGATCGACGTCGTGATGATCTCGAATCTGCTGATCATGGTGATCGTCGGCGGCTACGAAACGTTCGTGTCGCGCCTCGGCATCGAGGGCCATCCCGACGAGCCCGAGTGGCTCGACCACGTGAACGCGGGCGTGCTGAAGGTCAAGCTGTCGATGGCGCTGATCAGCATTTCGTCGATCCACCTGCTGAAGACCTTCATCAACCCGGACCAGCACACGACGCACGCGATCATGTGGCAGGTGATCATCCACGTGTCGTTCCTCGTATCGGCGCTCGTGATGGCGTGGGTCGACCGCCTGACGACCCATACGCACCCGGCCCATTTCCACGAGACGCACGCGCCGGCAGCGAACGAGTCCCGCAAGCCGGCCGAAGCAGCCGTCAACGCATAAACGCATTCCCCACTGTCCCCACAGAGTCTCAGCCATGACCGTCATCAAACAGGAAGACCTGATCCAGAGCATCGCGGATTCGCTGCAGTACATCAGCTACTACCACCCGCTCGACTACATCCAGGCCCTCGGCCGCGCGTACGAGCTGGAAGAGAGCCCGGCCGCGAAGGACGCGATCGCGCAGATCCTCACGAACAGCCGCATGTGCGCGGAAGGCCGCCGCCCGATCTGCCAGGACACCGGCATCGTCACGATCTTCGTGAAGGTCGGCATGGACGTGCGCTGGGACGGCGCGACAATGGGCCTCACAGACATGATCAACGAAGGCGTGCGCCGCGGTTACACGCACCCGGACAACGTGCTGCGCGCATCGATCGTCAACCCGCCGGAAGGCGCGCGCAAGAACACGAAGGACAACACCCCGGCCGTGATCCACTACGAGATCGTGCCGGGCGACAAGGTCGACGTGCAGGTCGCGGCGAAGGGCGGCGGCTCGGAGAACAAGTCGAAGTTCGTGATGCTGAACCCGTCGGATTCGATCGTCGACTGGGTGCTGAAGACGGTCCCGACGATGGGCGCCGGCTGGTGCCCGCCGGGCATGCTCGGGATCGGCATCGGCGGCACCGCTGAAAAGGCGATGCTGATGGCGAAGGAATCGCTGATGGAGCCGATCGACATTCAGGAAATCATCGCGCGCGGTCCGAAGGACTGGGTCGAGGAACTGCGCGTCGAGCTGCACGAGAAAGTCAACGCGCTCGGCATCGGCGCGCAAGGCCTCGGCGGCCTCGCGACCGTGCTCGACGTGAAGATCATGGCCGCTCCGACGCACGCGGCGTCGAAGCCGGTCGCGCTGATCCCGAACTGCGCGGCCACGCGCCACGCGCACTTCGTGCTCGACGGCTCGGGTCCGGCCAAGCTTGAAGCGCCGTCGCTCGACGCCTGGCCGAAGGTCCAGTGGGAACCGAACACCGAAACCAGCAAGCGCGTCGACCTGAACACGCTGACGCCGGAAGAAGTCGCGAGCTGGGCGCCGGGCCAGACGCTGCTGCTGTCGGGCAAGATGCTCACGGGCCGCGACGCCGCGCACAAGCGCATCGCCGACATGCTCGCGAAGGGCGAGAAGCTGCCGGTCGACTTCACGAACCGCGTGATCTACTACGTGGGTCCGGTCGATCCGGTGCGTGACGAGGTGGTCGGCCCGGCAGGCCCGACGACGGCCACGCGGATGGACAAGTTCACCGAGACGATGCTCGCTCAGACGGGTCTGATCTCGATGGTCGGCAAGGCCGAACGCGGCCCGGTCGCGATCGATGCGATCAAGAAGCACAAGGCGGCCTACCTGATGGCGGTCGGCGGTGCGGCGTACCTCGTGTCGAAGGCGATCCGCGGCGCGAAGGTGCTCGCATTCGAAGATCTCGGCATGGAAGCGATCTACGAGTTCGACGTGCAGGACATGCCGGTGACGGTGGCCGTCGATTCGTCGGGCACGTCGGTGCACCAGACCGGTCCGAAGGAGTGGCAGGCAAAGATCGGCAAGATCCCGGTCGCAACCGCTTAAGCGCGATCGAACGAAAGGCCGGACAAGCGTCCGGCCTTTTTACTTCCCATTCTCATTCTCGCGCGCGGCCGGTTACGCAAGGCTGATTCTCATTACACGCAAAAGGCAGGCCCGGCAAGGCTTCGAGGCTTGGCTTTTCTCGGTCGAGCGATTATCGTTCGGTTTCTGAAGCCCCACTGAACAAGGAACAGCCATGCAAGGCGACAAGAAAGTCATCGAATATCTGAACGCCCAACTGAAGAACGAACTCACGGCAATCAACCAGTACTTCCTGCATGCGCGCATGTACAAGCACTGGGGCCTCGACAAGCTCGGCAAGCATGAATACGACGAATCGATCGGCGAAATGAAGCACGCCGACTGGCTGATCGAGCGCGTGTTCATGCTCGACGGCCTGCCGAACCTGCAGGACCTGCACAAGCTGCTCGTCGGCGAGGAAACCGAAGAGATCCTGAAGTGCGACCTGAAGCTCGAGCAGATCTCGCAGAACACCTGCAAGGAAGCGATCGCCTACTGCGAATCGGTGCGTGACTACGTGTCGCGCGAGATCTTCGAAAAGATTCTCGACGACACCGAAGAGCACATCGACTGGCTGGAAACGCAGATCGACCTGATCGGCAAGGTCGGCCTGCAGAACTACCAGCAGACGATGATGGGTTCGCCCGAGTAAGCGCCATCACGGCCACCACCGCCACGCCCGCCACCTCGCCGTCCGCATGACGATGACGCACCAGCCAGCCGCTTCCGGGGCCCGCCCCGCCGGCCCCGTCGGGCTCTTCGATTCGGGGCTCGGCGGCCTGTCGGTGCTGCGCGCCGTGCGCGCGCACCTGCCCGGCGAGTCGTTCGTCTACGTCGCCGATTCGCAGCACGCGCCGTACGGGCCGCGCGACGAGGCGTTCATTACGGAACGCACGCTGGCCATCGGCGAGTGGCTCGCCCGCGAAGGGGCGAAAGCGCTCGTGATCGCGTGCAACACGGCAACGGCGCGAGCGATCGCGGCGATCCGCGAACGCCTGTCGATACCTCTGGTCGGTGTCGAACCGGGCATCAAACCGGCCGCCGCGCTGTCCACGACCGGCGTCGCGGGCGTCCTCGCGACGCAATCGACGCTGAACAGTCCGCGCTTCCAGGCGCTGCTCGACCGCTACGGCGCCGGCCGCCGCTTCATCTGCCAGCCGGGCCACGGGCTCGTCGAAGCGATCGAACGCGGCGACACGAACTCCCCCGCATTGCGCACGTTGCTCGAGCGTTATCTGCAGCCAATGCTCGACGACGGTGCCGATACGCTGGTGCTCGGCTGCACGCACTATCCGTTCTTCACAGAAACGATTCGTGACATTGTTGGCGACCGCCTGACGATCGTCGACACGAGCGATGCCATCGCCCGCCAGCTCGCGCGGGTGCTCGACGAACGCGGCCTGCGCGCGCCGGCCGGCACGCGTGCCGCGCCGCCGCGCTTTTGCTCGACGGGCGACGGCCGGCAATTGCACGCACTCGCGTCGACGCTGCTTGGCCTCGACGCGCCCGTCGAATCCGTCACCATTTCCTCGCCGAACGCGCGCGCCTGCGCGACCGCCTGACGCGCGCCGGCGCACCGCCGGCACGCCCTCTCCTGCTATCCCGCCGTTTGAAGGGTCCGATGACCTTAAAAAAAGCCGAACCCAGGCTTGTCAACCTCCGCAAATTTAATGATAATAATTCGCATTACCGTTAGCTATCGCAACTCATCATGATCGTCTGCGTGTGCAAGTCAGTTTCGGATCGCAAGATTCGCGCGTCCCTCGCCGAGGGCGTGGGTTCCTTCGACGAACTCCAGTTCGAGCTCGGCGTGGCCACGTGCTGCGGCAAGTGCGAGGAGTCCGTACGCGACCTCATGGCCGAGCAAGGCGTCTGCGCGAGCCGGTGCGGCGTCGAGCACCACGCTCATCCGATCCCGGTCACGTTCTACGACCGCAAGGCCGCCTGAGCGGCGCCGAGCGTGCGCATGCGGCCGCCGCCGCATTTTATGTCCGACCGTCAGCAAGCCATTTTCCGCGCGAGCCAGCGGCTTACCTGCCAAGGAGCCTGTCATGGAATTGCTGATCGGATTTGTGACCACCGTTTGCATCTCGCTGCTGATCTTCCGCAAGTAGTGCCGATTCACCCGCCGCGCCCCGGGTGCGACGTCGTTCTTTCAAGCTAACATGCAGGCTTCGCAATCCGCTCCTGCCGGCATCCTGCCGGCTGCTCCACGTATGAATCCCCGGGTCATCACGGTCGCGGTCGGTGTGCTTGCCGCACACGCGATCATGCTGACGGCCGCGTGGCTCCATCGCAACGCGCCGCCGCCGAAATCGGTCGAAGTCCAGTCGATCACCGCGCAGCTCATCACGCCTGCGCCGATCGCCCAGCAGGTCGCGGCCGAATCGATCCCGCAACCCGCGCCGCCGAAGCCCACCCCGCGCGTCAAACCGAAGGTCGAGCCGAAGCCGGTGCAGAAGGCGGCGAAGCCCGCGCCTCAGCCGGTGGCGCAATCGCCTGCTCCGTCGCCGACACCCGCGCCGGCTGCCGATCCGACGCCGGCGCCCGCCGCGCCCGCCGCTGCTGCGCCGGCCGCAACGCCCAGCCCGGCTCGCGAAACGATGCAGGTCAGCGCGCCCAAGAACGTGCCGACGCTTCAATGCAACTTCGTGAAACCCGACTACCCGTCGATGTCGCGTCGCCGCGGCGAATCGGGCACCGCCTATGTTCACTTCGTCGTCGGCGTGACCGGCAAGATCGAAAGCGTCGAGCTGCAGAAGAGCAGCGGTTATCCGCGCCTCGACGATGCCGCACTCGACGCGATGCGCTCGACCACCTGCCGTCCGTATATCGAGAACGGCCAGGCGATCCGCGCCGCCCGCACACAGCCCTACAACTTCGGGCTCACCGACTAACCTGCCTCATCCGGAAGATTCAAAGGAAACAAAAATGCAAAGCTACGGTATCGCGCACGTCTGGGCGCAAGGTGATTTCGTCACGCGCGCCATTGCGATCACGCTGCTCGTGATGTCGGTCCTGTCGTGGATCGTGATCATCGTCAAGGGCTGGAACGTGATTCGCCTGAACCGCCTCACGAAGAACGCGGAACAGGCGTTCTGGCATTCGGATGACTTCGACGACGGCATCAAGAAGCTCGGTCTCACCGCATCGACGCCGAGCGACAACCCGTTCCTCGCGCTCGCGCTGTCGGGCAAGGAAGCCGCCGATCACCACCATCAGACGCAGCCGCACCTGCACGACCGCATGGACGTGTCCGACTGGGTCACCCGCTGCCTGAAGGACACGATGGACGAAGGCATCTCGCGCATGCAGGCCGGCCTCGCGATTCTCGCGTCGATCGGCAGCACGGCGCCGTTCGTCGGCCTGTTCGGCACGGTCTGGGGCATCTACCACGCGCTGCTCGTGATCGGCGCAACCGGCCAGACGTCGATCGACCAGGTCGCGGGCCCGGTCGGCGAATCGCTGATCATGACGGCCTTCGGCCTGTTCGTCGCGATTCCCGCCGTGCTCGGCTACAACGCGCTGACCCGCGCGAACAAGGGTGTCGTCAGCAAGCTGCGCCGCTTCGCACACGGTCTGCACGCCTACTTCGTGACGGGCGCGCGCCTCGCGTCGTCGTCGCCCCGCGACGGCCTGCGTCTTGCGACGCGCGCCAGCTGAGACGAGGTGAACCATGGCAATGAACACCGGCTTCAGCGATGACGACGACGATGGCGTGATGAGCGAGATCAACATGACGCCGCTCGTCGACGTCATGCTCGTACTCCTGATCATCTTCCTCGTGACGATCCCGGCGATGCAGCACGCGGTGAAGATCGACTTGCCGCACGCGAGCAGCCAGCCCGTCGACGAAAAGCCGCAAACGGTCGACGTCGCGATCCAGGGCAACGGCACGATCCTGTGGAACGACCAGACGGTCACGCGCGAGCAGCTGCAGGCACACATCGCGGAAGCGGCACAGCATCAGCCGCAACCGGAGTTGCACCTGCGCGCCGATCGCAAGGTTGCCTATGAGCGTGTGGCGGAAGTGATGTCCGATGCACAGGCCGGCGGCCTGACGAAGCTCGGCTTCGTGACCGAGCCGAGCGCGAAGGCGAAGTAACGCACGCGCGTTTGGCGGGTCGGCGGCGGCACCTGACCGGCCCCACAAAGTAAAAGGCCTTCATCGCCAGATGAAGGCCTTTTTTCATGCGCACGCGGGCGCCTTCGGGCGGCGGGCTCTTCGGCGGTATCGGTTGCGCCTCGAGCAACGCAATGCGGCTACCGTGGTCTGCACGGACTGCGCGTTCTGCCCTATCTGGCTCGCAATATATGCGGCCACCTGATTCCGCTCAGAACTTCCTTCGCGAAATGGGATTTCAATATAGGCCCGCGCGCGAACGCATTCAAGGCCCCTGCGATTGAAACTTGCGATTGCCGGCGGCACTTCAATGACAAAACAAATTTGCCACGACGCGCAGTTTGCATTCAGGTGGACGAAACATCGGCCGCCGCGGCTTCCTTCTTGTCGCGCTCCGGGCAGCTCGGCTGCTTGTAATCGCCGTGATCGAGCTTCTCGACCAAATAGTCGACGAACGCGCGGACCGCGGGCGGCATCCCCTGCCGCGACACGAACGCCGCATAGAGTTGCGGCACCGGCAGCGTCCAGCCCGGCATCACGGGCGACAACTGTCCGGCGCGCAATGCATTGCCGTACATCATCTCCGGCAGCGCCGCGATGCCGAGGCCGTCGAGCACGGCCTCGCGGATCGTCATCAGGTCCGCCGTCACGAGCCTCGGATCGTGCTCGTGCAAGTGACGCGTGCCGTCCGGCGCGATCAGGTTGAACACGTGCCGTCCGTCGACGCTCGGCGTATCGAGCGTCTCGAAGCGCGCCAGATCGTCCGGCACGAGCGGCGGCGCATTCTGGCTCAGCAGGCTCGGCGCGCCGACCAGCATCTGCTCGGTCCGCCACAATGGCCGCACGACGATGTTCGCGTTCTGCGGCGGCTCCGAGCGCACGCGCAACGCGACATCGACCGAATCCTCGAACAGGTCGATCACGCGGTTCGTCACCCGAATGTGCACCTTCACCTCGGGATAGCGGTGCAGGAATTCGGGCAGGATGCGCGACAGCATCGTCTGCGACAGCGTGACCGGGACGCTCACGCGCACCGAGCCGCGCGGCGACGAGCGCAACTGCTGCACGGCGTTCATCGCGGCCTGGGCTTCGGCGAGCATCGCCTGACAATGCTGGTAGAACAGCTCCCCCGCCTCGGTCAGCGCGAGCTTGCGCGTCGAACGCTGCAGCAGCCGCACGCCGAGCGCCGCTTCGAGTTCCGTCAGGCGCCGCGACAGGCGCGATTTCGAGATACCCAGCACGCGCTCCGCAGCCGAGAACCCGCCGTGTTCGACGACCTGCGAAAAGTACATCAGGTCGTTCAGGTTGTGTGCATCGATGTTCATTTCATCGTTCCAATTTCAGAACAATCCATTGCGAACCGCCGCAAATCGGACCGCAAAACGCCCAATATAATAGCGCTATGTTTCAAAAATAACGCTATTCCGATGATTTCGAGGGCTTCTGCATGACGACCGCTCGCTCGCTTGACCGCACCTACCCCGCGCTTCGCACCACCGAAGGCGGCGGCTTCGTGGTTCACCGCCCGTTCCCGACCCGACTGCTGATGGATTTCGATCCGTTCCTGTTGCTCGATGAAATGGGCCCCGTCGACTATGCGCCCGGCGAAGCCAAGGGCGCGCCGGACCATCCGCATCGCGGCTTCGAGACGGTGACCTACGTGCTCGACGGCCGCTTTCGCCATCGCGACTCGGCCGGCCATGCCGGCACGCTCGGGCCCGGCGACGTGCAGTGGATGACGGCCGGCGCGGGGGTCGTGCACAGCGAAATGCCGGACCCCGAATTCGCGCAGGCGGGCGGCCGCTCGCACGGCTTCCAGCTGTGGGTGAACCTGCCGCGCCGCGACAAGCTGATCGCACCGCGCTACCAGGAAATCCCGGCCGACCGCATCCCCAGCGCCACGTCGCCGGACGGTCGTGCGCGGGTCCGCGTGATTGCCGGCGAAGCGTTCGGTGTGCGTGCCGCGATCGAGACGCGCACGCCGATCCTGTACCAGCATTTCACGCTGCAACCGGGTGCAACGGTCACGCAGCCGGTGCCGCCAGGTTATCGCGTGTTCGCGTACCCGCTCGACGGAGCGGGCCGCTACGGGCCCGACAGGCAGCTCGTCGACGCACGGCAGATGGTCGTCTACGGTGACGATGGCGACGCGGTGACGTTCGAAGCCGGCGATACGCCGCTCGACCTGCTGCTGATCGGCGGCGTGCCGCTCAACGAGCCGATCGTCCGCTATGGCCCGTTCGTGATGAATACCGAGGAAGAGATCCGGCAGGCCGTCGTCGACTACCAGACGGGCCGCATGGGCCGCATCGAAGCGTGACGTGCAATCGGGGCCGCAGCTGCCGCGAAACCGCTTGTTTTGCGTCACAATAACTTCTTGATCCATGTGGCTGCCCGCCACCAGAAGGAATCCGTCCCCTTGAACTTCGAACATCTGATCCAGATCAACTCCGACGATCCGGCCGTGCCGTCCCTGACCCGCGACCAGCTCTGGGAAGGCCTCGTGCTGCGCGCCGAACAGCCGCAGCTGTTCCTGATCGGTCTCGACAGCTGTGTCGTCCTCGAACGAACGGACACGACGCTCGAACGCGAGCTGCACTACGGGCATGCGATCGTGCGCGATCGCGTGACGTTCATCCCGAACCAGCAAGTGCGCTACGACATCCATGCGGCCGGCGGTGAAATCGGCGGCTCGCTGACGATGACGATCGAGGAGCGCGACGACGACCACGAGCTGTTCCTGCGCTTCGAATACCGCACGACACTGACCGTCACGGACGACAGCGAGGAAGCGCGTCACACGCACGGTATCGTCAAGGAAGCGTATCGCACGTCGGACATCGACACGGTGCGCCTGATCCGCGAATACGCACAAGGTCGCAAGGACCCCGATCCGCTCCACTGATTGCGGCGGCGGCCTGCGGGCCGCCTCTTTGACTCACGCTATCGGGGTTGTTGCATCGATCGATAAAGAGTTTTTGTAAATGGGAATAGTTATCATTTAGAATTCATTCCATCGCATCGACTGTTACCGATCAACCGAATGACCGACACCACGCGCCCGACCACGCTGACCTTGCGCCGCACGACCGGCACCGCAAGCGGCAACCGTCAGAAGACGGCAGCGGTCACGACGCCGGCGAAACCCGCCGGAAGCCGCGATGCCGGCACACGGACCCTCAGCAGCGATGCGCTGCTGCAAGGTCACAGCCACATCAGCATCGCGCATAACGGAGAGACTTATCAGTTGCGTGCCACGCGGCTCGGCAAACTGATCCTGACGAAGTAACGACAGAGTATTGTGGGGACCACCTCCCTGAGAGGTGTTGGGCAGTAGCCAGCGTAACGGCTTGCACGCGAGATCTAGACCCCTTCGTGCAAATACACTCAAGCAGCCGTTGCAGCAAGCCAAGCCACTTTTTTGGTTCTCACACATGGAAGAAAAAAGCGACACGTCGAAAGACGTGTCGCTTTTTGTTTGGGCGTCCGCAGACAAAAAAAAGGCATCGCGGCTATCGGCGCTGCTGGTTTCAGCAGACTCCGGAGCCCGGCGGCGGACACCTCGCCTGCTACTCCGGCGCGTGGCCGCCAGGCCTTCAATCCCGCATCAGAAACCCCAGAACATCAACCACCACGCGCTGTCGATCACGGCCAGGCCGGCCGCGAACCACGCGAATGCAGCCAGCCGGCGCGGCCACGCCGCATAGCGCCCCGTCACCTTCCAGGCCAGCCACGCGCTCCACGCGTTCGCGCAAATCAGAATCGCGATGCGCACGTCGGTCGCCCAGCCGAGCGGCACATGCTCGGCACGCAGCAGCGACAATGTCGTCGCCGACAGCCCGAGAAACACGCCCGCACCCGCGATCGGGATCAGCGCCTGCGCGAGATGATGAAGACGCACGCGATCGAAACGGCCGAGCATCAGCGTCGCGCCGGCCAGCAGCACGAGCAGCGCGGTGCCGTACACGAGCCCCGTGCCGACGATATAGCTAACGACCAGACCGCCGTCGAGCCACGAGAACACGTCGTTGCGATCCGGGTAATGCGTGAGCAGGAACCACGGTGCGTTGGTCTCGAGCGGCCACGTGATGTCGCGGTCGATAAGCCAGCCCGCGAGGAATTGCTTGATCTGCACGAACCACGGGCTCACGGTCCAGTGGAACGCGCCGATCGCGACGCCGAGCAGGCCGTACAGGATCAGCGCCGTGTCCCACGGGTTCGCCTGTTGCGCGCCGAGATTCACGACCTCGTCGGACGGCGAGCGCCACGACAGTTCGATCGCATCGCGGTGCCCGCTGCAGCGACCGCACATGTGGCACGCGGCGGCGCCCTTCATGTTGCGCAACGGCACGAGCGGCGCGCAGTTGATCGGAATCACGCGATGTCCGTGCTCGCCGTTCTTGTACGAGCGGCGCCACGCATCCTCGTCGACCTTGTAGCGCATCGGCGCGAGCCGCGACAGCAATCCGAACACGCCGTTGACCGGGCACAGGTACTTGCACCACACGCGCTTCTCGCGGCCGTACAGCAGCCCGATCACGATCGCGCCGACGGTCGAGCCGCCGAGCACGAACAGCACGGCGAGCGGGTACTGGTACACGCTGACCATCTGCCCATAGATCGTCGTGAGCCCGAACGCGACGAACGGCCAGCCGCCCCACCGCATCCAGCGCGGAATCGCGCCGCCGCGGCCGAACCGGCTCGCGTATTCGGTGAGCGCGCCTTCCGGGCACAGCACGCCGCACCAGACGCGGCCGAGCATCACCATCGACAGCAGCACGAACGGCCACCAGATGCCCCAGAACACGAACTGCGCGATCAGCGTGAGGTTGTTCCACAGGTGCGCGGAATCGTCCGGCAGCGGCAACACCGCCGGCACGATGATCAGGAATGCATAGACGGCGACGACGACCCACTGGATGCCGCGGATCACAGCGCCGTGGCGCTGCATCCACTGGCCGGCCTGTGCGAGCCAGCCCGGCTTGGCTGCGGCGGCAATGCTCATGCCGTGCGGCCCGCTGTGACGGCCGGGCGGCGGCTCGCGCGCTTCATCAGCAGCCAGACGACCGCCCAGTACACCGCATAGGCGACCAGGTTGGTCAGTGCCGGATGCGCGCGATAACCGGTCAGCGTCGCGACGAGCGAACCGAACGTGCCGGAATCATCGAGGATCGCGGACGTGTCCCACAGCTGCGAGATGCCGAGCGGCAGGATTTCCTTGTCGATCAGCTTGTCGACGCCGGTCTGGAACAGGCCCGCGCCGAGGAACAACAGCATCACTTCGGTCACGCGGAAGAAATGCCGCCACGAGAAGTACTTGCCGCCGAGCTGCAGCAGATAGAACGTGAGGAACGCGAGGCCGAGGCCGATCACGACCGCGAGCATCTGGCTGGCGTCCACGTGCCCCGACTGGCCGAAACCGAGGCCGTACAGGAAGATCACCGTCTCGCTGCCTTCGCGGGCGATCGCGAGCGCGACCAGCACGGCAACGCCCCACCAGTTCGAATCGCGCGTGCTCTGCTGCAGCGACTGCTCCATGTCGCGCTTCAGCGTGCGGCCGTGCCGGCGCATCCACAACACCATCTGCACGATCAGCACGCAGGCGATCAGCACCATCGCGGTCTGGAAATAGTCCTGTGCGTCGCCGGACAGCACTTCGGTGAAGCCGACGAGTGCGGCGCCGAGACCGATGGCCATCAGCAGGCCGACCGCCACACCCGTCCACAGAAAGGGCAAGCCGCGGCGCGCGTCGTCGTCGCCGTTCTTCAGCCATGCATAGAGGATGCCGACGACGAGCAGCGCTTCGACGCTCTCCCGCCAGACGATGAACAAGATCTGACCCATTGAATCCTCCTGACGTGCGGGGCGCGGCATTCGTGCGCCCGTACGCAGATAAAACGCATTACTTCGCGACGATCACGCCCTGTGCCTGCTGGTGGAAATCGTCGAAAAACTTGTACTCGCCCGGCGACAGCGGGGCGACAACCACGAACGAATCGGCGCCCGGCGCGAGCACCTTCTCCTTGCGCAACTGCACGCTCTCGAATTCGGCGGCGCCCTTGCCGGTATTCCTGATCTCGATCTTGAAGCGCTGACCGGCCGGCACTTCGATGCGGGCGGGGTTCAGCTTGCCGTCCGTCATCTCGAGCTTGAACGTCGGCAGATCGGCGGCATGCGCCGCGCCGGCGAGCCACAGCGCGGCGGCCGCGGCGACGATTTTCTGGGGAAATTTCATTCTGGGTTCTCTACGCTGACGGCGCGCCGAAGCGCGCCGTCCGTGATGCCACCGATCAGTACCCGCCCTTCTTGCCGATGCCGGCGAACGGGAAGTCGTATTCGAGGGTGACGGGCTTGAACCACGGACCCACACCGGTTTCCTTGTCGACGTGACGGCCGAACGCCATGTGGCCCGACTGCATCGGCGGCTTGACGATCATCGTCAGGTGGTACTTGCCCGGGCCGGCCAGCTTCACGTTGTCGCCATAGTGCGGGCCGTCGCTCGCGACCATGCCCATCAGGTCGCCTTCGGCCTTCCACTTCGTGTCACCCTGCTTCGTCAGCTTGTACGTGACCTGCAGGTACGGCATCCAGTCGCCTTCCGCGAAACCCGTCGGGTTGTTCTTGACCGCATGGATGTCCGCCTCGAGGTGGATGTCCGAATCCGACGCCTTGCGCATCATCCCTTCCGGATCCATCGTGATCGGCTGCAGGTACACCGCGCCGATTTCCATGCCGCCCTGGATCTGCTGCTTGCCGATCGGATATTCGGCCGCCGAGGCCGACATCGCGGCCAGCGCCGCCGCTACCGCAACCGACGTGCGGATGAACGAAGAACCCAACATGGACACTCCTTGTTATTTGTCTGACACGCTGCCAACCGCCCTCCTGGACGGCTCGCCGGAAACACTAACGCAATGAAGAACGTTAATGCGAACTATTCTCAATACTTGCGAAGTGTAGCACCGAACCGGCGCCGGAACAAACGAGACCCCCGGTAAACCCCTGATGCGACAAGGCTTACAGCCGAGTTACCGGGAGGTTTCAGTGACGTTTGGAAAGATTTACCGGCCGCCGTTGACGTGGTCGCCCACATTCGCGCCGAACACGCGTTCGCGTAGCAGCGCCAGCTGGTCGCGGGTGGCCGCGGCCTTTTCGAACTCGAGGTTCTTCGCGTAGTCGGCCATCTGCTTTTCGAGTCGCTTGATTTCTTTCGCGATCTGCTTTTCCGACATGTCCTCGAACTTCGCGCGTTGCTGCGCTTCCTTCAGCTCGGCGCGTGCGTCGTCGGCGTTGTAGACGCCGTCGATGATGTCCTTGATGCGCTTCACGACGCCGCGCGGCGTGATGCCCATCTTCTCGTTGTGCGCGATCTGCTTCGCACGGCGCCGCTCGGTCTCGCCGATCGCGCGCTTCATCGATTCGGTCATCGTGTCGGCGTAGAGGATCGCCTTGCCGTTCACGTTGCGCGCCGCGCGGCCGATCGTCTGGATCAGCGAGCGCTCGGCGCGCAGGAAGCCTTCCTTGTCCGCGTCCAGAATCGCGACGAGCGACACTTCCGGAATGTCCAGGCCTTCGCGCAGCAGGTTGATCCCGACCAGCACGTCGAACGTGCCGAGTCGCAGGTCGCGGATGATCTCGACCCGCTCCACCGTGTCGATGTCGCTGTGCAGGTAGCGCACCTTGACGCCGTGGTCGGCGAGAAACTCGGTGAGCTGCTCGGCCATCCGCTTCGTCAGCACGGTGATCAGCACGCGCTCGCCGGCGTTCACGCGCGCGTTGATCTCGGTCAGCACGTCGTCGACCTGCGAGCTGGCCGGGCGCACTTCGATTTCCGGATCGACGAGGCCCGTCGGCCGCACCACCTGCTCGGCGATCTGCCCCGTCACGCGCTTCTCGTAGTCGGCAGGCGTAGCCGACACGAACACCACCTGGCGCATCTTGCGTTCGAACTCCGGGAACTTGAGCGGCCGGTTGTCCAGCGCCGACGGCAACCGGAATCCGTAGTTGACGAGATTCTCCTTGCGCGCGCGGTCGCCGTTGTACATGCCGTTCAGCTGGCCGATCAGCACGTGCGATTCGTCGAGCAGCATCAGCGCGTCGGGCGGCAGGTAGTCGACGAGCGTCGGCGGCGGCTCGCCGGGCGCGGCGCCCGAAAAATGCCGCGAGTAGTTCTCGATGCCCTTGCAGAAGCCGAGTTCCTGCAGCATCTCGAGATCGAAGCGCGTGCGCTGCTCGAGGCGCTGCGCCTCGACGAGCTTGCCGTCGCGGTGGAAGAACTCGAGGCGCTCGCGCAATTCCTCCTTGATCGTCTCGACCGCACGCATCACGGTGTCGCGCGGCGTCACGTAGTGCGACGACGGATACACCGTGAAGCGCGGAATCTTCTGCCGCACGCGGCCCGTCAGCGGGTCGAACAGCTGCAGCGTCTCGACCTCGTCGTCGAACAGCTCGACGCGCACGGCCATCTCCGCATGCTCGGCCGGGAAGATGTCGATCGTGTCGCCGCGCACGCGGAACGTGCCGCGCTGGAAGTCCTGATCGTTGCGCGAGTACTGCATCGCGATCAATCGCGCGATCACGTCGCGCTGGCCGAGCTTGTCACCGGCGCGCAGCGTCAGGATCATCTTGTGGTACTCGGACGGGTTGCCGATACCGTAGATTGCCGACACCGTCGCGACGATCACCACGTCGCGGCGCTCCATCAGGCTCTTCGTCGCCGACAGCCGCATCTGCTCGATATGCTCGTTGATCGACGAGTCCTTCTCGATGAACAGGTCGCGCTGCGGCACGTACGCTTCCGGCTGGTAATAGTCGTAGTACGAGACGAAATACTCGACCGCGTTGCGCGGGAAGAACTCGCGGAACTCCGCGTAGAGCTGCGCCGCGAGCGTCTTGTTCGGCGCGAATACGATCGCCGGGCGGCCGAGCCGCGCGATCGTGTTCGCCATCGTGAAGGTCTTGCCCGACCCCGTCACGCCGAGCAGCGTCTGGAATGCGAGGCCGTCGCCGACACCTTCAACGAGCGTTTCGATCGCGGTCGGCTGGTCGCCTGCGGGCGGATACGGCTGGTATAGCTGAAATGGCGACCCTTCGAAGGTCACGAATTTCGATTCGTCGAGCGCGTCGCCGACTTCGGCGTGATGTTCGGACATGGAGTGCGGCCGGAGCGAGGGCAAAAGACTATTCTAGCGCTTCGCGGCGTCGCGGACCGCTGACGGCTCCTGACGCGCGGCACCGGCCGAAATCGCAATTCGCCGCGCGATCGCCGCCTCCGGCAGCGTGAATTCGCTACAATGTCAGGCTGCTGCGCTTTCCGGCGCCGTGCCCGTTGGCGCGCGGTCCGCTGCGCCCGCCCCGCCGGCTGAAAGCCTGACCCTCTTTTCACAACTGCCGAATCATCATGTCGCTCTTCTCCGCTGTCCAGCTTGCTCCCCGCGACCCGATCCTGGGCCTGAACGAAGCCTTCAACGCCGATGCGCGTCCGACCAAGGTCAACCTCGGCGTCGGTGTGTACACGAACGAAGAAGGCAAGATTCCGCTGCTGCGCGCCGTTCGCGAAGCGGAAAAGGCGCGTGTCGACGCCGGCCTGCCGCGCGGCTACCTGCCGATCGACGGGATCGCCGCCTACGACGCAGCGGTGCAGAAGCTGCTGCTCGGCAACGATTCGCCGCTGATCGCCGCAGGCCGCGTGGTCACCGCGCAGGCTCTGGGCGGCACGGGCGCGCTGAAGATCGGCGCCGATTTCCTGCGCACCGTGAACCCGAACGCGAAGGTCGCGATCAGCGATCCGAGCTGGGAAAACCACCGCGCGCTGTTCGAAGCCGCCGGCTTCGAAGTCGTCGCGTATCCGTACTACGACGCCGCCACCAACGGCGTGAACTTCGACGGCATGCTGTCGGCGCTGAACGGCTATGCGGCAGGCACGATCGTCGTGCTGCACGCGTGCTGCCACAACCCGACCGGCGTGGACCTGACCGAAGCGCAATGGCAGCAGGTCGTCGACGTCGTCAAGGCGCGCAACCTCGTGCCGTTCCTCGACATGGCCTACCAGGGCTTCGGCGAGAACATCGAGGCAGATGCAGCGGCGGTGCGCCTGTTTGCCGCGGCCGACCTGAATGCATTCGTGTCGTCGTCGTTCTCGAAGTCGTTCTCGCTGTACGGCGAGCGCGTCGGCGCGCTGTCGATCATCACGTCGAGCAAGGAAGAAGCGACGCGCGTGCTGTCGCAACTGAAGCGCGTGATCCGCACGAACTACTCGAACCCGCCGACCCATGGCGGCGCCGTCGTCGCGGCCGTGCTCGCGTCGCCGGAACTGCACGCTGCATGGGTGCAGGAACTCGGCGAAATGCGCGACCGCATCCGTGCGATGCGCAATGGCCTCGTCGAGCGCCTGAAGGCGAGCGGCGTGGATCGCGACTTCAGCTTCATCAACGCGCAGCGCGGGATGTTCTCGTATTCGGGCCTGACCTCGGCGCAAGTCGATCGCCTGCGCGAAGAGTTCGGCATCTATGCAGTCGGCACGGGCCGCATCTGCGTGGCAGCGCTGAACACGCGCAACCTCGACGCGGTCGCCAATGCAGTCGCAGCAGTCCTGAAGTAAGTCGGCATCCGCGGGCGGCAGCCGTCACCGGCCCGCCCCGCCGAAACAAAAAACGCGCTCTCCGGAGCGCGTTTTTTTATGGCTTCGTGCATTGCCGGCGAGGGCTCGCCACGAACGGTACGCGTGGCGACTGCCCGTGCCGGACTCCGTTACTTCATGAACCAGCCGTGGCTGACGACGACCGACTGCCCCGTGAGCGCGGCGCTCGGGAACGCCGACAGGAACAGCACCGTCTGCGCGACGTCCTGCACCGTCGTGAACACCCCGTCGACCGTGTTGCCGAGCATCACCTTCTTGATCACTTCCTCTTCGCTGACGCCGAGCTCCTTCGCCTGCTCCGGAATCTGCTTGTCGACCAACGGCGTGCGCACGAAACCCGGACACACGACGTGCGAGCGCACGTTGTGCTTCGCGCCTTCCTTCGCCAGCACGCGCGCGAGGCCCAGCAGCCCATGCTTGGCCGTCACGTAGGCCGACTTCAGCGGCGACGCTTCGTGCGAATGCACCGAGCCCATGTAGATCACGACGCCGCCGCGATCATCCTTGTACATGTGCTTGAGCGCGGCCTTCGTCGTCAGGAATGCGCCGTCGACGTGGATCGCCTGCATCTTCTTCCAGTCGGAGAACGCGTAGTTCTCGATCGGATTGACGATCTGGATGCCGGCGTTCGACACGAGGATGTCGACCGAGCCGAACGCTTCGGCGACCTTGTCGATGCCGCTGTTCACGGCCTCCTCGTTGGTCACGTCCATCGCGACGCCGATCGCCTTGCCGCCTGCCTTGTTGATCTCGTCGGCAACCGCGTTCGCGCCGTCCTGGTTCAGGTCGGCGATCGCGACGGCCGCACCCGCCTTGGCGAGCTCCAGTGCGATTTCCTTGCCGATGCCGCTTGCGGCGCCCGTGACGACTGCGGTCTTGCCGCTCAGATCTGCTGCCATGTCCGTCTCCTTCCGTTATCGGATCGAAAAAGCGCGCCCCCGCCGCATCCGCTTTCGTCGCGGGCTCGTGCCGGCGGGCCAGCCGCTATTGTGCACGATCGGCCCCGCCGTTCGCGCGCAAAACGTCTAAGCTTAAGGTCGGTTCCGAGTCGCGGGAGATTTTCATGCACTATCGACGGCTAGGCCGCTCCGGCCTCCAGATCAGCGAGCTTTCGCTCGGCTCGTGGGTCACCTACGGCAACCAGGTCGATCACCGGGCCGCCCGCGAATGCCTCGCGGCGGCCCGCGATGCGGGCGTCAATTTCTTCGACAACGCCGAGGTCTACGCGGGCGGCAAATCCGAGGAAATCATGGGCCAGGCGCTCAAGTCGCTCGGCTGGCCGCGCATCAGCTATCTCGTGTCGACGAAGTTCTTCTGGGGGCTCGCGGAAGCGCCGAATCAGTACCACACGCTGAACCGGAAATATCTGCTGAACGCGATCGACGGCTCGCTGCGCCGGCTGCAGCTCGACTATGTCGACCTCGTCTACTGCCATCGCCCGGATCCGAACACGCCGATCGAGGAAACGGTGTGGGCGATGAGCGACATGATCGTGCGCGGCAAGGCGCTGTACTGGGGCACGTCCGAATGGAGTGCCGACGAGATCCGCGCGGCGTATGAAATTGCCGAGCGGCACCATCTGCACAAACCGGTCGTCGAGCAGCCGCAGTACAACCTGTTCCACCGTACCCGGGTCGAACGCGAATACGCGCGGCTCTACGACGACTACGGCCTCGGCCTGACGACCTGGAGCCCGCTTGCATCGGGGCTGCTCACCGGCAAGTACCGTAATGGCGTACCGCCGGGCAGCCGCGCGGAACTGCAGGGCTACGATTGGCTCCGCGATCGGCTGACGGACCCGACCAGCAACGATGTGGTCGAACGGCTCGGCGGAATCGCGGCCGAACTCGGTTGCAGCACCGCCCAGCTCGCGATCGCGTGGGTACTCGCGAATCCGCGCGTGAGTTCGGTCATTACGGGCGCCTCCCGGATCGAGCAGATCGGCGACAACATGCGCGCGCTCGACGTCGCCGCCAAGCTGACGCCGGAGGTCAGGCAACGCATCGAGGAGGCCGTCGGCGACGCATACGAGTAAGGCGAGTCACGTCCACTCGCGTACAATACGCGGCCGCAGTGGACGCGGCCCGACGGCCGCGCGCGATCGTCCGTTTTCATCGATTCATCCTTCGTTTCAGGCAGCCAGCCATGCTCAGTTATCGTCACGGTTTTCACGCAGGCAACCACGCGGACGTGCTCAAGCACGCCGTCGTCGTCCAACTGCTACGCTACCTGAACAAGAAAGACAAGTCGTACTGGTACATCGACACGCACGCAGGCGCCGGCGTGTATTCGCTGCGCGAGGGTTATGCGGCCAAGACGGGGGAATTCGACACCGGCATCGGCCCGCTGTGGAACGACAAGAATCTGCCGGAGGCGCTCGGCGATTACATCGACGAGGTGCGCGCGCTGAACGATGACGGCGAGCTGCACTACTATCCGGGCTCGCCGTATCTTGCATGGCGCGCGATGCGCGAGCAGGACCGGATGCGCCTGTTCGAGATGCATACGACGGAAATCGACGTGCTGCGTCACAACTTCCGCGATGCCGGGCGACGCGCGATGATTTACGCCGGTGACGGCTTCGAAGGGATCAAGGCGCTGCTGCCGCCGCCGCCGCGACGCGCGCTGGTGCTGATCGATCCGTCCTATGAGGACAAGAAAGATTACGCGCGCACGGTGACCTGCGTAACGGAATGCCTGAAGCGTTTCGCCACCGGGTGTTACGCGATCTGGTATCCGCAGGTTGCGCGGGTGGAGTCGCAGCGTTTTCCTGAACAGCTCAAGCGCCTGCAGCCGAACAACTGGCTGCACCTGACGTTGACGGTATCGAATCCGCCGGCAGATGGCCTAGGACTTTACGGCAGCGGAATGTTCATCCTGAATCCGCCGTACACGCTCGCACAGAGCATGAACGAAGCGCTGCCCTATCTCGTCGAACGTCTGGGACAGGACAGCGGCGCCCGATGCGAGATCGAGCACCGCGGGAACTGAGCGGGCGGCGGGCCGTTACGGTTGCAGTCTCGGGGCGGGCCTCGGCTGATTCGCACGCGACGCACCCCAGCCCGGCACATTGATATACGGCGCGACGAACAACGGGACCGACGAATTCGGTCCCTGCCCGGCCGGCGTTCGCATGCCCGCGGGTTCGACAATCGGCTCGGACGATAACGGCGCCGTTTGCAACACAAGGCCGCCCTGGCCATCCTGGATCCCGCGTTGCGTATCGAGAATCAGCGGCTTGGACGAAGTCGCCGCACCCGCCGCGATGCCGTGAACGAGCACCGCAGCGCCCAGAACGAGACGCGCACCGGAAGCGTGACGCACATCGAGACGCAAGCGCATGGTCGTAATCTTCCTATGGAAAAGCAGGTGCATACCATAGCGCCACGCTGACGATTTCGCCAGATCCGGCGCACAAAAAAACAAAGCCCCGTCAATACGGGGCTTGCTTTTTCGCTCGGTGCCACACGGCACCTGACGGTACTCCGCTTACAGCGAGTAGCCGTTGGTTTCGAGCGAACGGATGCGGCTCTCGAGCTGGACGATATCCGACGACGTAGCGAGGTAAGCCTCACGGCGCTCGCGCTCTGCGGATTCGAACCAGTTGCTCAGCTTTTCGACGATGTAGGCGATCATGACTTTCTCCAAGGAAGGGGAACCCTGGCGAATTCGAGATTCGGGGATTTCCCGTAAGGGTTATCCCGAATTATAGCGATGTCGCACCAAGATGCTAGTGAAATGCTTGCATGAAAACCATTCCAATTCGGAATGGTTCGTGAACCATCTTCGTCAACACATTGATTTATAAGGATATTGAATTGAGGCTCCTCTTCGCCCTGGAGGGCGTGCACTAATCTGGTTCACCGACGGGGTCGGCAAGACGCGCCAAGATCGGGCATTCCGGGCGTCCGTCACCATGGCAGTGCGCGGCGAGATCGGCGAGCGTATTGCGCATGTCGCTCAATTCCGCGATCCGCTTGTCGAGTTCGGCCACGTGTTCGAGGGCGATCGACTTCACTTCCGCGCTGGCGCGGGAGCGGTCTCGCCAGAGCATCAGCAATTTGCGGATATCCTCGACGAGAAAGCCGAGCCGCCGCGCCTGGCGGATGAAACGCAGGATATGGAGTTCATCCGAACCGTAGATCCGGTATCCGGCGTCGCTACGCTTGCTCGGCGCAAGGAGGCCGACCTGTTCGTAGTACCGGATCATTTTTGCGCTGACGCCGGATTCGCGCGACGCGTCGCCGATATTCATTCCCTGCCCCTCTCCATCAAGCTCTGGTCGAACACGAACGTCGACGCACGAAGCGGCCGACGACACTTCGATCGTATCAAATCGCGTGATTTCGTTCCGGCGTGGGCGATGACGGCAGGATCAACGGCGATGAGATCCTTGTCGTGCTGCCTTGGCCCTTTCCGCCGCGCCAATGCAAAAACCCCCGCCTTTTGGGCGGGGGTTCTTGGCTTGGGGAGCCTGACGATTACCTACTTTCACACGGGAATCCGCACTATCATCGGCGTAGAGTCGTTTCACGGTCCTGTTCGGGATGGGAAGGGGTGGGACCGACTCGCTATGGTCATCAGGCAAAGAGGGTTGTCGCGCTGCTTCGCAACGCGACCAATCCGGGAAGAAGCAGTAATTTTGGGTTGTGTGTATCACACACGAGAATCCAACCGGTCCGACGCGCTCTGTCAGCGCGAAACAGACTTGTTATAGGATCAAGCCTTACGGGCAATTAGTATCAGTTAGCTGAACGCATTACTGCGCTTACACACCTGACCTATCAACGTCCTGGTCTCGAACGACCCTTCAAGGGGATCTAGTCCCCAGGGATATCTCATCTTAAGGCGAGTTTCCCGCTTAGATGCTTTCAGCGGTTATCTCTTCCGAACATAGCTACCCGGCGATGCCACTGGCGTGACAACCGGTACACCAGAGGTTCGTCCACTCCGGTCCTCTCGTACTAGGAGCAGCCCCCTTCAAATATCCAACGCCCACGGCAGATAGGGACCAAACTGTCTCACGACGTTTTAAACCCAGCTCACGTACCTCTTTAAATGGCGAACAGCCATACCCTTGGGACCGGCTACAGCCCCAGGATGAGATGAGCCGACATCGAGGTGCCAAACACCGCCGTCGATATGAACTCTTGGGCGGTATCAGCCTGTTATCCCCAGAGTACCTTTTATCCGTTGAGCGATGGCCCTTCCATACAGAACCACCGGATCACTATGACCTGCTTTCGCACCTGCTCGACTTGTCGGTCTCGCAGTTAAGCACGCTTATGCCATTGCACTATCAGCACGATTTCCGACCGTACCTAGCGTACCTTCGTACTCCTCCGTTACGCTTTGGGAGGAGACCGCCCCAGTCAAACTGCCTACCATGCACTGTCCCCGACCCGGATCACGGGCCAAGGTTAGAACCTCAAACAAACCAGGGTGGTATTTCAAGGACGGCTCCACCGAAACTAGCGTTCCGGTTTCATAGCCTCCCACCTATCCTACACAGATCGGTTCAAAGTCCAATGCAAAGCTACAGTAAAGGTTCATGGGGTCTTTCCGTCTAGCCGCGGGTAGATTGCATCATCACAAACACTTCAACTTCGCTGAGTCTCGGGAGGAGACAGTGTGGCCATCGTTACGCCATTCGTGCAGGTCGGAACTTACCCGACAAGGAATTTCGCTACCTTAGGACCGTTATAGTTACGGCCGCCGTTTACCGGGACTTCAATCAAGAGCTTGCACCCCATCATTTAATCTTCCGGCACCGGGCAGGCGTCACACCCTATACGTCCACTTTCGTGTTTGCAGAGTGCTGTGTTTTTATTAAACAGTCGCAGCCACCAGTTTATTGCAACCCCTTCACCCTCTGCGCGCAGGCGCATCAAGCTACAAGGGCGTACCTTATCCCGAAGTTACGGTACCAATTTGCCGAGTTCCTTCTCCCGAGTTCTCTCAAGCGCCTTAGAATACTCATCTCGCCCACCTGTGTCGGTTTGCGGTACGGTCATCATTAGACTGAAGCTTAGAGGCTTTTCTTGGAACCACTTCCAATTGCTTCGCTCCCTAAGGAGCTCGCGCCACACCCTTGAATTACGCACCCGGATTTGCCTAAGTGCCTTCTCCAATGCAGCGACCGGGACTTCCAACACCCGGACAACCTTCCGCGATCCGTCCCCCCATCGCATCTAACAATGGTGCAGGAATATTGACCTGCTTCCCATCAGCTACGCATTTCTGCCTCGCCTTAGGGGCCGACTCACCCTACGCCGATGAACGTTGCGTAGGAAACCTTGGGCTTACGGCGAGGGGGCCTTTCACCCCCTTTATCGCTACTCATGTCAGCATTCGCACTTCCGATACCTCCAGCACGCTTTTCAACGCACCTTCGCAGGCTTACGGAACGCTCTCCTACCATGCGAGCATAGCTCGCATCCGCAGCTTCGGTATATAGCTTAGCCCCGTTACATCTTCCGCGCAGGACGACTCGATCAGTGAGCTATTACGCTTTCTTTAAAGGGTGGCTGCTTCTAAGCCAACCTCCTGACTGTTTTAGCCTTCCCACTTCGTTTCCCACTTAGCTATATTTGGGGACCTTAGCTGGCGGTCTGGGTTGTTTCCCTCTTGACACCGGACGTTAGCACCCGATGTCTGTCTCCCGTGATTGCACTCTTCGGTATTCGGAGTTTGCTATGGCGGGGTAATCTGCAATAGACCCCCCAACCATGACAGTGCTCTACCCCCGAAGGTGAGACACGAGGCACTACCTAAATAGTTTTCGGAGAGAACCAGCTATTTCCAAGTTTGTTTAGCCTTTCACCCCTATCCACAGCTCATCCCCTAACTTTTCAACGTTAGTGGGTTCGGACCTCCAGTACGTGTTACCGCACCTTCATCCTGGCCATGGATAGATCACTTGGTTTCGGGTCTATGCCCAGCAACTGAACGCCCTATTCGGACTCGCTTTCGCTACGCCTGCCCTATACGGTTAAGCTTGCTACTGAACGTAAGTCGCTGACCCATTATACAAAAGGTACGCCGTCACCCCTTACGAGGCTCCGACTGTTTGTATGCATGCGGTTTCAGGATCTATTTCACTCCCCTCCCGGGGTTCTTTTCGCCTTTCCCTCACGGTACTGGTTCACTATCGGTCGATCACGAGTATTTAGCCTTGGAGGATGGTCCCCCCATCTTCAGACAGGATTTCACGTGTCCCGCCCTACTTGTCGTACACTTAGTTCTTTCATACTGTTTTCGCCTACAGGGCTATCACCTGCTATGGCCGCACTTTCCAGAGCGTTCGGCTAACAATACAAATAAAGAGTACAAGGCTCATCCCATTTCGCTCGCCACTACTTTGGGAATCTCGGTTGATTTCTTTTCCTGCGGTTACTTAGATGTTTCAGTTCACCGCGTTCGCTTCACATGGCCTATGTATTCAGCCATGGATACTCCAAAAGGAGTGGGTTTCCCCATTCGGACATCTACGGATCAAAGCTCGTTTGCCAGCTCCCCGTAGCTTTTCGCAGGCTACCGCGTCCTTCATCGCCTGTGATCGCCAAGGCATCCACCACATGCACTTGTTCGCTTGACCCTATAACGAGTCTGTCTCATCTTTCGACGCGACAGTCGCTACAGGTTGAGTTCTCGCGTTGTGCCGTATTCCAATTGAGTCAAACATAGAGTTCGAATCATCTTGAGATACATCGATACAATCACAACCCGGATAGTTTTCACGTCCATCTCAAGACGCTTCCGCTATCCAAATTACTTACTTCTTCCAGATTGTTAAAGAACGACAGCCGATATCTGTTGATATCACTCTGACTGGCTCAATCGCCAATGACAAAGATTCGACGACGTCGAACACTTGTCATTGAGGATTGGTGGAGGCAGACGGGATCGAACCGACGACCCCCTGCTTGCAAAGCAGGTGCTCTCCCAGCTGAGCTATGCCCCCATGAGTACAGATTTCCTCAGGTACCTACCGCAGACAAGACAATGGTGGGTCTGGTTGGATTCGAACCAACGACCCCCGCCTTATCAAGACGGTGCTCTAACCGACTGAGCTACAGACCCCTGAGTCTGTCTTTAATTTACAGCCGATAAGCGTGAGCGCTCAACTTTGCGAGATAGCTCTGGAAAGGAGGTGATCCAGCCGCACCTTCCGATACGGCTACCTTGTTACGACTTCACCCCAGTCATGAATCCTACCGTGGTGACCGTCCTCCTTGCGGTTAGACTAGCCACTTCTGGTAAAACCCACTCCCATGGTGTGACGGGCGGTGTGTACAAGACCCGGGAACGTATTCACCGCGGCATGCTGATCCGCGATTACTAGCGATTCCAGCTTCATGCACTCGAGTTGCAGAGTGCAATCCGGACTACGATCGGTTTTCTGGGATTAGCTCCCCCTCGCGGGTTGGCAACCCTCTGTTCCGACCATTGTATGACGTGTGAAGCCCTACCCATAAGGGCCATGAGGACTTGACGTCATCCCCACCTTCCTCCGGTTTGTCACCGGCAGTCTCCTTAGAGTGCTCTTGCGTAGCAACTAAGGACAAGGGTTGCGCTCGTTGCGGGACTTAACCCAACATCTCACGACACGAGCTGACGACAGCCATGCAGCACCTGTGCGCCGGTTCTCTTTCGAGCACTCCCACCTCTCAGCGGGATTCCGACCATGTCAAGGGTAGGTAAGGTTTTTCGCGTTGCATCGAATTAATCCACATCATCCACCGCTTGTGCGGGTCCCCGTCAATTCCTTTGAGTTTTAATCTTGCGACCGTACTCCCCAGGCGGTCAACTTCACGCGTTAGCTACGTTACTAAGGAAATGAATCCCCAACAACTAGTTGACATCGTTTAGGGCGTGGACTACCAGGGTATCTAATCCTGTTTGCTCCCCACGCTTTCGTGCATGAGCGTCAGTATTGGCCCAGGGGGCTGCCTTCGCCATCGGTATTCCTCCACATCTCTACGCATTTCACTGCTACACGTGGAATTCTACCCCCCTCTGCCATACTCTAGCCTGCCAGTCACCAATGCAGTTCCCAGGTTGAGCCCGGGGATTTCACATCGGTCTTAACAAACCGCCTGCGCACGCTTTACGCCCAGTAATTCCGATTAACGCTCGCACCCTACGTATTACCGCGGCTGCTGGCACGTAGTTAGCCGGTGCTTATTCTTCCGGTACCGTCATCCCCCGGCTGTATTAGAACCAAGGATTTCTTTCCGGACAAAAGTGCTTTACAACCCGAAGGCCTTCTTCACACACGCGGCATTGCTGGATCAGGCTTTCGCCCATTGTCCAAAATTCCCCACTGCTGCCTCCCGTAGGAGTCTGGGCCGTGTCTCAGTCCCAGTGTGGCTGGTCGTCCTCTCAGACCAGCTACTGATCGTCGCCTTGGTAGGCCTTTACCCCACCAACTAGCTAATCAGCCATCGGCCAACCCTATAGCGCGAGGCCCGAAGGTCCCCCGCTTTCATCCATGGATCGTATGCGGTATTAATCCGGCTTTCGCCGGGCTATCCCCCACTACAGGACATGTTCCGATGTATTACTCACCCGTTCGCCACTCGCCACCAGGTGCAAGCACCCGTGCTGCCGTTCGACTTGCATGTGTAAGGCATGCCGCCAGCGTTCAATCTGAGCCAGGATCAAACTCTTCAGTTTAAACCTGTTACTGTTTTCGGTTCGGTTAAGAACCGGTCGCTCACTCAAAGCTGACAGGAATATGAATCACTTCATAAACCTGACTTACTTTAGTGTGAGACTCTTGATACTTTCGCTATCTGATCCGAGGATCAGCTCGCTTCCATCAAGCGCCCACACTTATCGGCTGTTAATTTTTAAAGAGCATTTCTGCGAGAAACCTTCTGTTTCCCGGCAGCGCTGCGTTTTCAGCAGCAGAGAAGCGAGATTATGAACCGTCTTTCTTCGCTCGTCAACAACTTTCTGAACTGCTTCGCTGCGACGGCGGGGGTTCAACTTCGTGTGCGCCGGGGCTTCTACAACCTTCCCCGTCAGCACCGCTTCCCTTCCTCCCGCGCCGCGTTTCCGTTAGCGCGAAAGAGGCGTGATTCTAAGCACCCGCCTCGAACTGCGCAAGGGGTTTGATGGATTTTTCTTCACCCCCGTCGAGACGGCCTTCCGGCCATGCCGAAGCACAAGGCCGCTTATGGTGCAAAGAACGGACTAGAATGTGAGGCTCTTCGCCCCTTTCTATACGTATTTAATATGCGCCAGCGAATCGCCAAACGCCTCCCCCCCGACGCCGACAAACTGGTCGGCCTGTCGCTTGCGCTCTTCGCCTCGGGCAGCCGCATCGAGGATCGCTTCTGGGAAGCGAAGCTCGACGCACTGCTCGCCAAGATCGTTCGCAATGGCAACCAGACCACGCTCGACGCGGCACTCGACCATCTGCAGCAGAACCACCCCGATGCCTATGGCGCGCTCGCCGACATGGCCGAGACGCACAGTGAATCGATGGTGATCGAGCACGACGGCCAGCCGTACGATGCACTGCTGGTTGCCGTCCCCGTTCTTGCGTGGACGCGCTACATGATTCCGTCAGGCTCGCTGAAAGGCGATGTCGCCGACGCACTGCGCACGCAACTGCAGGCGCACGTGCTCGCGAGCGGCACGCTCGTCGGACTGGCCCCGTTCCTGTACAGCATCGACCAGCTGCCGCGCCACCACGTCGAGACCTACCGGCTCGTCCAGCAACTCGCGCATGCAGCAATCGGCCAGCACGCCGCCAAGCTGAGCTTCGGCGACCTGCCCGAAACTTCGCCGATCCTCGCCGACCCGCGCTTCCTGCTCGCCGTGGTGGCCGCGCCGGCCGGTGCACCGCTGTTCCGCTGGCAGGAAGAAGAGCACGGCAACCGGATCGAACGCGGCCAGTGTCTCGAGCAGTGGACCGCCCAGGGCGGCCCGAGCCTGTCGGTCGCCCTCCCCGGCTGCGAGTTCGAATGCCTGCTTCCGGACGCGTACTACTCGGCCTGCCGCGATGCGGACGAGAGGATCCGTCCGCACACGGTCCGAACGGCCATCCGTTATCTTTTCGACACACTTGGTGCGGCACCGCAAGAACTTCGCGCCGTGGTCGCGGGCTTCGGCGAGCGCCGGATCGACGAGTATCGCGTCGGCTTCACGCGACGTGCCAGCAACGACGTGATCTATGGCGTCGTGTGGCCTCTGTACGGCCGCGAGAACGGCGACGTGTCGACCGACAACGCGACGCTCGAAGGCGAAGCGCCGATGGAAGGGCCGATGGAGGAAATCGTGAGTCTGCTGAAGGAATGCGGCGTAACCGACGTCCGGCGGCACGCAGGCCGCTTCGAGCCCGAGTACTGCGACGACTGCGGCGTGCCGCTCTATGCGGACCCCCTCGGCGAGATCGTCCACGCCGAAATGCCGGAAGACGCATCGCCGGCCCAGCCGCACTTTCACTGATCCGCGCACCGCAGGCTCGTCGAGCCTGCCCGACCAAGCCGCTCCCGGTTCCTGCCGGAGCGGCTTTTTTTCGCCCGCATTTTCCCTCCGCTCAAAATTTCGGACTTTTCCTAAGCCTTTCAGCCAAGCAGACATCGTGTAAGGTCTTTGTCATGATCGGATCCACGCCAAGACATGCCGACGGCAAATCAATGACTCACCTTACGGAGGTTGAATATGCGGTTCCTGGTGTTGAACTCAGACGCCGAACGGCGTGACGGACTGAAGGCCCTGCTGCGGCAGATCGACCGTCACGCCAGCATCAACGATGCGCCCGACGGTTTCCAGGCGCGTCGATTGCTGCGCGCCCAGCGTTTCGACCTCGTCGCAATCAACTGGCCGGACGTCGGCCGGCTCAGCGAACTGCAGGCACTCTGCAGCGCCTGCTCGCCGACGCCCGCCGCGGTATTGATCGACGAATCCACGCCGGAAGCCATCCAGCGCTTTTACAACTATGGCGTCGCGGGCGTGATCCCGCACTCCATGCGGCCGCACCTGATCGTGCGGGCTCTCGAAATGGTGCTGCTGGGCGGCCACTACATTCCGCCCATTGCGCTGAGCCTGCTGCCCTCCGCCGCCGCGGCCCGCCACGACGCCCATTTCCAGACGCTCGCCGGATCGCTGCCGCGCCGCCCGGCAAGCCGCCTCCTGTCGCCGAGACAGGCGCAAATCATGCGCTTCGTCCACATGGGCAACACCAACAAGATGATCGCCCGCACGCTAGGCATCAGCGAAGGCACCGTAAAGATCCACCTCGCCAGCATCTTCCAGCAGCTTGGCGCGGCAAACCGGGCCGCGGCCGTCGCGATCTACAACGGCTGGCTGTCGCCGCATCTCGAGGTGCTGCTGGCAAACCGTGAGCGTGCAGACAAGCCGACCATCGGCGAACGCGGCCCGGTTCCGCTGCGCAGGCAACGGAAGAACCGTCCGTATCCGCTGCCGGACGCAAACACCGCGGACCTGCCGCTCGCGGCCGAACCGCCGGCACGGTTTCGGCGCGAACGCTAGTCGGACAGTATCGATATTGCGACGGTCAGCAAGTGCGGATTCCCACCTTTGATGCTCAACGAGTAATATGGACGCATGGGTTTTCTTTTCACACCGCTTCCGCTCTGGGTTGGCATCGGCGGCTGGATCGGCGCCGTGGCTCTGCTCGCGCTCGCGCTCTGGAATCGCCCGTTCGTCCGCTTGCAGGACGCAACGCTCCAGCACGTGTGGCTCGCGCTCGTCACTGCAATTACGGTTCTGTGGGCCTCGAATGCATGGCTCGAGGACGGCATCGTCATGCACCTGCTCGGCGCGACGCTGCTCGTCACGCTGTTCGACTGGACGCTTGCGCTGATCGCGATGGGTGCCGTCACGGGCATCGCCGCGATCGTCTTCGATGCGCCGTGGCACGGCATCGGCCTCACCTATCTGATCTACGGCGCGCTACCGGTGGCCGTATCCGCGTTGCTGCAGCGCGCCGTGATCGCGTGGCTCCCGCATAACCTCGCATCGTTCATCACCGGTCAGGGGTTCTTGTCCCCGGCTATCGCGATCGTCGCGGTCGCCGCGGCCGCGGCCGGCGTCCAGCTCGCGCTCGCGGACGGCGTGCCCGTCGTGATTCCCGCCGGCTATCTGCTCAATACCGCGCTGCTCGCGCTCGGCGAAGCGTGGTTCACCGGCATGGCCACCGCGCTCATCGCCGTCTATCGTCCGGCGTGGGTCACGACGTTCGACGTGCGGCGCTATCGTCTCGGCGGCCCGCGCGCCTGAGTGCGCCGGTTCCGATGCGATCGGCACACGCACCGATCCGCTTGGCACAGCGCGGGAGAGTGCGGCACCTACTGCCGCCCAACTTTTTTACGCTAAGATTGAACTCCTGTTCTTCATCGGGCATCTATACCTGCCCGATGCCTCATTCGCTCCTCACCAATAACCAGATGGACAGCTCTCCTGCCTCGCTCCGGATTTTCCGGGCGCTCGGCAAGCTGGCAGCCTGTGTCGCCGGCCTGTCGCTTGCGCTTCCGGCACCGGTATTCGCCGACCTCCTCGACCAGCGCTCCGAACTAATCAACAAATTCGTCAACGAGATGCATGCCGATCCGATCGTCGCCGATTGTGCGGCGCACGGTAGCTTCATCGCCAGCACGTCGTCGGCCTTCGATCGCGTCGACTTCGCGCCGAAGGCGTTCGAAAGCGGCAACGCGGCGATCACGCCGTGGAACGATTCGTTCGATCAGGGCAAGCAGCGCGTAAAGGTGGACAACATCGTCACCGTCGACGGCCTCGGCATCCATAGCGACGGCAGCGACCCGACGCCGCTGAAATTCCGCTGCGGCTATGTCGGTCAGCAAATGCTTGCGTTCAGCTGGAACGATCCGGTGCCGCCGCTGAAGCCGCGCGTCGAGCGCCCGTCGTCGTCGACGAAGAAGTTCACGGGCAAGTCGCACCGCGGCAAGGTCAAGGCAACGAGCCGCACCGGCAAGAAAGCCGCCGCAACGAAGAAATCAAGCGGCCAGAAGAAAGTCGTGAAGAAGAAAACCGCGAAGAAGTCCTGATCGGACGGTAGCGGCAACGACAGAAGCGAAAAAGCCGGCGCATCGCACGATGCGCCGGCTTTCTTCATGTCGACGGCGATGCGCTTACGCGAACGTGTCGACGTGCACCAGGATTGCCGCCAGCATCGCGGCACCCAGCGCCGCACTGCGTTCGCCGTTCCAGCCGACCCGCTCGTCGGGCAGGTTCGCGTTGTCCTTGAACGGCATCTCGAGCGTCAGCGACAGGCACCCGAACTGGTGGCCGATGTACTTCGATGCGAGCTTGAGCGCGTCTTCCTTGTACTTGCTCGCCGCGTAGCCGTGCTCGGTCTGGAAATCCGGGCTCGCGACCTTGAACGCATCGATGAACGCGGTCTGCTCCTTGCGCTGCTGCTCGGTGAAGCTCGGCAGCATCTCCGAACCCGCGACGAACACGTACGGCAGATCCTCGTCGCCGTGAATGTCGAAGAACATGTCGCAGCCGATCGCGTGGATCGCATCGCGCACGGCCAGCACCTCGGGGCTGCGCTCGGCATCGGGCTCCATCCACTCGCGGTTCAGGTTCGCGCCCGCCGCGTTGGTGCGCAGGTTGCCGTGCACGCTCCCGTCCGGGTTCATGTTCGGGACGATGTAGAACGTCGCGCGATCGTAAAGCTTGCGCGCGACCGGATCGCCCGCCCAATCGCCCCATCCGGCCAGCCGCTTGACGAGCCCTTCGATGAACCATTCGGCCATCGTCTCGCCGGGGTGCTGACGCGCGATGACCCACACCTTCTTCTTCGGTGCGCCGTCGACTTCGGGCGTACCCAGCGTCAGCAACGACATCGGCCGGCCTTCGACCGTGCGGCCAAGCTCGACGACGCGCGCCTGCGGCAACTGCTGGACCGCGCCGAGAAACGCCGCGTGGCGTTCTTCCGAATACGGCTCGAAATACGCGTAGTAGATGCTGTCGAACTCGGGCGTATGGTCGATGGTCATCGTCTTGCCGTCGAAGGTCGTCGGCACGCGAAACCAGTCGACGCGGTCGTAGCTCGCGACCGCGCTGTAGTTACGCCATCCCGACGGATACGCGCATTCGGCCGCATTCTCGAACGACATCACGCAACGCTCGCCGCGCGCGCCCGTGAGGCGGTAGTAGAACCATTGGGCGAATTCCGAGCGGTTGTCGCCGCGCACGCGCAGCCGGATCGCGTCCGGGCTGTCGCACGACACGACGTCGATGGCGCCCGCGTCGAAATTGCTGGTGATCGAAAGGGTCATCTGTCTCTCCACTGTCGACCGGAGTTGGTGCTTCAGCACTTACTCCGGGCCCATGCAAAGCTGTCGAGCGCAACGGGAGTTGCCGCCTGCCCGGCCGCATGCATGCGCCGGCCGTCTCGTGAACGGCCGCCAGGTCACTCGCCGATTCGCCGGCGATATACGTAAGTCGAATCGTTCGATGCAGCGGCGTCGAACGCGTAGTCTTCCAGCGCGAAATCCTTCAGCGCCGCCGGTTCGGCGATGCGGTTCTCGACGATATAGCGCGCCATCAGGCCACGGGCGCGCTTCGCGTGGAAGCTGATGATCTTGTAGCGGCCGCCCTTCCAGTCCTCGAACACCGGCGTGACGACCGGTGCGGCCAGCAGTTTCGGCTTGACCGACTTGAAGTATTCGGTCGACGCGCAGTTGACCAGCACGCGCGCCACGCCGCTGCGCGTCTCGAGCTGCTCGTTCAGCGCACGCGTGATCCGGTCGCCCCAGAACGCGTACAGATCCTTGCCGCGCGCGTTCGCGAAACGGGTGCCCATCTCGAGCCGGTACGGCTGCAGCAGGTCGAGCGGGCGCAGCAGCCCGTACAGGCCCGACAGCACGCGCACGTGCTGCTGCGCGTAGTCGAGATCGGCAGCCGACAGCGATTTGGCATCGAACCCTTCGTACACGTCACCGTTGAACGCGAGCACCGCCTGCTTCGCATTGGCCGGCGAGAAGGTCGGCGACCAGTCCGCGTAGCGCTGAAAGTTCAGGCGCGCGAGCGGGTCGGAGATGTCCATCAGCGTCGCGATGTCCTGCGGCGACAGCTTGCGCAGGCCGTCGATCAGTTCCGACGCATCGTCGACGAATGCAGGCTTCGTGTAAGACGGAACGTGGGCGGGCGTATCGTAGTCGAGGGATTTGGCAGGAGAGAGAACGATTATCATAGAGGCTCGCTGGCACGCCGTGCCTTGCGGTCAGACGAAAACCACCGATTGTAACGAATGACCCGCTCCTCCGCCCCGCATGCCGCACATCGCGTCGTGCTCGACTCGAACGTCTGGATCGACATACTCGTATTCGACGACCCTGCCACACGCCCGATCCGGGCTGCGCTCGAACGCGGCACGCTGGCCGCCGTGATCGACGGCCGCTGCCTGAACGAACTCGAGCTCGTGCTCGACTACCCGCAGTTCCGCGAGCGCGCGATCGACAAGGCCGAAGCGCTCGCGACCGTCGCACGCCTGACGAGCCGCGTCGAGCCGCCGCCCGTCGACGCCGACGCGCCGCCGTTGCCGAAGTGCAAGGACCGCGACGATCAGAAGTTTCTCGAACTCGCGCGCGCCGCGCAGGCCGATTGGCTCGTGTCGAAGGACCGTGCGCTGCTCAAGCTCGCGAAGCGCACCGCACGCGACTTCGGCTTCCGGATCGCGCAGCCCGCGCCGTTTACCGAAGCCTGCGCGCTCGATGCCGCGTCGGCCATCCCCACCACGCCGGCCTGACGGGCCGACGCAACACGCTGCGACCGTATCGATGAACGCTCCTTCCGACATGCCTACGAATCCCGTTTTCCCATCGCGCCTGCCGACCGTCGGCACCACGATCTTCACGGTCATGAGCGCGCTCGCCGCCGAGAAAGGCGCCGTGAATCTCGGCCAGGGCTTCCCGGATTTCGACTGTGACCCGCGCATCGTCGACGCGGTCGCGGCCGCGATGCGCAACGGCCACAACCAGTATCCGCCGATGGCGGGCGTCGCCCCGCTGCGCGACGCGATCGCCGACAAGATCGCGCAGGTCTACGGCCGGCGCTACGACCCGGCCACCGAGATCACGGTGACGGCCGGCGCGACGCAGGCACTGCTGACGGCGATCCTGTGCGCGGTGCATCCGGGCGACGAGGTGATCGTCGTCGAGCCGACCTACGACAGCTACCTGCCGTCGATCGAGCTCGCCGGCGGCAAGCCGGTGTTCGTCACGCTGGAGGCGCCCGACTATGCGATCCCGTTCGATCGTCTCGCCGCCGCGATCACGCCGAAGACGCGGATGATCATGATCAACACGCCGCACAATCCGACCGGCACCGTGTGGCGCGAGGCCGACATGCGCAAGCTCGAGGAGATCGTGCGCGGCACCAACGTGCTGACCCTGTCCGATGAAGTGTATGAGCACATGGTCTACGACGGCGCCCGGCACGAGAGCGTCGCGCGCTACCCGGAATTGGCCGAGCGCAGTTTCATCGTGTCGAGCTTCGGGAAGACTTACCACGTGACGGGCTGGAAGATCGGCTATGTCGCGGCGCCTGCCGCACTGATGGCCGAATTCCGCAAGGTCCATCAGTTCAACGTGTTCACGGTGAACACGCCGACGCAGATCGGGCTCGCCGACTACCTGCGCGACCCGGCACCGTACCTGACGCTGCCCGACTTCTACCAGAAGAAGCGCGACTTCTTCCGCGCCGGCCTCGAACGCACGCGCTTCAAGCTGCTGCCGTGCACGGGCACGTACTTCCAGTGCGTCGACTATTCGGCGATCAGCGACCTGCCCGAAGCGGAATTCTCGAAGTGGCTCACGTCGGAGATCGGCGTGGCGGCGATTCCGGTGTCGGCGTTCTATCACGAGCCGCACGAATCGGGCGTCGTGCGCTTCTGCTTCGCGAAACAGGAAAGCACGCTCGCGTCCGCACTCGAGCGGCTCGCGCGCCTGTAAGTCCGGCACGGGCAGCAAGGCGCTGCCCGCTCTGTATCCGGCTAGTGCTTACGAACGCGCGGCGGCTGTCGCCTCGACATAGGCCTTGCGATCGGCCGCCACGCGCTGCGCGGCCGGCCGCTCGCCGACCAGCTTCGCGTGCGCCTTCCAGTCGATGCCGGCGTCGAGCAGGAAATCGCGGCCGAAGATGGCCTTCGTCGCCATCCCGATCACCGGCAGGTGGACCGATGCGGCGATGTCCGCAAGACCGAACGTGTCGCCGAGCACGTAGGGCGAGAACTGCGTCATCCGCTTGAATGCATCGATCGCACGCGGCAGCCGCTTCTCGACATGCGCCTTGGTCCCGTCGCTGACCTTGCCGCCGAAAAACGCTTCCGTATAGACCTCACGCGCGGGCCATTCGAGATACAGCTCGAGCGTCTCGATCAGTTCGCGCACCTTCGCGGCCGCGAACAGCCCCGCCGGGAAAATGACCTTGTCGGGATAACGCGCGGCCAGATACTCGATGATCACCTGCGACTCGAACAGCGCACCCTCTTCCGTCTTCAGGAACGGAATCTTGCCGAGCGGCGAATCGGCGAGCAATGCAGGATCGCTGACCGGCAACGTGCATGTCGCTTCCTCGAACGGGATGTCATGTTCGAGCAGGACGAACTTCACCTTGTTGTAATAGTTGGACAACGGAATACCGCACAGCTGTAGCATCGGAGTCTCCTTCGTTGCGGGAGCGCGGCCGCAGCGACGCCGGCCGCACCAGGATTCGTCGCGCTGAAAAGCACGTTCGTGCTAGTCTAAAGCAGTTTGATGTCCGTCACGACAACAATGCATCCGCTGCGGCAGCGCCCTCGCGGGTATGCGCACGAGCCCGCGCAACGCGCGGCGCCGCAGCCTCGCCATCCGATGGAGACACCCTCGCATGAGTGCTGAACTGCTGGCCTCGCGTCCGCCCGAGAGCGAATCGACGCTCGTCCTCACGCTGTCCAATCCCGGCGCGCGCAATGCGCTGCATCCCGACATGTATGCGGCCGGCGTCGAAGCGCTCGCCACCGCCGAGCGTGATCCCGCGATTCGCGCGGTCGTGCTCACGGGCGCCGATCGTTTCTTTTGCGCGGGCGGCAACCTGAACCGGCTGCTCGAGAACCGCTCGAAGGATCCGTCCTACCAGGCCGACGGCATCGATCAGCTCGGCGCGTGGATCACGGCGATCCGCGCATCGACGAAACCCGTGATCGCGGCGGTCGAAGGTGCGGCGGCCGGCGCGGGCTTCTCGCTCGCGCTCGCGTGCGACCTGATCGTCGCCGCACACGACGCGAAGTTCGTGATGTCGTATGCGCGCGTCGGCCTCACGCCCGACGGCGGCGGCTCGTGGTTCCTCGCCCGCGCGCTGCCGCGTGCGCTGGCCGCCGAAATCCTGTTCGAAGGCAAGCCCGTCGCGGCCGAACGCCTGCACGCGCTCGGCGTCGTCAATCGGCTCGCCGTGCCCGGCGCCGCATTGTCCGATGCGCTCGCGTGGGCCGATTCGCTTGCCGGCATCTCGCCGAACGCACTCACGCGCATCAAGTCGCTGCTCGACGATGCGCCCGCACAGCCGCTCGAAACCCATCTCGGCACCGAGCGCGATCACTTCGTCGCGTCGCTGCATCATGCGGACGCGTTCGAAGGCATTACCGCGTTTCTCGAGAAACGCCAGCCGCGCTACAAGCGCTGATCCGCGCAATCCCGCTGTTCTAACGGCCTCGCCGCGCCGCATCGACACGCCGTGCGCCGGCGCGCGGCCGCGCCTTCCCGCCGCCTGCAGCGCACGTCGATCCATGCTCTAATGACCGCCTGTCGCGGCGTCCTGCCGGCGCCGTTTTCGTGCATGCAACGAAGGAGTTGACGATGATCGACGTCTACAGCTGGGCGACCCCGAACGGCCACAAGGTCCACATCATGCTCGAGGAAACAGGCCTCGCGTATCGCGTGCATCCGGTCGATATCGGTGCGGGCGACCAGTTCAAGCCCGAATTCCTGAAGATCAGCCCGAACAACAAGATCCCCGCGATCGTCGACGCGGACGGCCCAGGCGGCAAGCCGATCTCGCTGTTCGAATCGGGCGCGATCCTCGTGTACCTCGCGGAAAAGACCGGCAAGTTCCTGCCGACCGACCCGGCCGCGCGCTATGCGACGCTCGAATGGCTGATGTTCCAGATGGGCGGCGTCGGCCCGATGCTCGGGCAGGCGCATCACTTCCGCCTGTACGCGCCGGAGCAGATCGAATACGCGGTCAATCGCTACACGAACGAAGCGAAGCGCCTGTACAACGTGATGGAAAAACGCCTCGGCGAATCCGAATATCTCGCGGGCGACACGTACACGATCGCGGACATCGCGACGTTCCCGTGGACGCGTTCGTGGCAGAACCAGGGCATCGTGCTCGATGAGCTGCCGAACGTGAAGCGCTGGCAGGAAGCGATTGCCGCGCGTCCGGCCGTGCAGCGCGGCGTCGAAGTCCTCGCGTCGATGCGCAAGGCACTGCAGGACGACAAGGCGCGCGAGATGCTGTTCGGCGCGACGCAATACGCGAAGCACTGAAGCAGCACGCGTGGGCAACGCGGGCGGCATCCGCCGATGCCGCCGCGCGCATCAGAAGTAGTGCAGCGTAATGAATTCCGCCGCGCAAACCAGCAACGGCGTGTCGCGACGCTCGGCCTGCACCGATACCGACCATGTGACCTGCACGCCGCCCCGCGCGGCCTCCGCGGTTTCCTTCACCGCGAACAGCGCGCGCACACGCGTGCCGACCGGCACCGGCTTCAGGAACCGCACGCGATTCAATCCGTAGTTCACGCCCATCTTCTGCTCGAAGCGCATCGCCTCGGCCATCAGCACGGGAATCAGCGACAGCGTGAGGAATCCGTGCGCGATCGGACCGCCGAACGGCGACTCGCGCCGCGCGCGCTCGGGATCGACGTGGATCCACTGGCGATCGCCGGTCGCGTCGGCGAAACCGTCGACCCGACGCTGGTCGATCTCGACCCAGCCGCTTGCCAGCGGTTCCGCGCCGATCTGTGCATGGAGCGCCTGCGGCGACGCGATCAGCGGCAATGTCACGTCCGTCATGCGCCCGCCCCTTGCGGATGGCGCAGCCCGAAGATCACCTTGGTATGCACGGAGATCACCGTGTCGCCGGCGCCGTTGATGCCGATCCACTCCGACGACACGATGCCGCGGTCAGGCTTGCTCGCCGACACGCGCTTGTCGTGGATCTTCTGGAGCATCGTGATCGTGTCGCCGGCACGCACGGGCTTGAGCCAGCGGATCGAATCGATGCCGGGCGAACCCATGCTGGTCGAATCCGGCCCGAGCTTCTTGACGAGGAGGCTCATGAATACCGAACACGTATGCCAGCCGCTCGCGACCAGTCCGCCGAACGGCGATGCCTTGCCGGCTTCCTCGTCCAGATGGAACGGCTGTGGATCGTAGCGTTGCGCGAACGCCTTGATGTCGTCCGGCTCGAACGTGTAGCGGCCGATTTCGGTCGTACTGCCGACTTCAAGGTCTTCGTAACTGATACCCACTGTGTGTCTCCTGTGGCGCGCTCGCGCGTCGCCGTCATACCGCGTCGGCCTGTGCGAAATCCGGCAGGGCCGCGATGCGCGCAAGGTGGTGATCGGTGTCGCCGAGGGTCGTCTCGATGATCGACAGCCGCTTGAACAGGTGCGCGGCGGCCACCTCGTTGGTCACGCCCATGCCGCCGTGCAGTTGCACGGCCTGCTGGCCGACGAAGCGCGCTGCCGCGCCGACCCGCGCCTTCGCGGCCGACACCGCCTTGCGCCGCGCATCGGCATCGCCGCCCGCGTAACGCACCGCGGCCAGGTAGGTCAGCGAACGCGCCTGCTCCGCGTGAATCAGCATGTCGACCATCCGGTGCTGCAGCGCCTGAAAACGCGCGATCGGCACGCCGAACTGTTCGCGCGTCTTCGTGTACTCGACCGTCGCGCGGTTCAGTTCGTCGAGTGCGCCGACCGCTTCCGCGCAGAGCAGGAAGGTCGCGTAATCGGCAATCTGCTCGAGCGCGGCCGCATCGCGTGCGCCGCCGGTCAGTTGCCGCGCGGGCGTTTCATGCAGCTCGATGGTTGCGGCGCGCTGGCCGTCGATCGTCCGATAGTCGACGAGCTTCACTCCCGCGGCGTCGCGCTCGACGACGAACAGACCGATGCCGCCGCCGTCGACCCGCGCGGGCACGATCCACGCGTGTGCCTGTGCGCCGTGCTGAACGACCGACTTGATGCCGGTCAACCGGCAAGCGCCGCCCTGCTCGCGCGCCTGCGTGCCGAGTTCGTACAGGTCGTAGCGCGCCCGCGGTTCGTGAAACGCGACCGCCAGGCGCTTCTGCCCCTGTGCGACCGCTTCCAGCAGCGCGGCATCGTCGCCCGTGCCGGAACCGGCAATCCGCAGCGCCTCGATGCCGACCGCCGTCGCCCAGTACGGCTCGACCACGAGTGCGCGGCCGAGCTCCTGCATCGCGACCAGCATGTCGACGGGGCCGCCGCCGAATCCGCCCTGAGCCTCCGGCACGGGCAGCGCGGTCAGGCCCAGCTCCGCGAATGCGCTCCATTGCGTGTCCGACACGCCCGCATCGCTGCGCACGATCGCCTGGCGCGCGTCGAAACCGTACTGCTCGCCGAGATAGCGGCGCAGCGCGTCGGCGAACTGTTGCTGCTCATCGGTAAAGCTGAAATCCATGGTTGTCTCCGTTCCCTGATCACAGCCCGAGGATCATCTGCGCGATGATGTTCTTCTGAATCTCGTTCGAGCCGCCGTAGATCGACGTCTTCCGATAATTGAAGTAGTACGCGGCGAGCGGCGCGGCATCGTCGTCGCCGGCGATGCTGTGTTCGCGCTCGCCCTCGAGGAACGGCACGTCGAACGGCGCCGCGAGCGGCCCGATCGCCTCGAACATCAGCTCGGTGAGCGCCTGCTGCACCTCGGTCCCCTTGATCTTCAGCATCGACGCCTCGGGGCCCGGCCCCTTGCCGCTCGTCTCGCGGCTCACGACGCGCAGCACCGTCACCTCGAGCGCCATCAGCTCGACCTCGAGCGCGGCGACCTTCGCGGCAAACACGGGATCCGCGAGCAACGGCTTGCCGTTCTTCTGCTGGTGCGACGCCACGCGCTTCAGGAACACGAGCTCGCGCTTCGACGCGCCGACGCGCGCGATACCGGTGCGCTCGTGGCCCAGCAGGTATTTCGCGTAGGTCCAGCCGCGGTTTTCGTCGCCGACGAGGTTCTCGACCGGCACCTTCACGTCCTCGAAGAACACCTCGTTGACCTCGTGATCCTCGTCGAGCGTGATGATCGGACGCACGGTGATGCCGGGCGTCGCCATGTCGATCAGCAGGAACGAGATGCCCTCCTGCTTCTTCGCCGCTGGATCGGTGCGCACGAGGCAGAACATCATGTCCGCGAACTGGCCGAGCGTGGTCCAGGTCTTCTGGCCGTTGACGACGTAGTGATCGCCATGGCGTTCGGCGCGGGTGCGCAGCGACGCGAGGTCCGACCCGGAGCCGGGCTCCGAATAGCCCTGACACCACCAGTCGGTGCCGTCGAGGATGCGCGGCAGATAGTGGCGCTTCTGCGCTTCGCTGCCGTATTTCATCAGCACCGGCGCGACCATCGACACGCCGAACGGCAGCACGGTCGGCGCGCCGATGCGGGCGCACTCCTCGTCCCAGATGTGGCGCTGCGTCGCGTTCCAGCCCGGGCCGCCGTATTCAGCCGGCCACGCGGGCGCGGACCAGCCGCGCTGGCCGAGAATCCGGTGCCAGCTCGCGAAATCCTCGCGGTCGAGTCGTTTGTGATCGAGTACCTTGGCGCGCAGGGCGTGAGGCAGATTGGCCTCGAGCCAGGCGCGGACGTCAACGCGGAACGCGTCGTCGGCGGGGGAATAGTCCAGATCCATGCGCAGTGTCTCCTGACCGCGGCCATCCGGCCCGGCCAGGACCCACTGCGTACGTCATTGCAGCGGTTCTTTCAGCGCGGCGGGAATCGGCAGCGGCATCACGTCGATGCCTTCTTCAACCAAGGATTGCGCATCCTCCGGCGTCGTGACGCCGCGAATGCTGCGTGCCGGCGCCTCGTTGTAATGGATGCGCCGCGCTTCCTCGGCGAAGCGCTCGCCCACATTCTCGGTCTTCTCCAGCACCTCGCGCAGCGCGCGCATCACCTGCGCCTGCAGCGCACGCGGATCGGCCGGCTGCGCCTGCGTCGCACCCGACAGGTTCAGGCGCGGCGCCGACGGCATCCGGTTGATCTCGGTCGTCCCGCACACCGGACATTCGACCAGCTTGCGGGACAACTGCGCTTCGAACTCATCGGCGGAAGCGAACCAGCCTTCGAACCGATGACCGTGCGGGCACTGTAAATCGAGGACCTTCATGCTGTGAATCAGGGCGTGTGACGAGTGTAGCGCAAAACGCGCTTTTGTGAACGATCGTGCTAAATCAGGATCGCGCGGCCGGAAAGCGTCCGCGTCACCGGATTGTAACGCGGCGCCCTACCCGCCGCTGACGCGCGGTCAGGGGTTCAGGACCGGGCCGAGCGGCCAGGTGCCGGACAGCACCTTGTCGAGCCACATCATGCCGATGATCGTCTTCACGTCGGTGATCTGGCCCGTGCGCACCCATTCCTGCAGGTCGGCCTGCGTCGCCGTGAAAGTTTCGAGGAATTCGCCTTCGTCGAGCTTGCGCTCGCCGGCCGTCAGCCCGCGCGCGAGATACAGGTCGATGAATTCGGTCGAGTAGGAAATGATCGGATGAATGCGGGCCAAGAACACGTATTCGCGGGCCGTGTAGCCGGTTTCCTCGCGCAACTCGCGCACCGCGCAGGCGAGCGCGCCTTCGTCCGGATCGAGCTTGCCGGCCGGGAATTCGGCCATGACCTTGCCGATCGGATAGCGATACTGGCTTTCCATCAGCACGCGGCCGTCGTCGAACAGCGGGATCACCATCACCGCGCCCGGGTGCTGAACGTATTCGCGCGTGGCGCGCTTGCCGTCCGGCAAACGGACGGTATCGCGCTTGAGCTTGAGGAACGAGCCTTCGAAAATCGCCTCGCTCTCGAGGCAGGTTTCGGTCAGTGCGGCGTCATGATTGGGTAGTTCGGCCATCGGCGGCTCCGTGGATGAGCGCGACGGCCAAGGGCCTGTCCGCGCTAATAACAAGCTTGCGCTGGCCGCCAGAAGGGCCGAGCGCAAGGAATGCGACGAAGCGAATACTCGACGTATTCACGAGGAGCATGACGCCGCGATCGGCCCTTCTGGCGGACAGGCCCTTGTCAGCGTCGTTTGACGAGATACTGGAACGTGAAGCCGGGAAACGCGAACACGACAAAAAGACTGAAGGTGATCGCGTAAAACTGCCAGCCCTGTTCGAAGCGGTTGCCGGCACGCGACTCGAGCCAGAAGCCGAGGGCGCCGACGACGAAATACAGCACGATCAGCTCGCCGATCCGAACCCACGCGTTCTTCTTCGTCGCGCCGAACGGCACGACGGCGAAGAGGCGTTGGTTCAGGAACGGCACGTTGGCGCAGACGAGCGCCAACAGCACGATGAACCAGCCGGCTGCCGACATTACAGCGGCAGCGTATGACGGATCGCCTGCAGGCAGGCCGTCAGCAGCGGGCTCGGGATCAGGCCGAGCACGACGACCGCGACGCCGTTCAGCACGAGGATCGAGCGCTTGCAGAAATCGCCGGTGATCGGGGCCGTGTCCTGCGGCGCATCGAAGTACATCAGCTTGACGATGCGCAGGTAGTAGAACGCGCCGAACAGCGACGTGATCACCGCCAGCACGGCCAACCACGTGAGACCCGCGTTGACGGTCGCCTCGAGCACCGCGAGCTTCGCGTAGAAGCCGACGGTCGGCGGGATACCGGCCAGCGAGAACATCATGACCATCATCACGAACGCGAACACCGGGCTGCGCTTGTTGAGGCCCTTGAAGTCGTCGATCGTCTCCGCTTCGAAATCGCGGCGCGCGAGCAGCATCACCACGCCGAACGAGCCGAGCGTCGTGATCAGGTAGACGATCGCGTAGAACATCGCCGAGCTGTACGCGTTCGCCGGTGCGGCCGCGTCGCCCTTCACGATGCCGGCCAGCAGGCCGAGCAGCACGAAGCCCATGTTCGAGATCGCCGAATACGCGAGCATCCGCTTGATGTTGCGCTGGACGATACCGGTGATGTTACCGACGATCAGCGACAGCGCGGCGAGGATCACGAGCGCGGTCTGCCAGTTCTGGGCGAGCGGCAGCAGGCCCATCACCAGGAAGCGCAGACCCCACGCGAACGCGGCAACCTTCGGGCCACCGCCGACGAACAACGTCATCGCGGTCGGTGCGCCCTGGTAGACGTCCGGCACCCACATGTGGAACGGCACGGCGCCAAGCTTGAACGCGATACCGGCGACGATGAAGACCACGCCGAACATCAGCACGGCTGCGTCGGTGTTGCCGCCGACTGCCTTGTACACCTCGCCCAGCTCGAGCGAGCCGGTCGCGCCGTAGAGCATCGAGATGCCGTACAGCACGAAGCCCGACGCGAGCGCGCCCAGCACGTAGTACTTCATCGCGGCTTCGCTCGACTGCGGCGCGTCGCGGCGCAGCGCGATGACCGCGTACAGCGACAGCGACATCAGTTCGAGGCCGAGGTACAGCGTCAGGAAGTTGTTGCCCGACACCATCACCAATTGACCGAGCAGCGAGAACATGCCCAGCAGGAAGACGTCGCCGCGGAACATGTCGCGGTCTTCGAGGTACTTGCGCGAATAGACGAGCGAGACCGCGAAGCCGATCGACACGACGGCCTTCATCATGCTCGCGAACGAGTCGACGACGACCATCCGCGAGAAGAAGTAGTACGGGTGCGGGTCGAGCGCCTGCACCGCGAACCACACGCCGGCGACGACCGACGAAACCACCGCGATCAGATAGGTCAGGCGGCGGCCAGCGGCACCGGTAAAGGTGTCGTTCAGCCATGCGACGACGATGGCGACCATCACCAGCGCGTCAGGCAACAGGACATTCATAGGTGCGTTCATGATCTTGATTTCCTCCGCTCGCGATTACTGGGCCAGCGGCAGTTTGGACTGCCCGACATGGGAGAGGAGGTTTTCCACGGAAACGTGCATCACGTCGGTGAAAGGCTTCGGATACAGGCCCATCAGCATCGTGAACGCGGCCAGCACGGCCAGCATCAGGAATTCGCGACGGCCGATGTCCTTCAGCTTGGCAACGTGATCATTCGCGACCGCGCCGAAGTACACGCGCTTGTACATCCACAGCGTGTAGGCGGCGCCGAGGATCAGCGTGAATGCCGCGCCGAATGCGATCCAGAAGTTGTACTGGACGGCGGCGAGAATCACCATGAACTCGCCGACGAAACCCGACGTGCCCGGCAGGCCGCAGTTGGCCATCGAGAACAGCATCGCGAATGCCGCGAACTTCGGCATCACGTTCACGACGCCGCCGTAGTCGGCGATCTGGCGCGAGTGCAAACGGTCGTACAGCACGCCGATGCACAGGAACATCGCACCCGACACGAAGCCGTGCGAGATCATCTGGATGATCGCGCCTTCGACGCCGAGCTGGTTGAAGATGAAGAAGCCGAGCGTCACGAAGCCCATGTGCGCGATCGACGAATACGCGACCAGCTTCTTCATGTCGGCCTGCACCATCGCGACGAGGCCGATGTAGATCACCGCGATCAGCGACAGCGTGATCACGACCGGTGCGAGGAAGTGGCTTGCGTCAGGCGTGATCGGCAGCGAGAAACGCAGGAAACCGTACGCGCCGAGCTTCAGCATGATCGCCGCCAGCACGACAGAGCCGCCCGTCGGCGCTTCCACGTGCGCGTCCGGCAGCCAGGTATGCACCGGCCACATCGGCACCTTCACCGCGAACGCGAGGAAGAATGCAATGAACAACAGGATCTGCGGCGTCATCGCGATCTTGGCGTTCTGCCACGTCGCGAGGTCGAACGAATGCGTCTGCGTGTACAGGTAGATCAGCGCGACCAGCATCAGCAGCGAGCCGGCCAGCGTGTACAGGAAGAACTTGAATGCCGCATACACGCGGTTCGGGCCGCCCCACACGCCGATGATGATGTACATCGGGATCAGGGTCGCCTCGAAGAACACGTAGAACAGCAGGCCGTCGGCCGCCGAGAACACGCCGATCATGATCCCGGACAGGATCAGGAAGGCCGCGAGGTACTGCGCGACGTTCTCGGTGATCACTTCCCACGCGGCGATCACGACGATCACCGTGATCAGCGCGGTCAGCACGACGAACCACATCGAAATGCCGTCGACGCCGAGGTGGTACGCGATGTCGAAGCGTTCGATCCAGGTCGACTTCTCGACGAACTGCAGCGCAGCCGTGCTCGAATCGAAGCCCGTGATCAGCGGGATCGTGACCGCGAGACCGAGCAGCGAACCGATCAGCGCGACCCAGCGGGCCGTGCCCGGATTTTTGTCGTTACCCACCGCGAGCACGAGGAGGCCGAAAACGATCGGCAGCCAGATCGCGGTACTGAGAATCGGAAAAGCGTGCATTAGTGTTGTCTCCCCGCCTTATTTGCCGCCGAGCGTTACAAACAGGGTCAGGAGCCCCAGCATGCCGATGATCATGGCGAACGCGTAGTGATAGATGTAACCGGATTGGAGGAAGCGGATCACGCCGGCGAACCAGCCGATGAACCGGGCGCTGCCGTTGACGAGGCCGTCGATCACGACGACGTCACCTTCCTTCCAGAGGCCGCGGCCGATCGCCACCGAACCACGGGCGAACACCACTTCGTTGATCTTGTCCATGTAGTACTTGTTGTCCAGCAGCGTGTAGATCGGGCCGAACGCGCGGCGGATCGACGCCGGCAGCTCCGGACGCTTCAGGTACAGGAACCATGCGACGACGACACCGGCAAGCGCCAGCCACACCGGCAGGCCCGACACCGAGTGCAGGCCCATGCCGACCCAGCCGTGGAACTCTTCGGCCATCTCGGTCAGTGCCGGATGGTTCGCGCCGATGAAGATCACCTTGTCGAATGCGACGCCGTGCTGGAAGAAGTCGCCGAACAGCATCGGGCCGATCGCAATCGCGCCGATGATCACCGACGGAATCGCCAGCAGGACCAGCGGCACCCACACGACCCACGGGGTCTCGTGCGGCTCGTGCGCGTGGTCGTCATGACCGTGGCCATGGCCGTGATCGTCGTGGCCGTGCGCGGCCGCCATGCCCATCGGCGATTCCGGATGCTTCGGCTTGCGGAAGCGCTCTTCGCCGTGGAACACCAGGAAGTACATGCGGAACGAGTACAGCGCCGTGACGAACACGCTCGCGACGACCGCGAAGTACGCGAAGCCCGAGCCCGGCAGGTGCGACAGCTTCACCGCGTCGATGATCGAGTCCTTCGAGTAGAAGCCCGAGAAGAACGGCGTACCGATCAGCGCCAGCGAACCGACGAGCGACGTGATCCACGTGATCGGCATGTACTTGCGCAGGCCGCCCATGTTGCGCATGTCCTGGTCGTGGTGCATGCCCATGATCACCGAACCGGCGCCAAGGAACAGCAGCGCCTTGAAGAACGCGTGCGTCATCAGGTGGAACACGGCGACCGGGTAAGCGGACACGCCGAGCGCGACGGTCATGTAGCCGAGCTGCGACAGCGTCGAGTACGCGACCACCCGCTTGATGTCGTTCTGGACGATCCCGAGGAAGCCCATGAACAGTGCCGTGATCGCGCCGATCACCGTGATGAACGACAGCGCGGTATCCGACAGCTCGAACAGCGGCGACATGCGCGACACCATGAAGATGCCGGCGGTCACCATCGTCGCCGCGTGAATCAGCGCGGAGATCGGCGTCGGGCCTTCCATCGAGTCAGGCAGCCACACGTGCAGCGGGAACTGCGCCGACTTACCCATCGCGCCGATGAACAGGCAGATACAGGCAACGGTCAGCAGGCCCCAGTCGGTGCCCGGGAAGTGCAGGCTCGCGAGCTCGGCACGCTTCGCGAACACTTCGCCGTAGTTCATCGAACCCGCGAACGCGAGCAGCAGGCCGATGCCCAGCAGGAAGCCGAAGTCGCCCACGCGGTTCACGAGGAACGCCTTCATGTTCGCGTAGATCGCGCTCTCACGCGTGAAGTAGAAGCCGATCAGCAGGTACGACACCAGACCCACCGCTTCCCAGCCGAAGAAAAGCTGCAGGAAGTTGTTGCTCATCACGAGCATCAGCATCGAGAACGTGAACAGCGAGATGTACGAGAAGAAGCGCTGGTAGCCGTCCTCCTCCGACATGTAGCCGATCGTGTACACGTGCACCATCAGCGAGACGAAGGTCACGACGACCATCATCATCGCGGTCAGCGAATCGACGAGGAAGCCGACTTCGAGTTTCAGCGAGCCGACGTTCATCCATTCATAGACGGTCGCGTTGAAGCTCGCGCCGCCCATCACGTCGAGGAAGACTTTCGCCGACAGGAGGAACGCGATCAATACGCCGAGGATCGTGATCCGGTGTGCGCCCTTGCGCCCCACTGCGTTCCCGAACAGCCCCGCAATCAGCGAGCCGGCCAGCGGAGCGAGCGGAATCGCCAGCAGCAGGTTTTCATTGAGTGTCATTGACATAACAGCGTTGCCTGAAATTAACCTTTGAGCTGATCGAGATCCTCGACATTGATCGTGTCGAGCTTACGGAACAGGGTCACCAGAATCGCGAGACCGATCGCGGCTTCCGCTGCGGCGACGGTCAGCACGAAGAACACGAAGATCTGGCCGTGCACATCGCCGAGGTAGTGCGAGAACGCGACGAAGTTGGTGTTCACCGCCAGCAGCATCAGTTCGATCGCCATCAGGATGATGATGATGTTGCGGCGGTTCAGGAAAATCCCGACGATCGCGATCGCAAAGAGGATCGCGCCGAGTACGAGGTAGTGAGCAAGAGTCAGCATGGTTTCTTTTCCTCCGCTTAGCCGTTGGTGCTCGTACCGGCTTCGCTCTGCGCCGTTTCCGGCTGCGGCTTTTCCGCTTCCATCTTCACGAGGCGCACGCGGTCGTTGCGGCGCACCTTGACCTGATCCGACACGCGCTGGCGCTTGCTGTCCTTGCCCTTGCGCTCGGTCAGCCCGATCGCGGCGATGATCGCGACCAGCAGCACCAGGCCGGCGATTTCGAACGCGAAGATGTAGTCGGTGTAGATCACCTTGCCGATCAGTCGCGTGTTCGACCAGTCGGCCATCGCGCCCGTCGCCATCGCGTGCACCGTATGCGTGTCGCCGTAGCCGCGCCACAGGATCAGCGCGGTCTCGACCACGATGATCGCGCCGACCACCGTTGCCATCGGCACGAAGCGCTTGAAGTCGCGGCGCAGGTAATCGATGTTGATGTCCAGCATCATCACGACGAACAGGAACAGCACCATCACGGCGCCCACGTACACCAGCACCAGCAGGATCGCGAGGAACTCCGCTTCCAGCAGCATCCAGATCGCGGCGGCGTTGAAGAACGCCAGCACAAGGAAAAGCGCAGACGCCACCGGGTTGCGCGAAGTGATCACCTTCAGCCCTGATACCACCAGGAGCAGCGCGAAGATGTAGAACAGTACGGTCGTGAATTCCATGATTACCGGTTCATCGTTAGGCCATAGTCAGGCGCGGCTTGCGGGACGCTCTCGCGTGCCGCACCCGTCGCGGCGGCTCGACCCGTTCATGCCGGGCCGGCACTGCAAACACAATCAACGATACGGCGCGTCGGCGGCCTTCGCCGCAGCGATGTCCTTCTCGTAGCGATCGCCCACCGCGAGCAGCATTTCCTTCGTGAAATACAGGTCGCCGCGCTTTTCGCCGTGATACTCGAGAATCTGCGTCTCGACGATCGAATCGACCGGGCAGCTCTCTTCGCAGAAACCGCAGAAGATGCACTTCGTCAGGTCGATGTCATAGCGCGTCGTGCGGCGCGTGTTGTCCGCACGCGTTTCCGATTCGATCGTGATCGCCAGTGCGGGGCACACGGCCTCGCAGAGCTTGCACGCGATGCAGCGCTCTTCGCCGTTCTCGTAGCGGCGCAGCGCATGCAGCCCGCGAAAGCGCGGTGAAATCGGAGTCTTCTCTTCCGGGAACTGCACGGTGAACTTGCGCCGGAACGTGTAGCGACCGGTCAGCGCGAGCCCCTTCAGCAGCTCCGTCAGGAAGAAGGTCTTAAAGAAGTGTTGGATTGCCGTCATGATTTCGTCCGATCTTTACTTCACCCAGATGTTGAGCGGCGACATCATCCAGAAGCCGACCACGACCACCCAGATCACCGTGACGGGCAGGAACACCTTCCAGCCCAGACGCATGATCTGGTCGTAACGGTAGCGCGGGAACGTCGCGCGAACCCAGATGAACACCGACAGCAGCGCGAACACCTTCAGCACCAGCCAGAAGACGCCCGGAATGAACGACAGGAATTCGAACGGTGCATCCCAGCCGCCGAGGAACAGCGTCGCGGCGAGCGCCGAGATCACGATCATGTTGATGTACTCGGCGAGGAAGAACAGCGCGAACGCCATGCCCGAGTAATCGATCATGTGACCCGCGACGATCTCCGACTCCCCTTCCACCACGTCGAACGGGTGGCGGTTCGTTTCGGCGATGCCGGACACGAAGTAGACGACGAACGCCGGCAGGAGCGGCAGCCAGTTCCACGACAGGAAATTCACGCCGTGGCCGGCGAAGAAGCCGTGCTGCTGCGAGCCGACGATTTCCGACAGGTTCAGGCTGCCGGCCGTCATCAGCACGAGCACCAGCGCGAAGCCCATCGAGATTTCATACGACACCATCTGGGCCGCCGCGCGCATCGCGCCGAGGAACGCGTACTTCGAGTTCGACGCCCAGCCGGCGAGAATCACCGCGTACACGCCGATCGACGAGATCGCCATCGCATACAGCAGGCCGGCGTTCACGTTCGCGAGCACGGCTTCGGCCTGGAACGGGATCACCGCCCAGACGGCGAACGCCGGCACGACGGTCATGACCGGCGCGATCAGGTACAGCCAGCGGCTGGCGGCGCTCGGCTGAATGACTTCCTTCAGCAGCAGCTTCAGCACGTCGGCGATCGGCTGCAGCAGGCCGGCGGGGCCGACGCGGTTCGGGCCGAGACGCACGTGCATCCAGCCGATCAGCTTGCGTTCCCACAGAATCAGGTACGCGACGCACAGCAGGATCACGACGGCGACGACGAGGATGCGCACGATGGCCCACACCGTCGGCCATGCGATGCCGAGAAGCTGGGCTCCGCCCGCGTTGATCGTATCGAACAAGCTCATTTACGCCTTCTCCACCACCAGTTCACCGGACAGGCTGCCGAGCGCTGCGCCGGCAGGCGTCGCCGCCGACACGCGAACGACCGTCTCCGCAAGATTCGCGTCGCGCACGGCCGGCAACTGCACCGCACGCTCGCCCTGGCGCACGCGCACCGCGTCGCCTTCCTTCAAGCCCAGCTTGTCGAACAGCGCGGCCGGCAGGGCTGCGGCGTTCGCCACCTTCGCGGCGGCCGTCAGGTGCAGCGCACCTGCGCGGCGCACGAGTGCGTCGGCGTGATAGATCGGCACATCGGCGAGGCGCTCGAAACCGCCGTTCGCGGCAGTCGCCGCGACGCGTGCCGGCGCGACCGACGCCTGGTTCGACAGACGGCTCGCGACACCTGCGTCCCCGAGCGCCGCAAGACGCACTTCTTCGGCGGTCTCGTATTCGAAGTTCGGCAAGCCGAGCAGGCTGCCGAGCACGCGCAGCACCTTCCACGCCGGACGCGTGTCGCCGAGCGGGCGCACGACGCCGTTGAAGCTCTGCACCGAGCCTTCCGCGTTCACGTACGTACCGGCCGTTTCCGTGAACGGCGCGACCGGCAGCAGCACGTCGGCGTAATCGAGGCCGTGCTTGAACGGCGACATCACGACGACCATTTCAGCCTGGTTCAGCGCGGCAAGCGCCTGCGCCGGATCGGCGGTGTCGAATTCCGGTTCGACGTTCAGCAGCACGTAGCCCTTGCGCGGCTGCGCGAACGCTTCGCGCGCGTTCAGGCCGCCTTCGCCCGGCAGCGCACCGACGACGTGCGCGCCAACCGTGTTCGCCGCTTCGGTCAGGAAGCCGAACGTGGCGCCGGTGTTGTCGGCGATCCACTGTGCGACGGCGTGCAGCTGTGCGAATTGCGGATGACGGACGGCCACGTTGCCGAGCAGCACCGCACGGCGCTCGCCGTTCGCGAGCGACTGGGCGACCGCTTGCGCGGCCGGCGACGCAGTGACGCCCGCGAGCGTGTCCGGCAGTGCGACGCCGCGCAGTTGCGCGACGGCCGCGGCGACGCCGGCCAGTTCGTCGAGCCATGCCGACGGCGCAGCGACGATGCGCTTCGCGGTCGGGATCAGCGAGTCGTCGGCGGTCGCGTGCAGGAAGTGCAGCTTCGCGCCGTTCTTCGCGGCCTGACGCAGGCGTGCGGCGAACAGCGGGTGGTCGCGGCGCAGGAACGAACCGACGACGAATGCAGCATCCACGTTCGACAGGTCGGCGATCGGCATGCCGAGCCACGGTGCGCCCTGGACCGGCGCCGAGAAATCCTGCTGACGCAGACGGAAGTCGACGTTCGGCGTCTTCAGTTCGTTGGCGAGCTGCTTCACGAGGAACAGCTCTTCAGCGGTGCTGTGCGCGCTCGCGAGCATCGCCAGCGCGTTCGCGCCGTGATCCGCGGCGATGCCCTTCAGGCCCTTCGCGACATACTCGAGCGCGGTCTGCCAGTCGGTTTCGATCCACTGGCCGCCCTGCTTCAGCATCGGCTTCGTCAGGCGCTCTTCGCTGTTCAGACCTTCGTACGAGAAACGATCCTTGTCCGAGATCCAGCATTCGTTGATCGCTTCGTTCTCGAACGGCAGCACGCGCATCACGCGGTTGTTCTTCACCTGCACGACGAGGTTCGCGCCGACGGAATCGTGCGGGCTCACCGACTTGCGGCGCGACAGTTCCCACGTACGGGCGCTGTAGCGGAACGGCTTGCTGGTCAGCGCGCCGACCGGGCACAGGTCGATCATGTTGCCCGACAGCTCGGAGTCGACCGTCTTGCCGACGAACGTCGTGATTTCCGAGTGCTCGCCGCGACCCAGCATGCCGAGCTCCATCACGCCGGCGATTTCCTGGCCGAAGCGGACGCAGCGCGTGCAGTGGATGCAGCGCGACATCTCTTCCATCGAGATCAGCGGGCCCACGTTCTTGTGGAACACCACACGCTTTTCTTCCGAGTAGCGCGACGACGACTTGCCGTAGCCGACCGCCAGATCCTGCAGCTGGCATTCGCCGCCCTGATCGCAGATCGGGCAGTCGAGCGGGTGATTGATGAGGAGGAATTCCATCACCGACTGCTGCGCCTTCACGGCCTTGTCGGACTGCGTGTGCACGATCATGCCGGCCGACACGGGCGTCGCGCAGGCAGGCACGGCCTTCGGCATCTTCTCGACTTCGACGAGACACATCCGGCAGTTGGCCGCAACCGACAGTTTCTTGTGATAGCAGAAGTGAGGAATGTACGTATCCGCCTTGTGCGCAGCCTGGATCACCATGCTGCCTTCGGGCACCTCGACCTTCTTGCCGTCTATTTCAAGTTCAACCATGATGGTGAATGGTCCTTAACCTATTTCCGCCCGTTCGCGCCTTCGCCCGACCGTGCGCTCAAATTCCGCAACCGGTGCTTCGCTTCAGGCTGCCGCAGCGTGCGCGTGGCCGCCGACCATGCAGTGCTTGTGCTCGACGTGGTACGCGAATTCGTCCCAGTAATGCTTGAGCATCCCGCGCACCGGCATCGCCGCCGCATCGCCGAGCGCGCAGATCGTGCGGCCCATGATGTTCTCGGCAACCGAGTTCAGCAGGTCCAGATCTTCCTGGCGCCCTTCGCCGTGCTCGATACGATTCACGACGCGATACAGCCAGCCGGTGCCCTCACGGCACGGCGTGCACTGGCCGCACGATTCCTCGTAGTAGAAGTACGACAGGCGCAGCAGCGAACGCACCATGCAGCGCGTCTCGTCCATCACGATCACCGCGCCAGAGCCGAGCATCGAGCCCGCCTTCGCGATCGAGTCGTAATCGAGATCGGTCTGCATCATGATGTCGCCCGGGATCACCGGCGCCGACGAACCGCCCGGAATCACGGCCTTGATCTTGCGAGCGCCGCGCATCCCGCCGGCGAGCTCCATCAGCGTCGCGAACGGCGTGCCGAGCGGCACTTCGTAGTTGCCCGGACGCTCGACGTCGCCCGACACCGAGAAGATCTTCGTGCCGCCGTTGTTCGGCTTGCCGATCTCGAGGTAATTCTGCGGCCCGATGGACAGCAGGAACGGCACCGCGGCGAACGTCTCGGTGTTGTTGATCGTGGTCGGCTTGCCGTACACGCCGAAGCTCGCCGGGAACGGCGGCTTGAAGCGCGGCTGGCCCTTCTTGCCTTCGAGCGACTCGAGCAGCGCCGTTTCCTCGCCGCAGATGTACGCGCCGTAACCGTGGTGCGCGTGCAACTGGAACGAGAATTCCGAGCCCATGATGTTGTCGCCGAGGAAACCCGCGGCACGCGCTTCATCGAGCGCGGCCTCGAAGCGTCGATACACTTCGAAGATTTCGCCGTGGATGTAGTTGTAGCCGACGGTGATGCCCATCGCGTACGCGCCGATGGCCATGCCTTCGATCAGCGCATGCGGGTTCCAGCGCAGGATGTCGCGATCCTTGAACGTGCCCGGCTCGCCTTCGTCCGAGTTGCAGACGAGGTACTTCTGCCCGGGGAACTGGCGCGGCATGAAGCTCCACTTCAGGCCGGTCGGGAAGCCCGCACCGCCACGGCCGCGCAGGCCCGACGCCTTCACGTCGGCGATCACCTGCTCCGGCGGAATCTTTTCCTCGAGAATGCGGCGCAGCTGCTTGTAGCCGCCGCGCGCAACGTAATCTTCGAGATGCCAGTTCTCGCCGTTCAGACCAGCAAGGATCAGCGGTTTGATGTGACGGTCGTGAAGGGACGTCATTTCGAAAGCTCCTCAAGCAGCTGGTCGATCTTCTCGCGGCTCATGAAGCTGCACATTCTGTGATTGTTCACCAGCAGCACCGGCGCATCGCCGCACGAGCCCATGCATTCGCCTTCCTTCAGCGTGAACTTGCCGTCGGGCGTGGTCTCGCCGAAGCCGATGCCCAGCTTCTGTTTCAGGTAGTCGGCCGTCGCCTCGGCGCCGCCGTGCGGACCAAGCTGGCACGGGAGGTTCGTGCAGAGCGTGATCTTGTGCTTGCCGACCGGGTTGAGCTCGTACATCGTGTAGAACGTCGCGACTTCCTGCACGGCGACTGCCGGCATGCCGAGATAGTCCGCGACGAACTGCATCAGTTCGGGCGACAGCCAGCCGTGCTCTTCCTGAGCAACGGCCAACGCCGACATCACGGCGGACTGTTTCTGATCGGCGGGATACTTCGTCAACGCTCGATCGATTTCCTTCAGGCCTTCAGCTGAGATCATTTTCAGACACGACTCTTTCAATTCCTACCGAACGAACAACCTGCCGCACTGCTGTGCATGGACGGCAGACCTGGCGCTCACTGTTGACAGCTTGCGAAGCCGCGCCGGCTCAGCGCGCATCGCATGTGACTTACTGCTCGCCGCCCGCACGCGCAGGCGGCGCAACCATTAGCGATCGATTTCGCCGAACACGATGTCCTGCGTACCGATGATCGTGACGGCGTCGGCAATCATGTGGCCGCGCGCCATTTCGTCGAGCGACGCGAGATGCGCGAAGCCCGGGGCGCGAATCTTGAGGCGGTACGGCTTGTTGGCACCGTCCGACACGAGGTAGATGCCGAATTCGCCCTTCGGATGCTCGACTGCTGCGTACGCCTCGCCTTCCGGCACGTGAAAACCTTCGGTGAAGAGCTTGAAGTGGTGAATCAAGTCTTCCATGTTGGTCTTCATGCCGACGCGCGACGGCGGTGCAACCTTGTGATTGTCCGTCATCACCGGGCCCGGATTCTTGCGGAGCCACTCAATACACTGTTTCGCGATGCGGATCGATTGGCGCATTTCTTCGACGCGCACCAGATAGCGGTCGTAGCAATCGCCGTTCACGCCGACCGGCACGTCGAAATCCATGCGGTCGTACACTTCGTACGGCTGCTTCTTGCGCAGATCCCATGCGATACCCGAACCGCGCAGCATCGGGCCCGTCAGGCCCATCTGCAGCGCGCGCTCCGGGCTGACGACACCGATCCCGACCAGGCGCTGCTTCCAGATCCGGTTGTCGGTCAGCAGCGTTTCGTATTCGTCGACGCACTTCGGGAAGCGCGTGAAGAAGTCGTCGATGAAGTCGAGCACCGAGCCGCTGCGCGCTTCGTTCATCCTCGCGAGCGCCTTCTCGTTGCGAATCTTCGACGCCTTGTATTGCGGCATTGCGTCAGGCAGGTCGCGGTAGACGCCGCCCGGACGGTAGTACGCCGCGTGCATCCGTGCGCCGGACACCGCTTCGTACACGTCCATCAGGTCTTCGCGCTCGCGGAATGCGTACAGGAACACCGCCATCGCGCCGACGTCGAGTGCGTGCGCGCCGATCCACATCAGGTGGTTCAGCACGCGCGTGATTTCGTCGAACAGCACGCGGATGTACTGCGCGCGCTCCGGCACGTCGATGCCGAGCAGACGCTCGATCGCGAGCACGTAGCCGTGCTCGTTGACCATCATCGACACGTAGTCGAGACGGTCCATGTACGGCACGGACTGGATGAAGGTCTTGCTTTCCGCGAGCTTTTCAGTCGCGCGATGCAGCAGGCCGATGTGCGGATCGGCGCGCTGGATGACTTCGCCGTCGAGCTCGAGCACCAGGCGCAGCACGCCGTGCGCTGCCGGGTGCTGCGGGCCGAAGTTGAGGGTGTAGTTCTTGATTTCTGCCATGACGCCCCCTTAATGTTTCAGACCGCCATAGCGATCCTCGCGGATCACGCGCGGCGTGATTTCGCGCGGCTCGATCGTCACCGGCTGGTACACGACCCGCTTCTCTTCCGGGTCGTAACGCATTTCGACATAGCCCGACACCGGGAAGTCCTTGCGGAACGGGTGGCCGATGAAGCCGTAGTCGGTGAGGATGCGGCGCAGGTCGGGGTGTCCCTCGAACACGAGGCCGTACAGGTCGAACGCTTCGCGCTCGTACCAGTTTGCGGAGGTCCAGATGTCGACGAGCGACGCGACGATCGGCAGATCGTCGTCCGGCGCGAACACGCGCAGGCGCAGGCGCCAGTTGTTCGTGACCGACAGCAGCTGCGACACGGCCGCGAAACGCGGGCCGTCGTACGCACCGTCGCCGTAAGTCTGGTAGTCGACGCCGCAGAGGTCGATCAGCTGCTCGAAACAGAGCTTCGGATCGTCGCGCAGCGTCTTTGCGACTTCGAGGTAATCGCTCGCCTTCACGACGAGCGTCAGTTCACCGATCGCTTCGGTGAGGCTCACCACGCGCGCGCCGAGCGCGGCTTCGAGGTTTGCCTTCAGGATCTCGATTTTGCTTGCCATATTGAGGGGACGCTCGGGGCTTTATTGACGGGCGATGGTGTTGGTGCGGCGGATCTTCGCCTGAAGCTGGATCACGCCGTAGACCAGCGCCTCGGCCGTGGGCGGGCAGCCCGGCACGTAGACGTCGACCGGCACGATCCGGTCGCAACCGCGGACCACCGAGTACGAGTAGTGGTAGTAGCCACCGCCGTTCGCGCACGACCCCATCGAGATCACCCAGCGCGGCTCGGCCATCTGGTCATACACGCGGCGCAGTGCGGGCGCCATCTTGTTGCACAGCGTGCCGGCGACGATCATCACGTCCGACTGACGCGGGCTCGGACGGAACACGACCCCGAACCGGTCCAGATCGTAACGGGCCGCGCCCGCATGCATCATCTCGACGGCGCAACATGCGAGCCCGAACGTCATCGGCCACAGCGAGCCGGTACGCGTCCAGTTGATCAGCTTGTCAGCCGTCGTGGTGACAAACCCTTCCTTCAAGACCCCTTCGATACTCATTTGCTTTCCACTCCAGACGAGCGACCCAGCGTGGCCGCCCATGCAAACCGGCGATTAACCCCATCACTCCCAGTCGAGACCGCCTTTCTTCCAGATATAGGCAAAGCCCAGCAGGAATTCGAGCAGAAAAATCATCATTGCGATGAAACCGGGCCAGCCGATGTCCCGCAGCGCGACGCCCCACGGAAACAGGAACGCGGTTTCGAGATCGAAGATGATGAACAGGATGGCGACGAGGTAGTACCGGACGTCGAATTTCATCCGGGCGTCTTCAAAGGCTTCGAAGCCGCACTCGTATGGTGCGTTCTTCTCGACGTCCGGCTTGTTGGGACCAAGGAGCTTGCCGATGCTGACCAGCGCTATACCTAAACCAGTGCCCACGAGGAGGAACAACAAGACGGGGTAATAGGCTGCGAGGTTCAAGGCAATCCTCTATCGGTTGGTTCTGAGCGTCCGGAGAATACCACTTCCGGCGGAAGGAATCATTTCGGAGTGCGTGCGATCACAAGACAATCGCAAGACATACCCCACAAATGAAAAATGCCAGCCACTAGAAGCGGCTGGCATTGAGTAACTTTGGTGCCGACGGCGAGACTCGAACTCGCACAGCTTTCGCCACTACCCCCTCAAGATAGCGTGTCTACCAATTTCACCACGTCGGCACTGCATGCAACTCGGGTTGTGCTGCTTGTTCCCGCGAATCGCTTCAAGAATTAAATTCTAACCCGAGTTCCAGATTTGTTCAACGCACAACCGCAAAAAATTTGGCTTTTTATTTCGGGACATCCTGGCCCGGCGCGCTCGCGGCCGAAGCCGCTGCAGCGGACGCCGCGACGGCCGGTGCCGACGCTGCGGGCGCCGATGCCGGTGCGGTCGCAGCCGCGCCCAGCACGCCTGCCGACGGCGTCGACTTGTATGAGCCGAGGTACGTCAGCGCGAGCGTCGCGACAAAGAAGATCGTGGCCAGCACGCCCGTCGTGCGCGACAGGAAGTTCGCCGAGCCCGTCGCACCGAACAGGCTGCCCGACGCGCCGCTGCCGAACGCGGCGCCCATGTCGGCACCCTTGCCGTGCTGCAGCAGCACGAGCCCAATCACACCGAGTGCAGACAGCACCTGCACGACAATAATCAGCGTCTTGAATAACAGCATCACACCCACCCGATTGGATCAGGCGACCGGACCAACCGGCCACCATCATGTTTCAATTCGACCCCGGACCGCTCAACGTGCGGCCCGGCAGATCGCCAGGAAATCTTGCGCCTTCAGCGACGCGCCGCCGATCAGGCCGCCGTCGATGTCCGGCTGCGCGAACAGCTCTTCCGCGTTGTCCGGCTTCACGCTGCCGCCGTACAGCACCGACACGTGCGCCGCACCCTTCGCCGCGAGACGCGCACGCAGGAACGCGTGCACATCCTGCGCCTGCGCCGACGTCGCGCTCTTGCCGGTGCCGATTGCCCACACCGGCTCGTACGCGACGACGATGCGGGCTGCTTCGTCAGCCGTCAGCACGGCCAGCACCGCGTCGAGCTGCGCACCGACCACCTGCTCGGTCGCGCCCGCTTCACGCTCGTCGAGCGTTTCGCCGACGCACACGACGGGCGTGAGGCCCGCCGCGAGCGCGCGCTGCGTCTTCGCCGCGACGGTCTCGTTGCGCTCGCCGTGATACGCGCGACGTTCCGAGTGACCGACGATCGCATAATGCGCACCGAACTCCGCCACCATCGCCGCAGCGACTTCGCCGGTGAACGCGCCCTGCTCGTGCGCGGACACGTCCTGCGCGCCGAACACGACACGGCCAGCGCCGAGCTGCGCCTGAACCTGCGCGAGGTACGGGAACGGCACGCACACGCCGATCGACGTTTCAGCCGCCACCGCGCCCGCGCCCTGCACCACTTCATTGAGCAACGCCTGGTTGCCGGCCAGCCGGCCGTGCATCTTCCAGTTGCCGATCACTCGCTTTGTTCGTTGTTTCGACATCGTGTCTGTCTCGTCACTATCGTGTCATTAACGTACCGGAAACCGGCCGTCAGGCTGGATCTGGCGAAGCAAACCCGCGATTTTACTGCGCGCGACTTGAACCGGTCAAACCGCGTATGTCAAGTGCGGCCGCCGAAGGCTTCAGGCGGTCGTACCCCAATCGAGCACGATCTTGCCGATATGCTCGCCGCTCTCCATCAGCGCATGCGCCTGCGCGGCCTCGCCGGCCGGCAGCACACGGTAGATGACAGGCTTGATGCGACCGTCCGCGAGCAACGGCCAGACACGCGCCTTCAGCTGTGCGGCGATGCGCGCCTTGAACTCGACCGGACGCGGACGCAGCGTCGAGCCCGTCACCGTCAGCCGGCGACGCAGGATCTCGTTCAGGTTGACCTCGGCCTTCGCGCCGCCGAGCAGCGCGATCAGCACGAGGCGGCCGCCATCCGCGAGCGCGGACAGCTCGCGCGGCACGTACGAACCGGCCACCATGTCGAGAATCACGTCGACGCCGCGATCGTGCGTCAGCGACTTCACGACTTCGACGAAGTCCTCGGTCTTGTAGTTGATCGCGCGTTCGGCACCAAGCGCCTCGCACGCACGACATTTGTCGGCGTTGCCGGCCGTCGCGAACACGCGAAAGCCGAGCGCATGCGCGATCTGGATCGCCGTCACGCCGATGCCGCTCGAGCCGCCCTGCACGAGCAGCGTTTCCTGTTCGCCGCCTTCGCCCGCGCCCAGCAACGCACGGTCGAACACATTGCTCCACACGGTGAAGAACGTTTCGGGCAACGACGCGGCTTCGATGTCGGTCAGCCCGTCAGGCACCGGCAGACATTGCGGCAACGGCGCGACCGCATACTCGGCGTAGCCGCCGCCCGCGAGCAGCGCGCAGACGCGGTCACCGAGCTTCAGGCCGAACGGGTTCAGCGCGGCATCCGACAGGTCGCCGCCGACGATCTCGCCCGCGACCTCGAGGCCCGGCAGATCGGAGGCGCCCGGCGGCGGCGCGTATGCGCCCTTGCGCTGGAAGACGTCCGGCCGATTCACGCCGGAAGCCGCCACCTTGATCAGCACTTCGCCGCGCTTCGGTTCGGGGCGCGGACGCTCCGCGAGCTTCAGCACGTCGGGGGCGCCGAATTCGGTGATTTCGATGGCTTTCATGGGTGGTCGCTCCAGGATCGGAATCGGGGGCGCATCCGTGCGCGGCACGGGCGCGTCGCCGGCGCTGCTGCGCCGCGCAACGATGCTACAGAAAAAACGGCCGGCGCGCTTTCGCACGGCCGGCCGTTCTCACGCCTTTGCGCTTACTGCTGCGGCGGCGTATCCGACTGCGACGCCGCTGCTTCGTTCAGCAGCGCCTTCGCCGACAGACGCACGCGACCCTTCTCGTCCGTCTGGATCACCTTGACCTTAACCTGCTGGCCTTCCTTCAGGTAGTCGTTGATGTCCTTCACGCGCTCGTTGACGATTTCCGAGATGTGCAGCAGGCCATCCTTGCCCGGCAGCAGGTTCACGATCGCACCGAAATCGAGCAGCTTGAGCACCGTGCCTTCGTACACCTGGCCGACTTCGATCTCGACCGTGATGTTCTCGATGCGCTTCTTCGCTTCGGCCATGCCTTCGCTGCTCGTGCTCGCGATCGTCACGACGCCGTCATCCGAGATGTCGATGGTCGTGCCCGTTTCTTCCGTCAGCGCGCGGATCACCGAACCGCCCTTGCCGATCACGTCGCGGATCTTTTCCGGATTGATCTTGATCGTGATCATGCGCGGCGCGAATTCCGACAGCTGCGTGTTCGCACCCGAGACCGCCGACGTCATCTTGCCGAGGATGTGCATGCGGCCTTCCTTCGCCTGCGCGAGCGCGACCTGCATGATTTCCTTCGTGATGCCCTGGATCTTGATGTCCATCTGCAGCGCCGTCACGCCTTGCTCCGTGCCGGCCACCTTGAAGTCCATGTCGCCGAGGTGATCTTCGTCGCCGAGGATGTCGGTCAGCACCGCGAACTTGTTGCCTTCGAGGATCAGGCCCATCGCGATACCCGCGACGTGCGCCTTCATCGGCACGCCGGCGTCCATCAGCGCGAGGCAGCCGCCGCACACCGACGCCATCGACGACGAACCGTTCGATTCGGTGATTTCCGACACGACGCGGATCGAGTAGCCGAATTCGTCGGCGCTCGGCAGGCACTTGACCAGCGCACGCTTCGCGAGGCGGCCGTGGCCGATTTCGCGGCGCTTCGGCGAGCCGACGCGGCCCGTTTCGCCGGTCGCGAACGGGGGCATGTTGTAGTGGAGCATGAAGCGCTCGCGGTATTCGCCTTCCAGCGCGTCGATGATCTGCTCGTCACCCTTCGTGCCGAGCGTCGCGACGACGAGCGCCTGCGTTTCGCCACGCGTGAACAGCGCCGAACCGTGGGTGCGCGGCAGCACGCCGGTGCGGATCTCGATCGGACGCACGGTGCGCGTGTCACGACCGTCGATGCGCGGCTCGCCGTTCAGGATCTGCGAACGGACGATCTTCGCTTCGATGTCGAACAGGACGTTGCCGACGGTGGCCTTGTCGGCCGCGACCGTGCCGGCCGCCTGTGCATCTTCCTCGAGCTTCGCCGAGGTCGCCGCGTAGACTTCCTTCAGCTTCGTCGAACGCGCTTGCTTGTCGCGCAGCTGGTAGGCGGCGAGCAGGTCGCCGTGCGCCAGTTCCGTCACGCGCGCGATCAGCGCCTCGTTCTTCGGGGCCGGCTGCCAGTCCCACTCGGGCTTGCCGCCTTCGCGCACGAGTTCGTGGATCGCGTCGATCGCCGTCTGCATCTGCTCGTGACCGAACACGACCGCGCCCAGCATCACGTCTTCCGGCAGTTGATCGGCTTCCGATTCGACCATCAGCACCGCGCGCTCCGTACCGGCGACGACGAGGTCGAGGCTCGATGCCTTGAGCTGGTCACGCGTCGGGTTCAGCACGTATGCGTTGTCGATGTACGCCACGCGCGCGGCACCGACCGGACCGTTGAACGGCAGACCCGACACGGCGAGCGCGGCCGATGCGCCGATCAGCGCGGGGATGTCCGCCGGAATTTCCGGGTTCACGGACAGCACGTGGATCACGACCTGCACTTCGTTGTAGAAGCCTTCCGGGAACAGCGGACGCAGCGGACGGTCGATCAGGCGCGACGTCAGCGTCTCGTGTTCCGACGGACGGCCTTCGCGACGGAAGAAGCCGCCCGGGATCTTGCCGGCCGAGTAGGTCTTTTCGAGGTAGTCGACGGTCAGCGGGAAGAAATCCTGGCCCGGCTTCGCCGACTTCGCGCCGACGACGGTTGCCAGCACGACGGTGTCTTCCACGTCGACGATCACGGCACCGCTCGCCTGACGCGCGACTTCACCGGTTTCGAGGCGCACCTTGTGCTGGCCCCACTGGAATTCCTTCACGACCTTGTTGAACATGGACATGGTTGCTCCTTTGAATTCATTCATTTCATTCGCCGTGCGGGCCATCCCGCGCGGCGGCGTCCCGACCGAATCACCCGGAGCAAGGTGTGTTTTTTATGCCATTCCAGCGCAACGCTCGACGAGCAACGCGATGGAATGACACAAATCCCAACCCCGGTATCAGCCGTTCCGGCAGTCCGGCAAGCGCGTGCCGAACAACCTGCGGTGCGCGTGACGCTACGCACCGCGCAAAAACAAAATGCCTGCATCAGCGGACTGACACAGGCATCTTGCTGGCGGCAATCGCCTCGATTACTTACGCAGACCCAGCTTCTCGATCAGCGCGCGGTAACGGTCGGCATCCTTGCCCTTGAGGTAGTCGAGCAGCTTGCGGCGGCGGCTCACCATGCGCAGCAGGCCGCGACGGCTGTGGTGATCCTTCGCGTGGGTCTTGAAGTGACCCGTCAGTTCGACGATACGTGCGGTCAGCAGTGCGACCTGGACTTCGGGCGAGCCCGTGTCGTTGGTACCACGCGCGAACTGAGCAACGACTTCCGACTTCTTGATATCTGCAACAGACATGTGATTTCCTTTTTCCTACTTGCTAACTGAACAGGCGGACACGGAAGAATGGCCGTGCCGTGACTTACAACCGGCGGGCATTGTAACACAACTGCACGCCGTTCCATCGCCTCCTGTCACGGGCGCGTCATCGAGCAGGTCGACGGCATCGCCGTACGCTGGGCGGGCACCGCGAGGACCGTCCGGAACCCATAGCCCGAGCCCTCGTTGTCAAAGCGCACGCCCGGCGTGCCGGCCTTGTCCATCTCCATCACGTAAAGGGGCTGGATCAACTGGTGATCCTGTGCGCGCATCGTCGACGCGTGGAAGCCGTCGTCGAACGACAGCCCCTCCAGCGCGCGCGCCACCGCGACCGGGTCGGCCGAGCCGGCCCGAGTCATCGCCGCCGCGAGCATGTCGATCATCAGGCTCATGCGCCGTACCGGATAGTCGTCCTGCGCCGCGGGGAAACGGGCCCGGAACGCGCGGTAGAACGCGTCCGACTTCGCGCCGCCGGCGTTCGGATGCCAGTCCGCGACGGCGATCACCCGCCCGACGCCGGCGTCGCCGAGCGCGGCCGGCGCGCCGAGGCTGTTACCGTAGAACGTATAGAACTTCGCGTTCAGCCCCTGCTCGCGCGCCGCCTTCACGAGCAGCGTGAGATCGTTGCCCCAGTTGCCGGTCACGACGGCGTCCGCGCCGCTCGCGCGGATCTTCGCGATGTACGGCGAGAAATCCTTGATGCGGCCGATCGGGTGGAATTCGTCGCCGGCGATCGTCACGTCGGGGCGTCGTTCGGCCAGCGCCTGCCGCGCGAGCGTGCTGACGTCGTGGCCGAAGCTGTAGTCCTGGTTCAGCAGATAGACCTTGCGCAGCGCGCGATCGCGCGCCATCACGTCCGCCAGCGCCGCCATCCGCATCCCCGCGTGCGCATCGAAACGGAAATGCCAGAAGCTGCAGCGCGCGCCGGTCAGCGCCGGATCGTCGGCCGAATAGTTCACGAACAGCATCCGGCTGTCCGGATTACGCGCGTTCAGCTTGTCGAGCGCCGCGACGAGCGCGGCCGCGACCGCCGAGCTGTTGCCCTGCGCGACGAAGCCGATGTGCCGGTCCGCCGCGGCGCGCAACTGCACGAGCGCCTCTTCCGGGCTGCCCTTGCTGTCGAGCACGACGAGCTCGAGCGGATGCGCGCCATCGCGCAGCTTCACGCCGCCCGCCGCATTGACCTGCTCGACGCCGAAGCGCAGGTTACGCTCGACCGCCGCGCCCGCATTCGCGAACGGGCCCGACATTCCTTCGATCAGCGCGATCCGCACCGGCTCGCCTGCCGCGAACGCGGACGACGCCAGCATCCACCCCGCACTCAATGCGAGCGCGCACCGTTTCCACTGCTGCATCGGCTACCTGCCCTTCAATCTGTCCGAGAAGCGCGGATCATAGGCCGCGGGCGCTGCCGGCCGCAAGCGCGGTGCGACACCGCGCCCCGAGCACCCTGCCCGCGATGCGCACCGATTTTTTCGGCCCGACGCGCCGGCGCGCGCCGTCCGTGATACAACTGAACGGTCAGAGTGTTCTGGAGAATCCGATGCGAATTCGCATTCCCGTGCGCCTGCCGGTACTGGTCGCCTGCGCGGCGGCACTGCTCGCCGGCTGCGCGCAACCGTGGCAGCAATACCAGGCCGGCCAGGACGAGTCGGCGATCGTGGCGCGCATGGGCCCGCCGCGCGAAATCTATGACCTGCCGGGCGGCGGCAAGCGCCTGATGTGGCCGACCCAGCCGATGGGCGAGATCACCGTCGCGGCCGATGTCGACGCGGCCCACCGCATCATCAACGTGCGCCAGGTGTTGCAGCCGAGCGAGTTCTATCGCGCGGAAATCGGCAAGTGGACCAAGACCGACGTGCTCGTAAATTTCGGGCGCCCGGTCGAGACGTCCTACTTCCCGCTGATGAAGCGCGAGGTGTGGACCTACCGCTATCTCGAAGACAACGTCTGGTACATGATGTACAGCTTCTACTTCGATCCGCAGGGCATCCTGCGCACGACGCAGAAAACACCGGATCCACTCCACGATCCCGATCGCCGCAATCTGTTCTGACCGATTACGCATTTATCTGCAATTTTCGCAATGGCCATTCACGCATTATTGCGTGAATGGCCATTTCATTTTTTCCGTCATATTCGATTAACTCCCCAATCGCGCGGCAATCCTTTCCGATTGACGGCATTCGGTACGCAATCCCGCGCAACGCCGCCCCACACGGGCGCGGGCGGGAAACAGGTATATACGATGCATCTCATGCGTCGCAGTGGTGCATTCAATGCACCTTACCCGATCGAGTTGAAACAATTTGTATCAGTGGCACCCGGCGTTAGGGCATACCCCTAATATCAGTCGAAATTGAACCTTTCAGTTCAGAAAGGATCCTATTGCTCCACATCGTCCCGTCTTTGTTTGCCATTTGTTTTCCTTTATCGGAAAGGAGTCCTTATGAACCGCCCCAAGAGCATGCTGGTTGCCAACATCGCCTGGGCCCGCGAGACGCGCGATCACACGCCCGGCTTCTTCGACGCGCTTGCACGCGGCCAGAACCCGCGCGTGCTGTGGATCGGCTGCGCCGACAGCCGGGTGCCGGCCGAAACCATCACGCACAGCGTGCCCGGCGAGCTGTTCGTCCATCGCAACATCGCCAACCTGTTCCATCCCGACGATGACAATTCGGCCAGCGTGCTCGAATACGCGGTGCGCGTGCTCGAAGTCGACCACGTGATCGTGTGCGGCCACTACGGGTGCGGCGGCGTGCGCGCGTCGCTGCTGCCGCCGCCCGCCGACCTGCCGCACGTCGCGCGCCGCATCGCGCCGCTTTGCGCGCTCGCGCGACGCCATCGCGACGCGCTCGACGGACTCGACGACACGGCCGCCGCCGACCGCCTGGCCGAGCTGAACGTGCTCGAACAGGTGCGGCTGCTGCGCGCGTCGCCGATCGTGCAAGGCCGGAAGCGGCCGCCGCTCGTGCACGGCTGGATCTTCTCTCTCGCCGACGGCCTCCTGAAGGAACTCGACTCCGGCTATGCGGCGCCGCCGGCCGAACCCGAACCGGAGCATGCCGCCACGGCCGCCGCAGCCGCCTGACCCGCGCCCTTCCCCAACGCTACGAAATCGCCCAACCATGAAACTGAACGAGCGCCTGTCCACCCTGCCGCGCGACATCGTCGCCGGCATCGTCGTTTTCCTCGTCGCGCTGCCACTGTGTCTCGGCATCGCCAATGCATCCGGTGTCGAACCGTTCGCCGGGCTCGTGTCCGGCATCGTCGGCGGCCTCGTCGTCGCGCTGCTGAGCGGCTCGTCGCTGTCGGTCAGCGGGCCTGCCGCCGGCCTCGTCGTGATCGTCGTCGAAGGGATCGCGCAACTCGGCAGCTTCTCCGCGTTCCTGCTCGCGGTGCTGCTGTCCGGCGTGCTGCAGTTCGGCTTCGGCATGCTGCGCGCCGGCCGCTTCGCCGCCTATGTGCCGTCGCCCGTCATCAAGGGCATGCTCGCGGCGATCGGCCTGCTGCTGATCCTGAAGCAGATTCCGTTCGCCTTCGGCCTTGGCGGCTCGGCCGCGCAATCGTTTGCATCATGGGCGGGCCAGCCGACTGCCTGGGCCGCCACGGCCATCGCGCTCGCGTCGCTCGGGTTGCTGGTCGCGTGGGATACGCCGGCGCTCAAGCGCTTTGCCTGGGTGCGCTCGGTGCCCGCGCCGCTCGCGGTCGTCGTGTTCGGCATCGGCGCCACGCTGCTGCTCGGCGCGTTCGTGCCGTCGGTCGCGCTGGGCGCCGCGCATCGCGTGACGTTGCCCGAGCTCGAATCGTTCGCGGCGCTCGCGGCCTCGCTGAAGCACGCCGAGCTCGGCCCGAACTTCGCGCAGCTCGTCAATCCGGACGTATGGCGCGTCGCGATCACGCTCGCGGTCGTCGCGAGCCTCGAAACGCTGCTGAGCCTGGAGGCGGTCGAACAGATCGATCCGAAGCGCCGTCCGACCCAGCCGGACCGCGAACTGAAGGCGCAGGGCGTCGGCAATCTCGTCGCGGGCGCGGTCGGCGGGCTGCCGATCACGTCGGTGATCGTGCGCAGCTCGGTCAACGTGAACGCGGGCGCGCAGAGCCGGATGTCGGCGATCGTGCACGGGATCCTGCTGCTCGCCAGCGTGTTCGCGCTCACCGGGCTGATCAACCTGATCCCGCTCGCGAGCCTCGCGGCCATCCTGATCCACACCGGCTTCAAGCTCGCGAAACCGGCGCTGTTCCGCTCGGTGCTGAAGCAGGGTCCGGCCGCGTTCGTGCCGTTCGCCGCGACGATCGCGGGCGTGCTGGCGGTCGACCTGCTGTTCGGCATCGCGGTCGGCCTCGCGTGCAGCGTGCTGGCGGTCGCGGTGGCGAACCTGAAGAGCCCCGTCACGCTCGCGCAGCACGACGATCACTACCTGCTGTCGTTCCGCAAGGACGTGTCGTTCCTCGGCAAGGTGCAGGTCAAGCATCACCTGCGGCACATCCCGGACCGCGCGGCCGTGATCATCGACGCGACGCGCGCCGACTACATCGATCACGACGTGCTCGAACTGCTCGATGCATTCGTCGCCGATGCGCCGCGGCGCGGGATCACGGTGGAATTCCGCCGCCGCAACCCGGCGCCCCGCCCGGCCACGCGCCGCTGGCTGTTCCGCGCACCGGCCGCCGAATGAGCGGCGCATGAAAAAACGCCCCGGGCGGCGCAGGGCCGCACGGGGCGTTTAGGGCGCTCGGCGCGCAGCGCTTACGAGCGCTGCGGGTTGAGCTTATCGTCCTTCGAGTGCAGCTTGTTCAGCGCGGCGATGTACGCCTTCGCGGAAGCCGCGACGATATCGGGGTCGGTGCCGACGCCGTTGACGATCCGCCCGCTCTTCGACAGCCGCACCGTCACTTCACCCTGCGCCTGCGTACCGGTCGTGATCGCGTTCACCGAGTACAGCAGCAGTTCCGAGCCGCTGCCGACTTCGCCCTCGATCGCGTTGAACGTCGCGTCGACCGGGCCGTTGCCACGTGCCTCGCCGGTCACTTCCTTACCATCGAGCGCCAACACGACCTTGGCCTGCGGCTGCTCGCCGGTTTCCGAGCGCTGCGACAGCGACACGAACTTGTAGTGCTCCTGCTCCTGCGCGAACGCCGACTCCTCGGAGACGATCGCGATGATGTCTTCGTCGAAAATATCCGACTTGCGGTCGGCCAGATCCTTGAAGCGCATGAACGCGGCGTTCAGTTCGGTTTCGCTGTCGAGCGACACGCCGAGCTCCTGCAGACGCTGCTTGAACGCGTTGCGGCCCGACAGCTTGCCCAGCACGATCTTGTTCGCGGTCCAGCCCACGTCTTCCGCGCGCATGATCTCGTACGTGTCGCGCGCCTTCAGCACGCCGTCCTGATGGATGCCCGACGCGTGCGCGAACGCGTTCGCGCCGACCACGGCCTTGTTCGGCTGCACGACGAAACCGGTGATCTGCGACACGAGCTTCGACGTCGGGACGATCTGCGTGGTGTCGAGGCCCACGTCGAGGCCGAAATAGTCCTTGCGGGTCTTCACGGCCATCACGATTTCCTCGAGCGACGTGTTGCCCGCGCGCTCACCGAGACCGTTGATCGTGCACTCCACCTGCCGCGCACCGCCGATCTTCACGCCGGCGAGCGAGTTCGCCACCGCCATCCCGAGGTCGTTGTGGCAATGCACGGAGAAGATCGCCTTGTCCGAGTTCGGAATGCGTTCGCGCAGCGTCTTCACGAGGTTGCCGTAGAGTTCCGGCACGCCGTAGCCGACCGTGTCGGCGATGTTGATCGTCGTCGCCCCTTCGGCGATCACGGCTTCCAGCACCCGGCACAGGAAGTCGAGATCCGAGCGGCTGCCGTCTTCCGGCGAGAATTCGACGTTGTCGGTGAACTTGCGCGCGAAGCGCACGGCGAGGCGCGCCTGCTCGAACACCTGATCCGGCGTCATCCGCAGCTTCTTCTCCATGTGCAGCGGCGACGTCGCGATGAACGTGTGGATCCGCGCGCTGTTGGCCGGCTTCAACGCGTCGGCCGCACGCTGGATGTCCTTGTCGTTGGCGCGCGCCAGCGAGCAGATCGTGCTGTCCTTCACGAGACCGGCGATCGTGTGGATCGCGTCGAAGTCACCGTTCGAGCTGGCCGCGAAGCCGGCCTCGATCACGTCGACCTTCATCCGCTCGAGATGCTTCGCGATGCGGATTTTCTCTTCCTTCGTCATCGACGCGCCGGGCGATTGTTCACCGTCACGCAACGTCGTATCGAAAATGATCAGCTTGTCTGTCATGGGGGGCTCCAGGGCTCTTTATACGGGAATCAAACGTAATGAGATCGCGCCACCGCTGGCGACGCTCAACAACAGACGAGGCTTGACGGGGGGCGAGAACGGTCAGCGCGGCAGGCGCGCCAAAGCTAGCGCGCGTAGCGGCGCACCGGCTAGAAGGAGGGAGAGGCGGGAAAATGCAGTCATGCCAAAGACTATAGCGACATTCCGCAAGGCGCGCAATCGGACGGCACCCGTGAAGCCCGGCGGCGCGACGCGAAAGAGGGGCACATGAAAACGGCGGCCCCGAGGCCGCCGTTTCCGTTTTCGCGCAGGTTGCGCGTCAGTGATCGCGCTGCGACGAGCGCGCGGGATTCGCCCGCCCGCGGATGGCCATGTAGGCCCAGAACACGTAGCCGGACAGCCCGTACAGCACGAACAGGCAAAACAGCATCAGCGGCGGGTCGGACGACACGAGCACGAACGCGACGACCACCAGCAGGATCGCCGCGAACGGCACGCGGTGCCGCACGTCGAGCGCCTTGCCGCTGTAGAACGGCGCGTTCGATACCATCGTCACGCCCGCGTAGATCGTCAGCACGAACGCGACCCACGGCAGCCAGCCGAGCTTCATCGGCACGCGGTTGTCGGTCGCGAGCCACACGAAGCCGGCGATCAGCGCGGCGGCGGCCGGGCTCGGCAGCCCCTGGAAGAAGCGCTTGTCGACGACGCCGATGTTGGTGTTGAAGCGCGCAAGGCGCAGCGCGGCGCCCGAGCAGTAGACGAACGCGGCGAGCCAGCCCCAGCGGCCGAGATCCTTCAGCACCCACTCGTACATCACGAGCGCGGGCGCGACGCCGAACGACACCATGTCCGACAGGCTGTCGAACTGTTCGCCGAACGCGCTTTGCGTATGCGTCATCCGTGCGACGCGCCCGTCCATCCCGTCGAGCACCATCGCGACGAAGATCGCGATCGCGGCGATCTCGAAGCGCACGTTCATCGCCTGCACGACCGCGAAGAAACCGCAGAACAGCGCGGCGGTCGTGAACGCGTTCGGCAGCAGGTAGATGCCGCGCGTCTTCAGGAACCGCTGGCGCGCGGCACGGCGGCTTTCCGGCACCGGATCGGGCGCCATTATCTTGTTGCGGCGGAACGGGCGTGGCGTCTGGCTGGACCCGTTGCGCGGCCGGCGGGGTTTGAATGCGGCCATCGTGGGCTCCGCCGGTTACTGTTCGAGCTCGGCGAGGATCGTCGACGACGCGTAGACCTTCTCGCCGATCGAGACCTTCGCGCGGCTGCCGAGCGGCAGGTACACGTCGACGCGCGAACCGAAGCGGATGAAACCGTAGCGCTGGCCGCGCGACAGCGGTTCGCCGGCGCGCACGTAGCAGAGGATCCGGCGGGCGACGAGGCCGGCGATCTGCACGGCGGTGACGGTCTTGCCGCTCGCCGTCTGGATCACGAGCGCATTGCGCTCGTTCTCGGTCGACGCCTTGTCGATTGCCGCGTTCAGGAACGCGCCCGGGAAATACTCGACCTTGGTGACCGCGCCGTCGACCGGCGAACGCTGCGAATGGACATTGAAGACATTCATGAACACGCTGATCTTCAGCGCTTCGCGGTTCGCGTACGGATCCTGCGTGGTCTCGACCGCGACGATGCGGCCGTCCGCCGGACACAGCACCGCGTTCGGCTGCGCCGGAATCGGGCGCTGCGGGTCGCGGAAGAACTGGACGACGAAGACGAGCAGCAGCCAGAACGGCCACGCGAAGCCGAAGCCCCCGACGGCGTGGATCAACAGCGCGATGACGGCAGCAATCGCGATGAACGGCCAGCCTTCGCGCGCGATGATCGGATGAGGATAGTTCATGGATTCGTTCTGTGTTCGGTGAATTGCAAAGCCCGTAGGATAGCAAAAGCCGCCCGGGGCACTACTGCCTTCGGGCGGCTTTTTGATGCCGACCCTCCACTCGAAGGGCCGGAACGGCGCGCAATGCTTAGTTCTTCGTCTGGTCGACGAGCTTGTTCTTCGCGATCCACGGCATCATCGCACGCAGCTTCGCGCCGACCTGCTCGATCTGGTGCTCGGCCGTCAGGCGGCGACGCGACTGCAGCGTCGGGGCGCCTGCCTTGTTCTCGAGGATGAAGCTCTTCGCGTACTCGCCCGTCTGGATGTCGGTCAGGCACTGCTTCATCGCCTTCTTCGTCTCTTCCGTGACGACGCGCGGGCCCGTCACGTACTCGCCGTACTCGGCGTTGTTCGAGATCGAGTAGTTCATGTTCGCGATGCCGCCTTCGTAGATCAGGTCGACGATCAGCTTCAGCTCGTGCAGGCACTCGAAGTACGCCATTTCCGGCGCATAGCCGGCTTCGACCAGCGTCTCGAAGCCTGCCTTGATCAGCTCGACGGTACCGCCGCACAGCACGGCTTGCTCGCCGAACAGGTCGGTTTCGGTCTCTTCACGGAAGTTCGTCTCGATGATGCCGGCACGGCCGCCGCCGTTCGCTGCCGCGTACGACAGCGCGATGTCGCGTGCCGCGCCCGACTTGTTCTGCGCAACCGCGATCAGGTGCGGCACGCCGCCACCCTGCGAGTACGTGCCGCGCACGGTGTGGCCCGGTGCCTTCGGCGCGATCATGATCACGTCGAGGTCGGCACGCGGGATCACCTGGCCGTAGTGGACGTTGAAGCCGTGCGCGAACGCCAGCGCCGCGCCCTGCTTGATGTTCGCGTGCACTTCCTTCGCGTACACGTCGGCGATCTGCTCGTCCGGCAGCAGCATCATGACGACGTCCGCGCCCTTCACCGCTTCAGCGACTTCCTTGACCGACAGGCCTGCGTTTTCGGCCTTGCTCCACGACGCGCCGTCCTTGCGAAGGCCGACCGTCACGTTCACGCCGCTGTCCTTCAGGTTCAGTGCGTGCGCATGGCCTTGCGAGCCGTAGCCGATGATCGTGACTTGCTTGCCCTTGATGAGGGAGAGGTCGGCGTCTTTGTCGTAGAAAACGTTCATGATGGGTTCCTTCGCTAATTCAAAAATTCAACAATTCGTTCGGATTGGGTACTGCGGGCCGGGACATGACGGCGCACCCGGCGTGCCTCTTCGGCATTACACCTTCAGGATGCGCTCGCCGCGTCCGATGCCGGAGCTGCCGGTACGCACGGTCTCTAGGATCGCGCTGGCGTCCAGCCCCTGGATGAATGCGTCGAGCTTGTCGCTCGCGCCCGTCAATTCGATCGTGTAGGTCTTTTCGGTCACGTCGATGATGCGGCCGCGGAAAATGTCCGACATCCGCTTCATTTCTTCGCGCTCCTTGCCCACTGCACGTACCTTGATCAGCATCAGCTCGCGTTCGATGTGTGCACCGTCGGTCAGGTCCACCACTTTCACCACCTCGATCAGGCGGTTCAGATGCTTCGTGATCTGTTCGATCACGTCGTCCGAGCCAATGGAAACGATGGTCAGCCGCGACAGCGATTGGTCTTCGGTCGGCGCCACCGTCAAGGTTTCGATGTTGTAGCCGCGTGCGGAAAACAGACCGACCACGCGCGACAGCGCGCCCGGTTCGTTCTCCAGCAGGACGGAAATGATGTGTCTCATGTTCGCTTCTTCCAGAATGTGTCCGTGTCGATTCACTCGCGCCGCGCGCCGCCCGGTGCCGCACCGCCCTTCGTGAAGGCGGCCGCGCCGGCGCCAAGCGCGCGTCGCGCCGTTACAGATCTTCCGATCCGAGCAGCATCTCGGTGATGCCCTTGCCGGCCTGTACCATCGGCCAGACGTTTTCGGTCGGATCGGTCTGGAAATCGAGAAACACGGTGCGGTCCTTCAGGCGCAGCGCTTCCTTCAGCGCCGGCTCCACATCCGAGGTCTTTTCGATCCGCATGCCGACATGGCCGTACGCTTCGGCGAGCTTCACGAAATCGGGCAGCGCATCCATGTACGAATGCGAATAGCGCTTGCTGTATTCGATCTGCTGCCACTGGCGGACCATGCCGAGATAGCGGTTGTTCAGCGAAATGATCTTCACGGGCGTGTCGTACTGCAGGCAGGTCGACAGTTCCTGGATGCACATCTGGATCGAGCCTTCGCCCGTGATGCACAGCACGTCGTCGTCCGGGTGCGCCATCTTGACGCCCATCGCTGCCGGCAGGCCGAAGCCCATCGTGCCGAGGCCGCCGGAGTTGATCCAGCGACGCGGCTTGTTGAAACGGTAGAACTGCGCGGCCCACATCTGGTGCTGGCCGACGTCCGAGCACACGAACGCGTTGCCGTCCGTCAGCTCCCACGCCTTCTCGACCACGTACTGCGGCTTGATGATCTCGCTTTCGCGGTCGAACTTCAGGCAGTCCTTCGAGCGCCAGCCCTCGATGTCCTTCCACCATTGCGCGAGCGCGTCGGTATCGGGGCCATGCTCGGCCGTCTGCAACTGCTCGATCAGCTCCTTCAGCACTTCCTTGACGTCGCCGACGATCGGGATGTCGACCTTCACGCGCTTCGAGATCGACGACGGGTCGATGTCGATGTGGATGATCTTGCGCGGACGCGACGCGAAGTGCGCCGGATCGCCGATCACGCGGTCGTCGAAGCGCGCGCCGATCGCGATCAGCACGTCACAGTGCTGCATCGCCATGTTCGCTTCGTAGGTGCCGTGCATGCCGAGCATGCCGAGGAATTTCTTGTCCGACGCGCGATAGCCGCCGAGGCCCATCAGCGTGTTCGTGACCGGGTAGCCGAGCAGGTCGGCGAACTGGTTCAGTTCGCGCGCCGCGTCGGCGAGGATGATGCCGCCGCCCGTGTAGATGTACGGACGCTTCGCCGACAGCAGCAACGACACGGCCTTGCGGATCTGGCCCGAATGGCCTTTCGTGACGGGGTTGTACGAGCGCAGCGACACGCTCTTGACCGGCTCGTACTGGCACGGGGTCTTGGAGATGTCTTTCGGAATGTCGATCAGCACCGGGCCCGGACGGCCGGTGCGGGCGATGTAGAACGCCTTCTTGACGGTTTCCGCGAGGTCGCGCACGTCCTTCACGAGGAAGTTGTGCTTCACGCACGGACGCGTGATGCCGACGGTGTCGCACTCCTGGAACGCGTCCTGGCCGATCGCGGCAGTCGGCACCTGGCCGCTGATCACGACCATCGGGATCGAATCCATGTAGGCCGTCGCGATGCCGGTCACCGCATTGGTGACACCGGGGCCGGACGTCACGAGACAGACGCCGACGTTGCCGGTGGAACGCGCATACGCATCGGCTGCATGCACGGCCGCCTGTTCGTGGCGCACCAGCACGTGCTGAATCTTGTCCTGCTTGTAAAGCTCGTCGTAGATGTAGAGTACCGAGCCGCCGGGGTAGCCCCAGATGAATTCGACGTTCTCGTCGGCCAGTGCCTTCATGAGCACGGTGGCGCCGATGGAGTCGCTATCGGGAAGGGAAAGGGGTTCCGACGTGGAGAATTCCGCGCTGGGCATGTTCATTTTGACCTTTCGAATTTTCGGCAAAAAATTGATCGGGTGCTCTCTGCCGGGCTTGTGGCTCGGGTTCAAGCGGCGCGTCCAGTTTGAAGGGCGGGCTTCTTGGGCCAGCCTCAAATGAGACCATCACTTCATGTTGCGAATCGCTGACGATAGCCGGTCACGATTGGGCCGTCAAGCAAAATATCCCGCAGCGCATCATGGCCGCCGCCCGCCGGCCCGCGGACGCGGCTCGCGCACAACGTGGCGCGCCGCAACCGGTGCCAAGTCGCGCGAAAATTTGTTAGCATCCGCGGGTTTTACGAAATTTTTCGACCCTTTTCACACGCCGCAGTCCGCAGCGCATACCTTTACGGAATGGCATCAGACAAGGAACTCGCCGACTTTCTGGCGGGCGTCGAAAGGCGCGCGTTCAAGCAGGCTGCCTACGCCGTGCGCGACGACGATGCGTCGCTCGACATCGTGCAGGACGCGATGATCAAGCTGGCGGAGAAATACGGCGACCGGCCGGCGGCCGAGCTGCCGCTGCTGTTCCAGCGGATCCTGCAGAACGCCATCCACGACTGGTTCCGCCGGCAGAAGGTCCGCAATACGTGGGTCACGCTCTTCTCGTCGCTCAACAATACGGACGACGACGACTTCGATCCGCTGGAAACACTCGAATCGGCGGACGACAATGCGGGAGTCGAGAGCACGGAGCACCGCCTCGAGCGGGAACAGGTTCTGGCCCTGATCGACGAAGAAATCCAGAAACTTCCGGCGCGTCAACGGGAAGCGTTCCTGATGCGTTATTGGGAAGATATGGATGTCGCCGAGACTGCCGCCGCAATGGGGTGCTCCGAAGGCAGCGTCAAGACGCACTGCTCGCGAGCCACTCATACCCTGGCACACGCGCTCAAGGCCAAAGGAATCACGCTATGAGCTCCGCTCCCGTAAATCGAGAATACGAATTCGCGCTGAAGGTCCGCCGCGCGCTGGACGAACGTGCCGCGGCGCTGCCTGCCGCGACCACCGACCGTCTGGCCGTCGCGCGCCGGGCCGCGCTCGCGCGCAAGAAGCCGGAACCCGCGAGCGCGCCGGTGTTCGTGCCCGCCTTCGCCGGTGCGGCCGGCGCATACGGCATGCCGCCCGCGAGCCATCCGCAGGCCAGCCGCCCGTCCGCGTCGCTCGCGCGCCGCCTGCTGCGCGCGTGGCCGCTCGCGCTGCTGCTGGCGGGGCTCGTCGGCATCGCCTACTGGGAAGACATGCAGCGCACCGCCGAGCTCGCCGACATCGACGCGGCGATGCTCAGTGACGACCTGCCGCTCAACGCGTATCTCGATCACGGGTTCAACGCGTATCTTTCGCACGCACGCTAACAGACAATAACGAGGGGATCGCACGGGTGAATCAGAAACGCGGCCTGGCCGTATTTTTCGGATGCGTGATCGCGATCGCCGTTTCCTACGTCGCCACCTACTCCCGATTCAACCCGCCCCCCGCGACGGTCTCCGCCGCGGCCAGCAGCGCACCCGCGCCGACCTCGGCCGCCGCCGCGCTGTCCACCGAACTCGCCCCGCTGCCCCTGCCGCTGCCGGCCGCCAACGGCCCGCTGTCGTGGGCGCGGCTGACGCCCGCACAACATGCGGCGCTCGCGCCGTTCGCCGATCAGTGGGACGGCTTCAGCGATGCGCGCAAGCGGAAATGGCTGAAGATCGCATCGCGTTTCGCGAAATTGACGCCGGATGAGCAAAAACACCTGCAGGACCGAATGTCCGAATGGGCGCGGATGACGCCCGAGCAGCGGCGCGTCGCACGCGAGAATTACCAGAGCGCGAAGGAGCTGTCCGCGCAGGCGCGCGAGCGCGCGTGGAAGGCCTACCAGCAATTGCCTGAAGAACAGAAGCAACGGCTCGCGGCGACCGAGCGCCGCCGCCGGCCGAGCGTCGTCAGCGCGCCGCCGACCGTCGCCGACCGCGATGTGCGCCGCCTCGTCAATTCGCACGACCATCCGGCGAGCAACGTCGCCGCCGTGCCGGTGCCCGCCTCGGCCAGTGCCGGCTTGCCGCCCGCGGCGTCCTCCACGTCCGGTACCGCGCCTGCCCCCGCACCGGCCGTCGTCACGCCGGTGTCGCCGGCCGACGCGCCGTCGATGTTCAAGGGTTCCTGATCGGCCGTGGCGAACGCCTCCGCACCCCAGGCCCCGGCCGTTGCCGCGCCGTCCGTGCGGCGGCGCCTCGCGGCGATGCTGTACGAAGCCGTGCTGCTGTTCGGCGTCGTGTTCTTCGCGGGCCTCGCGTTCAGTCTCGCGATGCAGCAGCGCAACGGGCTCGTCCATCACGACCTCCTCGCCGCGTGGATCGCGCTCGTCGTCGGCGCGTATTTCGTCTGGTTCTGGACCCACGGCGGCCAGACGCTGCCAATGAAGACCTGGCGGCTGCGGCTCGAATCGTCGAGCGGCCGGCCGCTGAGCGCCGCGCATGCGCTCGTCCGCTATGCGCTCGGCTGGCTGTGGTTCCTGCCGCCGCTCGCGCTGCATCCGCTGCTCGACCTGTCGGTGCCCGTCACGCTCGCGCTCGCCGCCGCATGGATCGTCGCGTGGGCCGGCGCCGCCCGCCTGCACGCCGATCGCCAGTTCCCGCACGACCGCCTCGCGCGCACGCGCGTCGTCGCGATTCCGCGCTGACGAGCTGACGCCCCGCGCGGTTCGTGCATCCGTCAGACGAAACCCGTCGAAACCGCCCGCAGCACCGCCCCGCGCGCCTTTCCCGATAGCGACAGGCCCGTCGGTTCGGCAGGTTGCACAACCCCGCCCCATTCACCGCTAAACACGCCGCGACGACAGTAATAAGAACGTCTCGTGACTGTCACGGCATGGTCACGCCCACATGGCGCAATGCCGGTAATGTCAATCGGCGCGAGTCATGCATGGGCCAGAAAACGTCCGCGACCTCCCTGTTCCGTCAACCGCTCGGCGCCCGCGCCGTCACCGCCTTCGTGTCCGGCTCGGCCGCAACCGATGCCCTGTCGGCGCACGAGCCGCCGACCGCGCACGCGACGCAGCACGACGACCCCGAACCGTCCGCGCATCGTTATCGCACGATCTGGCTGTCCGACATCCATCTCGGCTCCAGCGGCTGCCAGGCGCCGTACCTGCTCGACTTCCTGCGCCACAACGATTCGGAGTACCTGTACCTCGTCGGCGACATCATCGACGGCTGGCAGCTGAAGAAGGGCTGGTACTGGCCGCAGGCGCACAACGACGTGGTGCAGAAGGTCCTGCGCAAGGCACGCAAGGGCACGCAGGTGGTCTACATCCCGGGCAACCACGACGAAGGCGCGCGGCAGTTCTGCGACCTCGCGTTCGGCGACATCCAGGTGCGCGGCGAGGCATTTCACACGACGCTCGCGGGCAAGCGTCTGTGGATCGTGCACGGCGACCTGTTCGACGGCGTGATCCAGCACGCGAAATGGCTCGCATATCTCGGCGACACGCTCTACACGCTGATCCTCGTGCTGAACCGCTGGTTCAACCGGATCCGCAGCCGGCTCGGCTTCCAGTACTGGTCGCTGTCGCAGTACCTGAAGCACCAGGTGAAGAACGCGGTGAACTTCATCTCGCAGTTCGAGACCGTGATGACCGACGAAGCGCGCCGCCGCGGCTGCGACGGCGTCGTGTGCGGGCACATCCACAAGGCCGAGATCCGCGACATCGACGGCGTGCTGTACTGCAACGACGGCGACTGGGTCGAGAGCCTGTCCGCCCTCGTCGAAACGATGGAAGGCGAACTGAAGATCGTCTACTGGACGGCGATGCGCACCGCGCCGTCCGCAGCCCCGTCGCGCAAGGCCAAGGCCACCGCCTGACACAACTCCACTTACAGGACACAGCCGCGATGAAGATCATGATCGTCACCGATGCATGGGAACCGCAGGTCAACGGCGTCGTGCGCACGCTCAAGAGCACCTCCCGCGAACTCACCGCGCTCGGCCACCGGGTCGAAATGCTGACGCCGCTGGAATTCCGCACGGTGCCCTGCCCGACCTACCCCGAGATCCGCCTGTCGATCCTGCCGTACCGCAAGCTGCGCGCGCGCATCGATGCGTTCGCACCCGACGCGCTGCACATCGCGACCGAAGGCCCGCTCGGCCTCGCCGCGCGACGCTATGCACGCTCGCGCAAGCTGCCGTACACGACCGCGTATCACACGCGCTTTCCGGAATACGTGCAGGCGCGCTTCGGCATCCCGCTGTCGGCGACCTACAAGTTCCTGCACTGGTTCCACGGGCCGTCGCTCGCGGTGATGGCGCCGACCCCGGTCGTGAAGCAGGATCTCGAGAAGTTCGGATTCACGAACGTCGTGCTGTGGACGCGCGGCGTCGATCTCGAGATCTTCCGGCCGATGGAGTCGAAGGTGCTCAACACCGCGCGGCCGATTTTCCTGTACGTGGGCCGCGTCGCGATCGAGAAGAATGTCGAGGCGTTCCTGCGTCTCGACCTGCCCGGCTCGAAGTGGGTCGCGGGCGAAGGCCCGGCGCTCGCCGAGCTGAAATCGCGCTATCCGGAAGCGAACTATCTCGGCGTACTGTCGCAAGCCGAGCTCGCCAAGGTGTATGCTGCGGCCGACGTGTTCGTATTCCCGAGTCGCACCGACACGTTCGGCCTCGTGCTGCTGGAGGCGCTCGCGTGCGGCACGCCGGTCGCCGCTTACCCCGTGACGGGCCCGATCGACGTGCTCGGCGGGGGCGCTGCCGGCGCGATGCACGAAGACCTGCAGGAAGCCTGCCTCGAGGCGCTGAAGATCGAACGCGACACTGCCCGCGCGTGGGCCGAGCGCTTCTCGTGGCGCGCGGCGTCCGAGCAGTTCGCATCGCATCTGAAGCCGCTGCCAAAGACCGCGTACTCGCCCGCCGAAGGTGCCGCCGTTTGAAACGAGACCTGAACGACAAGACCCCCGACGCTGCCGCGACAGCGCAACTGCATCATCCGTTCGATGAAGAAGAGCCGCACGCCGATGCGGACGTGCACACGCACGAACCGCTCGGCCCCGACGATCGTCTGGCGCCGCTGCCGCCGAATCCGTACAAACGCCACCGCGGCATCACGCGCGCGTGGTACGCGCTCAAGCATTCGCTGAACGGGTTTCGCGTCGCGATCCGCGAGGAGAGCGCATTTCGCCAGGAACTCACGCTCGCCGCGCTGATGCTGCCGATCGGTGCGTTCTCACCGGTCCCGGCCGCGTCGCGCGCGCTGCTGATCGCGTCGGTGCTGCTCGTGCTGATCGTCGAGCTGCTGAACTCGAGCGTCGAGGCCGCGATCGATCGCATCTCGCTCGAACGCCACGAACTGTCGAAGCGCGCGAAGGACCTGGGCAGCGCGGCGGTCACGGTCGCGCTGTTCGCGTGCGTGACGACGTGGGGCTTCGTGCTCGGCCCGGTCGTCGCGCGCTGGCTCGGCTTCTAGCGGCATCCGCGGCAGCACCGCCGTGCGGCGGTGCACCATGCGGCGGGAACGCGCGGCGATCACGAAATGCGCCGTTGGCAGGAAACAGCGGTTTATAATCGTCCGCTAGACTTAGAACAGCAACCCGCGCCGGACGAATCTCGCAGCATCGATTGCAGCGCCCGCCAGTCCGGCACACACAGGGCCGGACGACATGGAAGCGAAACCTCCCCGCCGCACCCGCGAACGGATTCTCGAGTTGTCGTTGAAACTCTTCAACGAGATCGGCGAGCCGAACGTCACGACCACGACGATCGCCGAGGAAATGGAAATCAGTCCAGGCAACCTGTACTACCATTTCCGCAACAAGGACGACATCATCAACAGCATCTTCGCGCAGTTCGAGCAGCAGATCGAACGGCGGCTGCGCTTCCCCGAAGATCACCGTCCGACGATCGACGAGACCTGGTCGTACCTGCAGTACATGGCCGACTTCATGTGGACCTACCGGTTCCTGTATCGCGACCTCAACGACCTGCTCGCGCGCAACCGCACGCTCGAGACGCACTTCAAGCAGATCATCAGCCACAAGGTGCGCTTCGCGCACGACATGTGCGAACTGCTCGTGTCGGACGCCGAAATGGTCGCGACGCCGGCCGAGATCGAAGTCATCGCCACCAACATGGCCGTGATCTCGACGTACTGGCTGTCGTATCAATACGTGATGCATCCGCGCAAGTACAACGATCAGGACGCGATCCGCGAAGAGCTGCACCAGGTGAGCATGCACGTGATCTCGGTGATGGCCCCGTACCTGCGCGGCCGTTCGCGCCAGCTGTTCGACGATCTCGTCTCCGGCAAGCTGCCCAAGCGCCAGTTCACCGACTACCTGCCGCCGCGCGACGGTTCGCCGCGCCCCGCCGGCAGCCCGGTCACCGCCAGACCCGCCGCGAAGGATACGAAACAATGAAGGCAGTGTGCGTTTACTGCGGCTCGTCGTCCGGCGTGCGGCCCGTCTATGCGGACGCCGCGCGCGCGTTCGGCCGCGCGCTCGTCGATGCGGACCTGACGCTTGTCTACGGCGGCGGCCGGGTCGGCCTGATGGGCGTGATCGCCGATGAAGTGATGGCGGCCGGCGGCCGTGCGGTCGGCGTGATCCCCGAGCTGCTCGTCGACAAGGAAGTCGGTCATACCGGGCTGTCGGAGCTGCACGTCGTGCCCGACATGCACCACCGCAAGAAGATGATGGCCGACCTCGCCGACGCGTTCGTCGCGATGCCCGGCGGCGCCGGCACGCTCGAGGAACTGTTCGAGGTCTATACGTGGGCGCAGCTCGGCTATCACCGCAAGCCCGTCGCGCTGTACAACATCGATTCGTTCTACGATCCGCTGATCGCGCTGCTGCGTCATACGGTCGACGAAGGCTTCATGCGTCCGACCTACTTCGACGCGCTGTGCATCGACGCCGAACCGGTCGCGCTGATCGATCAGCTGCGCCGCTACCAGCCGCCCGTCCGCGACAAGTGGGCGTCCGACGACGCGGCCAAGTAACGCTTACGGAGAGCCACGCGCGATGCCCGCACTGTCCGATCGCAAGGCCGTCCTGATCACCGGCGCGAGCCGCGGCATCGGCCGCGCGACCGCCGTGCTCGCGGCCAAGCGCGGCTGGGACGTCGGCATCAACTACGCGCGCGACGCGGCCGCCGCCGAACTCACCGCGCGAGCCGTTCGCGACGCCGGCGCACGCGCGTGCGTCGTCGCCGGCGACGTCGCGAACGAGGCGGACGTCGTCGCGATGTTCGACGCAGTCACGGCGGCGTTCGGCCGCCTCGACGCGCTCGTCAATAATGCGGGGATCGTCGCGCCGTCGATGCCGCTCGCCGACATGCCGGCCGACCGGCTGCGGCGGATGTTCGACACCAACGTGCTCGGCGCTTATCTATGCGCGCGCGAAGCCGCGCGCCGGCTGTCCACCGACCGCGGCGGGCGCGGCGGCGCGATCGTCAACGTGTCGTCGATCGCGTCCCGGCTCGGTTCGCCGAACGAATACGTCGACTACGCGGGCTCGAAAGGCGCGGTCGATTCGCTGACGATCGGCCTGGCGAAGGAGCTCGGCCCGCACGGCGTGCGCGTCAACGCGGTGCGCCCGGGCCTGATCGAGACCGAAATTCATGCCAGCGGCGGCCAGCCGGGGCGCGCCGCGCGCCTCGGCGCGCAGACTCCGCTCGGCCGTGCGGGCGAAGCGCAGGAGATCGCCGAGGCGATCGTCTGGTTGCTTGGCGACGCGGCGTCATACACGACGGGCGCGCTGCTCGACATCGGCGGCGGACGATAATCGCCCCGCAGGCGCCCCGACGCGCCGACTGAACATTCTTCTGGTCACGACACCACAAATCTCCACAATATCGTGACCATTTCAGTAAACATTCGTAACACTTCCATGCTCTACTAGCGCCAAGCCTGAAAACGGTCGGTCATCCGGCTGTCTTTCTCGCATTGATGCGCCCCTTATTGGTTCCGGCCCATGTCGCCGGACCGGCTTGACCCGACCGAGATCTTTTCCATGCCCGGAACCGCAGCACCCGGCCGGCGACGCACGTCCTCCGTGCCCGCTTCGGCCACGCACGCCCGATCAGCCGCCGATCCCGCCCCCAACGCGACGCTCAATGCCGCCGGCACGCCCGCCGTGGCAGGCGCCACCGCGACGAAGGGCCCCGGCGATCGCGTGCTGCGGCTCGGCTGGCGCGTCTGGCTGCTGGTCGCCGCGCTGGTCTGCGCGTATACGCTGCCGGGCGTGCTCGGCCACGATCCGTGGAAGCAGGACGAAACCTATACGTTCGGCATCATCCAGCACATGCTCGAGACGGGCGACTTCGTCGTGCCCACCAACGCCGGCCTGCCCTTCATGGAAAAGCCGCCGCTCTACGCGTGGGTCGCGACGAGCCTCGCGTGGCTGCTGCAGCGCGTGATGCCGCTGCACGACGCGGCACGGCTCGCGAGCGCGCTGTTCGCCGCGCTTGCGTTCGGCTTCATCGCACGCGCGGCACGCAGTGCCAGCCGCGCCCACGGCTGGCTCGACCTGCGCGTGATCGGCCCCGTCGTGCTGAGCGCGGGCACGCTCGTCGTCATCAAGCACGTTCACGACATGATGACGGACGTCGCGCTGTTCGCCGGCACCGCGATGGCCTTCTGCGGCCTGCTCGAGCTCGTGATGCAGCACGTCGCGCGTGCGCAGCAGATGCGGCATGCGCTGCCGATGCAGCCGTCGGGCCGCTGGGCCGCGCCGATGTTCGGCGCGGGCGTCGGCATCGCGCTGATGGCGAAGGGGCTGTTCGTGCCGCTCGTGTTCGCCGCCACGCTCATGGGCGCGCTGGTGCTCTACCCGGCCTGCCGCACGCGCGCGTTCGCGCGCTCGCTCGCGGTCGCCGCGCTCGTGTTCGCACCGTTCGCGCTGATCTGGCCGATCGCGCTGTTCCTGCGCTCCGAGACGCTGTTCATGACCTGGTTCTGGGACAACAACGTCGGCCGCTTCTTCGGCTTCTCCGTGCCGGAGCTCGGCGCGGAAAACGACAAGCCGTTCTTCATCCTGCGTGCGTTCCTGCTCGTCGGCTTCCCGGTCGCACCGCTCGCGATCGTCGCGCTGGCGCGCGGCGCATGGCGTGACTGGCACGCGCCGCGCGTCGCGCTGCCCGTGCTGTTCGCCGGCATCGGCCTCGCGGTGCTGCAAGTGTCCGCGACCTCGCGTCAGCTCTACATCCTGCCGTTCTTCGCGCCGCTCGCGCTGATCGCCGCGCAGGCGATCGAACGCCTGCCGCGCGGGCTGCATCTCGCGTGGGATTATCTGAGCCGCCTGCTGTTCGGTAGCGCCGTCGCGCTCGCATGGGTGATCTGGGCGGTGATGGCCGATCCGCGCGCATCGCGGGCGAGCCTCGCCCCGCTCGGCCGCTGGCTGCCGCTCGACTGGACGATGCCGATCGTGCCCGGGTTCGTGATCGGCGCGCTGGTGCTGACCGTCGGCTGGCTGTCGCTGCTGCCGAAGCTGCGCACGACCGGCCCGTGGCGCGGCGCGCTGTCGTGGGGCGCGGGCGCGCTGGTGGCGTGGGGCCTCGTGTATACGCTGCTGCTGCCGTGGCTCGACGTCGCGAAGAGCTACCGGTCGGTATTCGACGACCTGGACGCGCATCTCGCGCTCGAATGGCGCGACGACGACTGCATGGCAAGCCTGCACGGGCTCGGCGAGTCGGAAGCGCCGATGCTGTACTACTTCTCCGGGATCCAGCACACGCCGATCGACGACGCGAAGACGACGCGCTGCACGTGGATGATCGTCCAGGGCGTGCGGGCCGTCGATCCGGCGCCGGGCAGCGAATGGAAACTGTTCTGGAGCGGCGCGCGCCCGGGCGACAACGCGGAACTGCTGCGCGTCTACGTGCGCACGCCTGAAGCACACGACGCGCCGTGATGCAAGGCGGCGCCGCGCAACGGCGCCGTCGTAGTGATCCCCGGCCCGGCGTCACGCCCCGCGCGCCACCGCTGCGCACGTCAAAACGACGAACCGGGCTCGCGCAGGAAGGCCGCCTCTTCGTCGGTCGACGCGCGACCGAGAATCGCGTTCCGGTGCGGGAACCGCCCGAAGCGCTCGACCACCGCCGCATGGCGCAGCGCGAAGTCGTGATAGCTCTCGCACCCGGCTTCGTCGCGAATGCCCGCGCACAGCCGCACGGCCTCGCGCTGGCTCTCATGCGACTCGTCATGTTCGAACGGCAGGTACGCAAACGCGCGGTGATGACCGCTCGGCAGTTGCGCGTCCCACCCGGCCGCGACGACGCGCCGTGCGAGCGCCAATGCCTTCGAATCGGCGGCGAATGCGCGCGGCGTGCCACGATGAATGTTGCGCGAGAACTGGTCGAGGACCACGATCAGCGCGAGCGCACCAAGCGGCGTGGCGGCCCAGTGATCGCACGCGCCGTCGCACGCGGCGTCGAGCAACGCGCCGTAGCGTGTGCGCAGCACGTCGTCGAACGCCGCGCCGCCGTTGAACCACACCTTGCGCGCGTGGCCGAACTCGGCCGAACCCGGCTCGCCGAACCAGAAATCGAGAATCTCGCGCGCTTGCGGATCGAGCGCCGCGGCGGTGTCGGTCAGGTTGTCGATCGTCATGCAAACTCCAGTACGACGCGGCGTGTCCGCGCGCTCTTCTTTTCAAGTTTGGCGACCCGCAGATCGCCGATTTCCGACGTGTTGCGCACGTGCGTGCCGCCGCACGGCTGCAGGTCGACGCCGGCGATGCGCAGCAGCCGCACGCGGCCCAGCCCCATCGGCGGCTTCACGCTCATCGTGCGCACGAGCTCGGGCCGCTCGGTCATCTCCGCGTCGGTGATCCATTCGGTCGTGACCGCATGCGCGCCGCTGACCAGCTCCGCGAGACGGCGCTCGACGTCGGCGCGGTCGATCGCGTCGGACGTCGCGAAATCGAGCCGGACGTAGTCGGACGTCACGCTGCAGCCGTCGACCGGGTACGGCAGCACCGCGCACATCAGGTGCGCGGCCGTATGCAGCCGCATGTGCCGGTAGCGGCGCTGCCAGTCGATGCCCGCGACCACGCGCGCGCCGGGCGCGAGCGCCGCGACACGTGCTTCCTGGCCCGGCGCGGGCACGTGCACGGCGTCGTCGGGCGTTGCGCCGTCGAACTTCGCCTTGCGCGTGTCGGCGATCGCGATCGTGCCGCCGTCGGGCAGCGTCAGCATGCCGGTGTCGCCGGCCTGGCCGCCGCCGAGCGGATAGAACACCGTGCGATCGAGCCGGATGCCGTCATCGCCGACGGCCGCGACGACGGCGTCGCATTGCGTCAGATAGGCATCCTCGCGAAACAGGGCCTGGGTCGTCATCGGGGGAACCTCGTATCGAGCGGGGAAACGGTCAGTGTCGCGCCGCACCGGCGCGGCGCCCAGACGCAGATCGTCCGGCGTCCGGACAGTGGCGTACCGGTCGATCAACCGGGCCGGTTGCGCATCCAGTCGGCCGTGTCGTAGAACGAATGCATGAGCCGCTCGCGCAGCGGCTCGGGCAAGCCGGTGTCCTCCATCGCCCACGCCATGCAGCGCAGCCACTGGTCGCGCTCGACCGACGCGATCGGGAACGGCAGGTGCCGTGCGCGCAAGCGCGGGTGGCCGAACCGGCTGATGTAGTGGTCGGGGCCGCCGAGCCAGCCGCACAGGAACCAGAACAACTTGTCGCGCGAACCGTCGAGCGACGCCGGATGCAACGCGCGAATCTCCGCGAACTCGGGCTCGAGGTCCATCAGGTCGTAGAAACGGTCCACCATCTCGCGCACGCGGGCTTCGCCGCCCACGAGCTCGAACGCCGTCGGCTGCGACGGCGCATCATCATTCACATCGGTCATTACGGATAATCGGAAACGGGATATTCGGGGCCGCCGGCGACGCTCAGGCGTCGCGCAGCGACTGCAGCGCGGGGCGCCGCAACACATTATGCAGGCTCAGCCAGCCGGCCGCACCGGCGCACGCGACGCCGGCCGCGATGCCGGCCGGCACGAGCCACGGATCGACGGCGAGCTGGAAGTCGAACACGCGCGAGGCGAGCACCCAGCCGACCGCGATCGCACCCGCCGACGCCAGCGCACCGGCGAGCGCGCCGACGACGATGAATTCCGCGCGCTGCACCGCGTTGACCTGCGCGCGCGACGCGCCGAGCGCACGCAGCAGCGCGGCCTCGTGCACACGCTCGTCGCGCGAGCCGGCGAGCGCCGTGTACAGCACGAGCACGCCGGCCGCGAGCGTGAACCCGAACAGGAACTGCACCGCGCCGACCACCTGCAGCATCATCCGCTGCAGCTGCGCGAGGATCGGCGCGACGTCGATCGCGGTGAGGTTCGGGTAGCGCGCGATCAGCGGATCGAGCAGCGCCGCCTGCTCGGCCGGCAGGTGGAAGCTCGTCAGATAGACGGCCGGGAAATCCTTCAGCACGGGCGGCGGCATCAGCACGAAGAAGTTGACGCGGAACGAGCCCCAGTCGAGCTTGCGCACGCTGGTGACCGGCGCATCGACCGTCAGCCCCGTCACGTCGAAGCGCAGTGTGTCGCCCGGTTTCACGTTCAGGATCTTCGCGAGCCCGTCCTCGATCGAGATCTCGGGCCTCGCCGAGTGACCGAACCAGTGGCCCGCGACGATCCGGTTGTCGGACGGGAGCTCGGTCGTATACGACAGGTTGAATTCGCGGTCGACGAGCCGGCGCGCTTCGTCCGACGGATACGCGTCCGGGTTCACCGGCTTGCCGTTGATCGCGACGAGCCGGCCGCGCACCATCGGCGCGGGCACCGCGTCGCGCACGCCGTGCGCGGCGAGCCACGCCGCGACGTCGTCGCGCTGGTCGGGCTGGATGTCGATCAGGAACTGGTTCGGCGCATCGGGCGGCGTCGACTGCCGCCAGCCGGCGACGAGGTCGTTGCGCGTGATCGCGATCAGCAGCAGGCACATCAGGCCGAGCGCGAGCGCGGTGATCTGCAGCGCGCTCGCCGTGCCGCGCCGGTGCAGCGACGCGAGCGCGTAGCGCCAGCCGATGCCCGCAGCCACGCGCGCATTGCGCACCGCGCGCGCCGCCGCGTACAGCACGAGCCGCGCGATCAGCGAGAAACCGACCAGCGCGCCGGCGAACCCGCCCGCGACGATCAGCCCGAGCTTCAGGTTGCCCGCCGCGACGATCAGCAGCCCTGCGAACAGCACGACGCCGATCGCATACGCGGCCCACGCGATACGCGACGCGTCGCCCCAATCCCGCCGCAGCACGCGCACCGGCGGCACGCGCGTGAGCGGCGCGAGCGGCGGCAGCGCGAAACCGAGCAGCAGCACGAGCGCGGCGCCCACCCCGACGAGCGCGGGCCAGAGGGTCGGCGCCGGCAGCGCGACCTCGATCAGGCCGCCGAGCGCGGCCAGCAGCGCCCAGTGGCCGACGTAGCCGAGCACCGCGCCCGCGATGCCCGCGACGATGCCGATGCCGGCGAATTCGAGCGCGAACAGCGCGCCGAGCGTGCGGCGGCTCACGCCGAGGCAACGCATCGTCGCGCAGCCGTCCAGATGGCGCCGCATGTAGCGCTGCGCGGCCATCGCGATCGCGACCGCCGCGAGCAGCGCGGTCAGCAGCGCGACGAGCGTCAGGAAATGGCGCGCGCGATCGAGCGTCTGGCGCACCTGCGGCTGACCTTCCTGCAGCGATTCGAGGCCGACGCCGCGCAGCTTGCCGCCGTCGACGCGCCCGTGCGCGTAGGCCTCGAAGCGCGCGACGGCCGGCGTGTCGCCGGCAATCAGCAGCCGGTACGTGACGCGGCTGCCGTAGCCCGTGAGCCCGGTCGCGGCGAGTTCGTCCGCGCGCATCATCAGCCGCGGCGAGAAATTGACGAACGAGAAACCGCGATCGAGCTCGCGGGAAATCGACGCGGCGACCGTGAACGTGCGCAGCCCGACGCGCACGGTGTCGCCCGCCTTCAGATGCAACGCATCGAGCAGCGCGGGATCGGCCCACACGGTGCCAGGCGCGGGAATCGCGGTCGCCTTGTGCGCGGCGCTCGCGCCGGCCGGCACGATCTCGACCGCGCCGCGCAGCGGATAGCCGGGCGACACGGCCTTCACGGCCGCGAGTCGCGCGGGTGCCGCGCCGCTCGCGTGACCGCCGGCGGCCGACGCGATCATGCTCGGGAAGATGGCGGTCGTCGCGGTGCGCAGCCCGAGTGCGCGCGCCTCGCGGTCAAACGACGGATCGACCGGATGGTCGGCACGCACGACGAAATCGGCGCCGAGCATCTGGCGCGCGTCGCGCTCGAGCCCCTGGCGCAGCCGATCGGCGAGAAACCCGACGCTCGTGAGCGCCGCGACCGCAAGCACCAGCGCGAGCACCAGCAGCGTCAGCTCGCCGGCGCGCCAGTCGCGTGCGGTCATCCGCGCGGCCTGATGGATCAGGTCGTGCCAGCCGAAGCGGCCGGCATGGCCGGGCCGCCCGGCCGGCGAAGGGTCAGCGTGCTGCCGCTCGGCGGGTGACGGCGCCTTCAATCGCGCTTGCCCCCGATCGAGTTGAGCCGCGTCACCATGTGGTTCGCCATCCCGCGGAACCCGCCGGACACGCCGCGCCACAGACGCGGCAGCGCCCACGCCGACGCCGCGATGAACGCGGCGAGCAGCACGAGGAACGCGAGGGGAACGAAGAACGCGAGCGCGAGGCCGCCGAACACGAGCCCGTCCTCGGTGGACGACGCGACCCAGTTGGAGATCGGTTCCGGAGAGAGATTGATCAGCGCGCGCGTGCCGGCCTTCGCGACGTGCGCGGCGCCGGCGAGCGAACCGCCGGCCAGGCCGGCGACCGCGAGCACGGTCGGGTCGGCATGGCCGAGCGCACCGGCGGCCAGCACCGCGCCGGCCGGAATGCGGATGAACGTGTGCACGGCGTCCCACAGGGAATCGAACGCGGGGATCTTGTCGGCGAGGAATTCGGTGACGGCGAGCACGGCGGCGGCGCCGATGACCCACGGAGACGTGAGGACCGCGAGCGTATCGGGCAGATGAAGCCAGCCGACCCGCGCGAGCGCGCCGGCGATCAGTACCGTCAGGTAAAGGCGCAGCCCGCTCGCCCACGCGAGCCCCGCGCCGAGCGAAATGGCTTCGATCATGGCCCTCTCCTTGCACGTGCCGTGCGATTTGCCGATTGATCGGATCGAGTCGGTATGACCGGCCGCGCGGCGCTTGGCGACCGGCCCCGCCTGCCGCGAACGGCGCAACGGCATTCAGGCCCGAATGCGTTCCATTATAGACAGGCTGTCAGGAGGGCCGACGCAATTCCGCGCTGCGTCACGGCCGGGCGCGGGCGCCAGCCGGCGCCCGGCAGGCCGGTATCAGGCGGACGACGACAGTTTGAGGCCGACCAGCCCGAGCACGATCAGCGACGCGCTCGCGACGCGGGCGACGGTCAGCGCCTCGCCCATCATGACAATCCCGAATATGAACGCGCCGACCGCGCCGATCCCCGTCCACACCGCATACGCGGTGCCGAGCGGCAGCTGGCGCATCGCGACCGCGAGCAGCCCGAAGCTGGCGAGCGACGTGACGATCGTAAACACCGACGGCCAGAGTTTCGTGAAACCCTCTGACGATTTCATGCCGGCCGCCCAGGCCACTTCCAGCAAACCGGCGATCAACAACAATACCCACGCCATCTCGACCTACTCCGTCTCGGATGGGGCCGTCCCCGTTGAATCGAATGACCCGGGGTCGTCCCCGGGCGGCGCCGAGTATAACAAGAGGCTTACAGGTATGCAGGATGCCCACATTGAGAATCGGGCCGGAGCAGGGTCCGGCCGCGGCGGGCGCGCCGCGCTCAGTTCGCCGCGCGCTTGGCGCCGCCGCCGACGCAGCGGTCGTCGCGGTACAGCGCCCATTCGTCGCACACGCGGCCATCCTTGAACACGCACATCCCGACCTGACCGCTCGGCAGGTTGCGGATCATGTGGCGGCCGCCGAGCTTCACGCAGTTGACCGACGCGGGATTGGCAAGCGCCGCTTGCGGCGCCGAAGGCTGCTGCCCGGGCGGCAGCGGCTGTGCGAACGCGCCGGATGCGGCAAGCGCCAGCGTACACATGACGACCAGACGGACGGACATTGCACCCTCCTCGGTTTCGTTCGCGTAACGGTCAGCATAGCGGGGAATGCGTGGCCGGTGGGCGCGGCCTGCGCGTGCGGCGACGATGTCGCGCCGACGCAACTTCACCGGCGCGCGGCCTTGCATTCCGGCCGCATCACGCGGCGGGCGTCATGCCGCGATCATGTAGCGCCGACGAGCCGGTAGCCGACACCCGTCTCGGTGACGATGTGCTCGGGCTGCGCGGGATCGCGCTCGAGTTTCTGGCGCAGATGCGCCATGTAGATGCGCAGATAGTGGTGGCTCTCGACATGCGACGGGCCCCACACGTCGCGCAGCAGCTGGCGATGCGTGAGCACGCGTCCCGCGTGCCGCACGAGCGTCGCGAGCAGCCGGTACTCGAGCGGCGTCAGATGCACGATCTCGCCGTCGCGCCACACCTGGCGCATCGCGAGATCGACGCTCACGCCGCCGAAGCTGACCTTCGGCGATTCGTTCGCGCCGCCCTGGTTGCGCCGGCGCAGTTGCGCGCGGATCCGCGCGCGCAGTTCGGACACGCCGAACGGCTTGGTCAGGTAGTCGTCGGCGCCCGCGTCGAGCGCGGCGACCTTCTCGTCTTCCTGCGTGCGCGCGGACAGCACGATCACCGGCACTTCCGACCAGCCGCGCAGCTCGCGGATCACGTCGAGGCCGTCGGTATCGGGCAGGCCGAGGTCGACGATCACGAGATCGGGCTTGCGGGTCGCCGCGTCGATCAGCCCCTGCTTGCCCGTCTCCGCCTCGAACACGGCGATGTCCTCCTCTTCGAGCGCGGCGCGCACGAAACGGCGGATCTGTTTTTCGTCCTCGATCAGGACGACGGTCAGGCTCGGTTCACTCATGGTCTGGCAAGGGCTCGGAGGGTGACGATGCGCCGGGCACGTCGAGGTCGTCGTCGGGTACGGCAGGCACGGCCGGCGGCGTGTCGACCGGCAGCGTGAACCAGAAGCGCGCGCCCGTCACGCGGCCGTCCGGCCCGGTCCGGTTGAGCGCGCCGATTCTACCGCCGTGCGCCTCGACGATCGCGCGGCAGATCGCGAGGCCGAGCCCGATGCCCGGCGTCGCCGATTCCTTCTCGCCGCGCGTGAACTTGTCGAAGATGCGCGTTTCCATCCCGCTCGGCAAGCCCGGGCCGTGATCGTCGACGTGCACGCGCACGAACGGGTGGCCGTCGTCGGTCACGCGCTCCGCGCCGATGTCGATCGGCGTGTCGGCCGGCGTGTACTTCGCCGCGTTCTCGAACAGGTTGGTGAACAGCCGCTCCATCAGCACGGCGTCCATCTGCAGCAGCGGCAGGTCGGCCGGCAGCGACACGCGCGCGGGATGCTGCGCGAGCACGCGCTTGCACGCGGCGAGCGCGGCGCCGACGGTTTCCTCGAGCAGCGACCACTCGCGCTTGAGCTGCACGCTGCCGGCCTGCAGCCGCGCCATGTCGAGCAGGTTCGTGACGATGCCCATCATCCGCAGCGCCTCGTCGTGGATCGCGTCGACGAGTTCGCCTTCGCGCTGCGCGGAGCGTTCGGCCGCCGGCGTGTGCGGCGCGGCCGCGCGCGCGTTCGCGAGCATCGACGAAAAGCCGACGATCGTCGTGAGCGGCGTGCGCAGGTCGTGCGAGATCGCCGACAGCAGCGAGTTGCGCAGCCGCTCGGACTCCATGTTGACGAGCGCATCGCGCGCGATCTCGACGTAGTGCACGCGTTCGAGCGCAAGCGCGATCTGCGCGGCGAACGCATCGAGCATGCGCAGCTGCTCGGGCACCTCGAGCTCGCGCGGATCGCGCGACGCCACCGCGAGCACGCCGCGCGTGCGCATCGGCGCCTTCAGCGGCAGATACAGCGCGGTGGTCGCGGGCAGCGTGTCGGTGCCGCGCCCGGCCGGCTTCTGCTGGTCGTACACCCACTGGCCGACGTCGCAGTCGAGATCCGCGCCCGTCAGCGTGACGACCGCGTCGGGTTCCTCGATCTTCTGCCGCACCTGGTCCGCGCTGTCGGGCAGCAGGAACGCGACACGCGCGCGGAACACCTCGCCCACGTGGCGGCTGCCGATCTCGACGATCTGCTCGGTCGTCAGCGCCGCGCCGAGTTCGCGCGCCATCGCGTAGATCGCGCCGGTCCGGCGCTCGCGGCGCTGCGCGATGCTCGCCTGCCGCGTCAGCGTCGACGTCAGGTGGCTGATCACGAGCGACGTGAGCAGCATCCCGAAGAAGGTCAGCAGGTATTGCGTGTCGCTGACCGAGAACGACATGCGCGGCGGCACGAAGAAGAAGTCGAACGCCGCGACCGACAGGAACGACTGCAGCACGCCCGGGCCGCGCCCGAGCCGCACGGCCGAGAACACGACGCCGAGCAGGTACAGCATCACGAGGTTCGTCAGGTCGAGCCGCGCGGACACGACGCTCGCGACACCGGTGATCGCCGCGCAGATCGCGGCGGCGTACAGATAGTGTTGCAGCGGCGAACGCCGCGTGCCGAGGTGCGCAAACGCATCGCGCCAGTCGCGTGCGCCCGCGTCGAGCGGCACCGCGCGCACTTCGTCGCTCGCCGACGCACGGATCAGCATCAGGTCGACGTCGCCCGCGCGTTCGGCGAGCTTTTCGCCGAACGGCCGCGCGAAGCGGCGCGCGAGCCCGACCTTCGACGAGCCGCCCGCGACGATCTTCGACACGTTGCGCACCTTCGCATAGCCGATCAGCGCGGCAACCGCGTCGTCGCCGGCGAGCGTGGCCGTCTCCGCGCCGAGCTCGGCCGCGAGCTTCAGCGCATCGAGCGTGCGCTGCCGCCGCGCGTCCGGCAGCCGCTGCAGCCGCGGCGTCTCGACGTACACGGCGATCCAGTCGGCCCTCACGCTCGCCGCGAGCCGCGCGGCCGCGCGCACCAGCGTGGGCGCCTCGGGGCCGGGCCCGACGCACACGAGCAACCGCTCGCGCGCCTGCCAGATGCGCTGGATCGAACGGTCGGCGCGGTACTCGCGCATCTGCGCGTCGACGCGGTCGGCCGTGCGCCGCAGTGCCAGTTCGCGCAGCGCGATCAGGTTGCCTTTGCGGAAGAAGTTGCGCACCGCGCGCTCGGCCTGCTGCGCGAGATACACCTTGCCGTCGCGCATCCGCTCGAGCAGCTCCTCGGCCGGCAGGTCGACCAGCGTGACCTCGTCGGCCGCGTCGAACACGCGGTCGGGCACGGTCTCCCACACGCGAATGCCGGTGATCGCGCCGACCACGTCGTTCAGGCTTTCGAGGTGCTGGACGTTGACGGTGGTGTACACGTCGATGCCCGCATCGAGCAGTTCGTAGACGTCCTGCCAGCGCTTCAGGTGACGCGCGCCCTGCACGTTCGAATGCGCGAGCTCGTCGACGAGGATCAGTTGCGGGGCGCGCGCGAGCGCGCCGTCGAGATCGAATTCGGCGAGCGTGCGGCCGCGATACTCGATGCGCGCGAGCGGCAGCACGTCGAGGCCGTCGAGCAGCGCGGCGGTTTCGCCGCGGCCGTGGGTCTCGACGATGCCGACCACGACGTCGACGCCGTCCTGCAGCCGCTGGCGCGCGGCCTGCAGCATCGCGTAGGTCTTGCCGACGCCCGCGGACGCGCCGAAGAAGATCTTCAGCTGGCCGCGCCGCTGCTTTTCTTCGTCGCGCTGCAGCTTGTCGAGGAGTTGGTCGGGATCGGGGCGGTTCATGCGTGACGAAGGCGAAGCGCCGGATGGCGCGCGAGTATCGGCATTGTTGTTCCAAATCGCCGCAAAAGGCAAAGACGGCGCAAGCGCCGTCGGAAAAATCGGACCCGGCGCGCCGCAAGCCGCGCCGGGAAGCCCGCGTCCACTTTCAGTGCGCGGCCTGCGCTGCGTCGAGCGCGAGGTTCAGCTTCAGCACGTTCACGCGCGGCTCGCCGAGCACGCCGAACTGGCGGCCCGCCGTGTTCGCGGCGACGAGCTGCGCGACCGCGTCGGCGCTCAGGTTGCGCGCCTTCGCGACGCGCTCGACCTGGTACGCGGCGGCGGCCGGCGTGATCTCCGGATCGAGGCCGCTCGCCGACGCCGTCACGAGGTCGACCGGCACGGGCGTCGACATATCGGTCCCCGCGTCGCGCAGCGCGGCGATGCGCGCCTTCACCTGCTCGGCGAGCGACGGATTCAGCGGGCCGAGGTTCGAGCCGCCGGAGCCGCTCGCGTTGTACGGCATCGGCGACGTGGCCGACAGCCGGCCCCAGAAGTATTTCGGCGCATCGAACGGCTGGCCGATCAGCGCGGAGCCGACCGCACGGCCGTCCTTCTCGATCAGGCTGCCGTTCGCCTGCGACGGGAACACGGCCTGGCCGAACACGGTCATCACGGCCGGGTAAGCGAGCCCCGTCACGGCGGTCAGTACGACAAAGATCACGACGAGCGGGCGAATCAACGTTTTCATGATGGTTCCTTCAGGTACGGCGCATCAGGCCCAGCCGAGCGCGGCGAGCGTCATGTCGATCAGCTTGATGAACGGGAACGGCAGCAGCAGGCCGCCGAGGCCGTACACCAGCAGGTTGCGGCGCAGCAGCGACGCGGCGCCGAGCGGCCGGTAAGGGACGCCCTTCAGCGCGAGCGGGATCAGCGCGACGATGATCAGCGCGTTGAAGATCACCGCCGACAGGATCGCGGATGCCGGCGAGCTCAGGTGCATGATGTCGAGCACGCGCAGCTGCGGGTACGTCGTCACGAACGCGGCCGGGATGATCGCGAAGTACTTCGCGATGTCGTTCGCGATCGAGAACGTGGTCAGCGAGCCGCGCGTCATCAGCATCTGCTTGCCGATCTCGACGATCTCGATCAACTTCGTCGGGTTCGAATCGAGGTCGACCATGTTGCCGGCTTCCTTCGCCGCCTGCGTGCCGGTGTTCATCGCCACGGCCACGTCGGCCTGCGCGAGCGCCGGCGCGTCGTTGGTGCCGTCGCCCGTCATCGCGACGAGCCGGCCGGCCGTCTGGTGCTCGCGGATCGTCGCGAGCTTGGTTTCCGGCGTCGCTTCCGCGAGGAAATCGTCGACGCCCGCCTCCGCCGCGATCGCCGCGGCCGTCAACCGGTTGTCGCCCGTCACCATCACGGTCTTGATGCCCATCTTGCGCAGTTCCGCGAAGCGCTCCTTGATGCCGCCCTTCACGATGTCCTTCAGCTCGATCACGCCGAGCACGCGCGCCACGCCGTCATGCAGGTCGGCCACGACGAGCGGCGTGCTGCCGCGGCGCGCGACGTCGTCGACCGCGCGGCGCACTTCTTCCGGGAAGCGGCCGCCGTGCGTCTCGACGTAGCGGCGAATCGCGTCGGCCGCGCCCTTGCGGATCTCGCGGCCGGGCGTGCCGGCGGGCGTCCCCTCGGGGAACAGATCGACGCCGCTCATGCGCGTCTGCGCGGAAAAGCCGAGGAACGTCGCGTGCAGTTGCGCCATGTCGCGCTGGCGGATGTTGAAGCGCTCCTTGGCCAGCACGACGATGCTGCGCCCTTCCGGCGTTTCGTCGGCGAGCGACGACAGCTGCGCGGCGTCGGCCAGCGCTTCCTCGGTGACGCCCGGCGCGGGCACGAACATCGACGCCTGGCGATTGCCCAGCGTGATCGTGCCGGTCTTGTCGAGCAGCAGCACGTCGACGTCGCCGGCCGCTTCCACCGCGCGGCCCGACGTCGCGATCACGTTCGCCTGCATCATCCGGCTCATCCCCGCCACGCCGATCGCGGACAGCAGGCCGCCGATCGTCGTCGGGATCAGGCACACCAGCAGCGCGACGAGCGCGGTGATCGTCACCACGTGACCGGCCTTCATCGCTTCGACCGAGAACATCGAGAACGGCAGCAGCGTCGCGGTCGCGAGCAGCATCACGATCGTCAGCGCGACGAGCAGGATCGTCAGCGCGACCTCGTTCGGCGTCTTCTTGCGCTTCGCGCCTTCGACCATCGCGATCATCCGGTCGAGGAACGCCTCGCCGGGGTTCGCGGTGACCGTCACGACGATCCAGTCGGACAGCACGCGCGTGCCGCCCGTCACCGACGAGAAGTCGCCGCCCGACTCGCGGATCACCGGTGCGGATTCGCCGGTGATCGCCGATTCGTCGACGGAGGCGACGCCGTCGATCACCTCGCCGTCGGCCGGGATCACGTCGCCGGCCTCGACCAGCACGACGTCGCCGCGGCGCAGGTCGGACGCGGTCGTGATGCGGATCGGCGACTTCGGATGCGGCTCGTTCAGCTTCTTCGCCAGCACATCCTTCTTCGCGCTGCGCAGCGATGCGGCCTGCGCCTTCGACCGCCCTTCGGCGAGCGCTTCGGCGAAGTTCGCGAACAGCACGGTGAACCACAGCCACAGCGCGATCGCGAGGATGAAGCCGGCCGGCGCCTCGGCCTGGCCGGCGAGCGCCGCGATCCACAGGATCGTGGTCAGGATGCTGCCGACGTACACGCAGAACATCACCGGATTGCGGAACTGCGTGCGCGGCGTGAGTTTCTTGAACGAGTCCACGATCGCCGGACGCAGCAGCGCCGGATCGAACATGGACCGTGTTGCGGAATGTTGAGTCATTGCGATCTCTTCAATCTCTTCAGTCGTTTCAACGTGTCGCGATGCGCTCGCGCGTTACGCGCCCAGCCACATCATCAGATGCTCGACGCCCGGGCCGAGCGCGAGCGCCGGCACGTAGGTCAGCGCGCCCACCAGCAGCACGGTGCCGAGCAGCAGCACGACGAACAGCGGGCCGTGCGTCGGCAGCGTGCCGCTCGTCACCGCGATGCGCTTCTTCGCGGCGAGCGAGCCGGCGATCGCCAGCACCGGCACGATCGTGCCGAAACGGCCGAACCACATCGCGATCGCGGTCATCCAGTTGTAGAACGGCGTGCCGACCGTCAGGCCCGCGAACGCGCTGCCGTTGTTGTTCGCGGCCGAGCTGAACGCGTACAGGATTTCCGAGAAGCCGTGCGGGCCCGGATTCGCGATGCCGGCCTTGCCTGCGTCGGCCAGCACGGCGATCGACGTGCCGACCAGCACGAGCAGCGGCGTGAGCAGCACGACGATCGACACCATCTTCATCTCGTACGACTCGATCTTCTTGCCGACGTATTCGGGCGTGCGGCCGATCATCAGGCCGGCGACGAACACCGCGAGCAGCGCGAACACGAGCATCCCGTAGAGGCCCGAACCGACACCGCCGAAGACCACCTCGCCGAGCTGCATCAGCAGCATCGGCACGAGGCCGCCGAGCGGCGTCAGCGAATCGTGCATCGTGTCGACCGCGCCGCACGACGCGGCCGTCGTCGCGACCGTGAAGATGCCGGTCTGCGCGATCCCGAAGCGCGTTTCCTTGCCTTCCATGTTGCCGCCCGACTGCAGCGCGCCGGCCGCCTGGTCGACGTGAAGCGCGGCGAACGTCGGGTTGCCGCCCTGCTCGGCGCTCACCTCGACGCCGACCGCGACCGCGAACGCGACCGTCATCGCCGCGAGCACCGCGATGCCCTGCCGGCGGTCGCCGATCATGCGGCCGAACACCAGGCACAGCGCGGCCGGGATGATCAGGATCGAGAAGATCTGCAGGAAGTTCGCGAACGGCGTCGGGTTCTCGTACGGATGGGCGGAGTTCGCATTGAAGAAGCCGCCGCCATTGGTGCCGAGCATCTTGATCGCTTCCTGCGACGCGACCGGGCCCATCGCGAGCGTCTGCTTGACGAGCGGCGTCGGCACCGTCACCGGGTTGCCCTTGTCGTCCTTCACCGGGCTGCCCTGCGCGTCGAGCTTCGGCGCCGCGTAGGTGCTCGCCTGCAGCACCGGCACGTCCTGATACGCCTTCATGTTCTGGATCACGCCCTGGCTCATCAGCAGCGCGGCGACGAGCGCGGCCATCGGCACGAGCACGTACAGCGTCACGCGCGTGAGGTCGACCCAGAAGTTGCCGATCGTCTGCGCGGTGTGGCGCGCGAAGCCGCGGATCAGCGCGATCACGACGACGATGCCGGTCGCCGCGGACAGGAAGTTCTGCACGGTCAGGCCAAGCATCTGCGTCAGGTAGCCGACCGTCTGCTCGGGCGTGTAGTCCTGCCAGTTCGTGTTGGTGACGAAGCTGACGGCCGTGTTGAACGCACCGTCGGGCGTCATCGCGCCGAACTGCTGCGGGTTGCCGGGCAGCAAGCCCTGCAGGCGCAGCAGCCCGTAAAGGAACAGCACGCCGAGCGCGTTGAACGCGATCGTCGCGATCGCGTATTGCTTCCAGTTCATTTCGGTGCCGGCGTCGACGCCGGCAATGCGGTACAGCACTCGCTCGAGCGGCCCGAACACGCGCACGACGCGCGAGCTGCCGTCCATCACGCCGCTCAGGTAGCGCGCGACGGGTACGGCCGCCGCGAGCAGCACGACGATGAACAGCAGTATCTGCAACAGGTTGTTCGCGTTCATTCGATGTCCTCCGCGCGCAGCAGCGCAAAGACGAGATACGCGAACAGCAGGGCCGTCGACGCGCCCGCCAGCCAAAGCATCCACGTCATGCCCGCCCCCCGCGACCGTATTGCACGAGCTTCTCGCAACCGGCAAGCAAACCGAGGATCAGCGCGGTGAACAGCACCAGTGCACCGATGAAAACCCCATCCATTTTTGTGTTCTCCGTCGTCGAAATCTGACGACTCGAACCTTATGGGAACGCGCGTAAAGGACGGGTCAAAGGTGATCGGGCGGGTGTAAAAAACGCGTAAACGCGTGCGGCGGAGGACGGCGGGCGGTTGCGGCGTGCGGGAGAGCAGACAGGACGGGCGGCGGCCGGCGCCGCCCGCAAGGGCGCGTGCCGGCGGGGTGCCGGCACGACGGAAGGGTCAGGGAATGAGGATCGTCGAGCCGGTCGTCTTGCGCGACTCGAGGTCGGCATGCGCGCGGCCGACTTCCGCGAGCGGATAGCGCTGGTTGATGCTCGTCTTCACCTTGCCCGTCAGGATCACGTCGAACAGCTCGGCGGCCGCGGCTTCGAGATCGGCGCGCTTCGCGATGTACGAGAACAGCGTCGGCCGCGTGAAGAACAGCGAGCCGCGCGACGAGAACTCCTTCGAGTCGATCGCCGGCAGCGGGCCCGATGCATTGCCGAAGCTGACGAAGTAGCCGAGCGGCGCGAGGCAGTCGAGCGAACCGATGTAGGTGTCCTTGCCGATCGAATCGTAGACCACCGGCACGCCCGCGCCGTTCGTGATCTCCTTCACGCGCTGCGTGAAGTTCTCGCGCGTATAGACGATCGGATGATCGCAGCCGTGCGCCTTCGCGAGCGCGGCCTTCTCGTCGGAGCCCACCGTCCCGATCACGGTCGCGCCAAGCGCCTTCGCCCACTGGCACACGAGCAGGCCGACGCCGCCGGCCGCCGCATGGATCAGGATCGTGTCGCCGGCCTTCACCGGGTACGTGCGGCGCAGCAGGTAGTGCGCGGTCAGCCCTTGCAGCATCACCGAGGCCGCGTCGTCATCGCTGATCCCGTCGGGCAGCTTCACGAGCCGCTCGGCCGGCATCACGCGCTCCTGCGCATACGCGCCCGGCGGCTGCCCGACGTACGCGACGCGATCGCCCGCCTTGAAGGCGGTCACGCCGTCGCCGACGGCCGTCACCTCGCCCGCCGCCTCCATCCCGAGCCCGCCGGGCAGCGGCTGCGGATAGAGGCCCGTACGGAAATACACGTCGATGTAATTGAGCCCGACCGCCTGCTGCCGGATGCGGACTTCGCCGGCCTTCGGCGCGCCGACCTCGACATCGACCCACTTCATCACGTCCGGGCCGCCCGGCTGGTCGTATCGGATTGCTTTCGGCATCGTTTCGCTCCTCGTTTCTGAATCGGTCAGGGGATATTCGGGTCGCCGACGCGCGGGCCGTCGCCCACCGTGCAGACGGGCGCCGGCGGCAGTTGCGCGTCGCGACGCCCGATTCTCGCGCGCAACCGTCGGGCGTGGGCATGGCCCTGACGCAAGCAGGGGCAATCGGGCCGGCACGCGCGCTAGCAGACGTCCTGCATGTTCCGCGCCAGATCGTCGAGCAGCATCCGCGCGGTCGCGACGTTGGTCGCGACCGGCACGTCGTGCACGTCGCACGCGCGCACCAGCGCGGTGATGTCCGGATCGTGCGGCTGCGCGGTCATCGGGTCGCGCAGGAACACGACGATGTCGACGCGGCCGTCGGCCAGCTCCGCACCGATCTGCAGGTCGCCGCCGAGCGGCCCCGACAGCTTGCGCTCGACCTCGAGCCCGTGCGCGGCGGCGATGCGGCCGCCCGTCGTGCCCGTCGCGACCAGCCGGCATTGCGCGAGCGTCTCGCGGAACTGGCCCGTGAGCGCGACGATGTCGTCCTTCTTCGCGTCGTGCGCAATCAGTGCGATGCGGGGTTTGCTCATCTCCGGTTCCTTCGTGGTTCGATGGTTGTCGTCTTCGTGAATGGCGGTGCGCGCGTCAGAACGTGCCCGGATACGCGCCGCCGTCGAGCAGCCAGTTCTGCCCGGTGATATAGCCGGCATGCACGCTGCAGAGAAACGCGCACGCGGCGCCGAATTCGGCACGCGTGCCGAGGCGCCCGGCCGGGATCTCCTTCGCGCGCCGCGCGCGCAGCTCGTCGACCGTCACGCCCTGCGCCTTCGCCGACGCGGCAAGCGTCGTCGCGATCCGGTCGGTGTCGAACAGCCCCGGCAGCAGGTTGTTGATCGTCACGCCCTGGCCGGCGACCTTGCGCGACAGCCCCGCGACGAAGCCGGTCAGCCCCGAGCGCGCGCCGTTCGACAGCGCAAGCACGTCGATCGGCGCCTTCACGGCCGAACTCGTGATATTGACGATCCGGCCGAAGCCGCGCCCGATCATCCCGTCGACGGTCGCGCGGATCAGCTCGATCGGCGTCAGCATGTTCGCCTCGAGCGCGCGGATCCAGTCGTCATGCGAGAAATCGCGGAAGTCGCCGGGCGGCGGGCCGCCCGCATTGTTCACGAGAATATCCGGCTGCGGGCAGGCGGCGAGCGCGGCCGCGCGCCCGTCGGGCGTCGTGATGTCGCATGCGACGGCAGTGACCGACACATTCGACGCGGCGCGGATCTCCTCGGCTGTTTCCTCCAGCGTGTCGCGCGTGCGCGCGACGATCACGAGATTCACGCCCTCGGCGGCCAGCGCTTCCGCGCAGCCGCGCCCGAGGCCCTTGCTCGCCGCGCACACGAGGGCGGTCTTTCCTGCGATGCCGAGATCCATCGTCGATTCCTTTATGGCGACGCGCGCCGGCGCGGCCCGGCCCCGGCCGCATCGCCGGACGGGCGAACGGTCGCGAACGGGCTGGCACGACGCGCGGATTGTCGTGAGACGTCGATAATATCCGGATCGCGCGGCGCGCCTTGGTAAAATTGCGGCCATAAGCGGCAGCCGGCTTGCGCCCGCCGCCGCCCCCGATCCCCTTTTGCCGTTCAAGGCGCCCCCGTCATGAAACAGGACAGCCGTTTCCCGAATCTCTTCATCACCGATCACCCGCTGATCCAGCACAAGCTCACGCACATGCGCGACAAGGACACGTCGACGCGCACGTTCCGCGAGCTGCTGCGCGAAATCACGCTGCTGATGGGCTATGAGATCACCCGCAACCTGCCGATCACGACCAAGCGGGTCGAAACCCCGCTCGTCGCGGTCGACGCACCGGTGATCGCGGGCAAGAAGCTGGCGATCGTGCCCGTGCTGCGCGCGGGCATCGGGATGTCGGACGGCCTGCTCGACCTGGTCCCGTCCGCGCGGGTCGGCCACATCGGCGTGTACCGCGCGGAAGATCACCGCCCGGTCGAATACCTGGTGCGCCTGCCGGACCTCGAAGACCGCATCTTCATCCTGTGCGACCCGATGGTCGCGACCGGCTACTCGGCCGTGCACGCGGTCGACGTGCTCAAGCGCCGCAACGTGCCGGCCGCGAACATCACGTTCGTCGCGCTGGTCGCCGCGCCCGAAGGCGTGCAGGTGTTCCAGGACGCCCACCCGGACGTGAAGCTGTTCGTCGCGTCGCTCGACTCGCACCTGAACGAGCACGCGTACATCGTGCCGGGCCTGGGCGACGCGGGCGACCGCCTGTTCGGCACCAAGAACTGACGCGCCGCGGCCGGACCGACCGGCCGGTGCGCGGCGACGGCCCGCACCGGCCGTTCGGCCATGCGCGGCGGCCCCGAAGCGACGGTCGCCGCGTGATAAAATCACGTTCTACTCGACACGCGCGGCCCCGCGGCATCACGCCCGCCGACACGGCCGCCGATTCAACGACACATTGGCACAATCGCCCGCGCAGCGCGCCCGGGCACGGAGAAAGGTATGGCTGGTCATTCGAAATGGGCCAACATCAAGCATAAGAAGGCAGCGGCCGACGCGAAGCGCGGCAAGATCTGGACTCGCCTGATCAAGGAAATCCAGGTCGCGGCGCGCCTCGGCGGCGGTGACGCGAACTCGAACCCGCGTCTGCGTCTCGCGGTCGACAAGGCGGCCGACGCGAACATGCCGAAGGACAACGTCAAGCGCGCGATCGACCGCGGCGTCGGCGGCGCGGACGGCGCGAACTACGAAGAAATCCGTTACGAAGGCTACGGCATCAGCGGCGCGGCCATCATCGTCGACACGCTGACCGACAACCGCATCCGCACGGTCGCGGAAGTCCGCCACGCGTTCTCGAAGTTCGGCGGCAACATGGGCACCGACGGTTCGGTCGCGTTCATGTTCGATCACGTCGGCCAGTTCCTGTTCGCGCCCGGCACGTCGGAAGACGCGCTGATGGAAGCGGCGCTCGAAGCCGGCGCGGACGACGTCAGCACGAACGACGACGGCTCGATCGAGGTGCTGTGCGACTGGCAGGCGTTCTCGGCGGTGAAGGACGCGCTCGAAGCCGCGGGCTTCAAGGCCGAACTCGCCGAAGTGACGATGAAGCCGCAGAACGAAGTCGAATTCACCGGCGACGATGCGGCAAAGATGCAGAAGCTCCTGGACGCGCTCGAGAACCTCGACGACGTGCAGGAGGTGTATACGAACGCCGTCATCGTCGAGGAATGAGATGCCGGCCGCCGTGCACACGATCACGGCGGCGGCTCGACCGATTTCGCGGCCGGCGCGCCTGAGCGTGCCGGCCGCCCTGTTTTCTAGTCTGCGGGGAATCCCATGAAACTACTCGTCGTCGGTTCAGGCGGCCGCGAACATGCGCTCGCGTGGAAGCTCGCGCAATCGCCGCGCGTCCAGATGGTCTACGTCGCGCCGGGCAATGGCGGCACGGCGCAAGACGCGCGTCTGAAAAACGTCGACATCACGTCGCTCGACGCGCTGGCCGATTTCGCGGAAAGCGAAGGCGTCGCGTTCACGCTCGTCGGGCCGGAAGCGCCGCTCGCGGCCGGCATCGTCAACCTGTTCCGCGCCCGCGGCCTGAAGGTGTTCGGCCCGACCCGCGAAGCCGCGCAGCTCGAAAGCTCGAAGGATTTCGCGAAGGCGTTCATGAAGCGTCACGGCATTCCGACCGCCGACTACGAAACCTTCTCCGACGCCGCCGCCGCGCACGCGTACATCGACGCGAAGGGTGCGCCGATCGTCGTGAAGGCAGACGGCCTCGCGGCCGGCAAGGGTGTCGTCGTCGCGATGACGCTGGAAGAAGCGCACGCCGCGGTCGACATGATGCTGTCGGGCAACAAGCTGGGCGACGCCGGCGCGCGCGTCGTGATCGAGGAATTCCTCGACGGCGAGGAAGCGAGCTTCATCGTGATGGTCGACGGCAAGCACGCGCTGGCACTGGCATCGAGCCAGGACCACAAGCGCCTGCTCGACGAGGACCGCGGCCCGAACACGGGCGGCATGGGCGCCTATTCGCCCGCGCCGATCGTCACGCCGCAGATGCACGCACGCGTGATGCGCGAAATCATCATGCCGACGGTCCGCGGGATGGAAAAGGACGGCATCCGCTTCACGGGCTTCCTGTATGCGGGCCTGATGATCGACAAGGAAGGCAATCCGCGCACGCTCGAGTTCAACTGCCGGATGGGCGACCCCGAGACGCAGCCGATCATGGCGCGCCTGAAGAGCGATTTTTCGAAGGTCGTCGAACAGGCGATCGCGGGCACGCTCGATTCGGTCGAGCTCGACTGGGATCGCCGCACCGCGCTCGGCGTCGTGCTGGCCGCGCACGGCTATCCGGACGCGCCGCGCAAGGGCGACCGCATCAACGGGATCCCGGCCGAGACGGCCCAGGCCGTGACGTTCCATGCAGGCACGACGCTCGCCGAAGGCGACAAGCTCATTACCTCGGGCGGCCGCGTGCTGTGCGTGGTCGGCCTCGCCGATTCGGTGCGCGAAGCGCAGCAGCATGCATACGACACGATCAACCAGATCAATTTCGAAGGCATGCAGTACCGGCGCGACATCGGCTTCCGTGCACTGAACCGGAAGAGCGCGTGACGCACTGACCGCCTGCCCGCGCAGGCCCCTCTGCCGGGGTTCGATAGAATGCCCGGCAGTGGCCTTTTTTACGGCCCCCGCTTCGCGCGGGGGCATCCAGTCCAGACATGACCGATTCCACCTACGACGTGCCCCGCGTGCGCACGTACCTCCAGGGCCTGCAAGCTCGCATCGCCGACGCGCTCGGCGCGCTCGACGGCACGCCGCTCGCGACCGACGCATGGCAGCGCGGCCCTGAAGAGCGGCTGCGCGGCGGCGGCTGTACGCGGATTCTCGAAGGCGGCCGCGTGTTCGAGCGCGCGGGGATCGGTTTTTCCGACGTGGCGGGCGACGCGCTGCCGCCGTCGGCGAGCGCCGCGCGCCCGCAGCTGGCCGGCCGCGGTTTCGAGGCGCTCGGTGTGTCGCTCGTGCTGCACCCGCGCAACCCGTACTGCCCGACCGTACACATGAACGTGCGGATGCTGATCGCGACGAAGCCGGGCGAGGCGCCGATCTTCTGGTTCGGCGGCGGCATGGATCTGACACCGGTTTATCCGTTCGAGGACGACGCGCGGCATTTCCACCAGGTCTGCAAGGACGCGCTCGATCCGTTCGGCGCCGAGCTCTACCCGCGCTTCAAGACCTGGTGCGACGAGTATTTCTTCCTGAAGCACCGCAACGAGACGCGCGGCATCGGCGGGATCTTCTTCGACGATTTCTCCGAGCCCGGATTCGAACGCTCGTTTGAGATGATGCAAAGCGTCGGCGACGCGTTCCTGAACGCGTACCTGCCGATCGTCGAGCGCCGTGCCGCGCTGCCGTATGGCGAGCGCGAGCGCGACTTCCAGGCTTACCGGCGCGGCCGCTACGTCGAATTCAACCTCGTGTTCGACCGCGGCACGCTGTTCGGCCTGCAAAGCGGCGGCCGGACCGAATCGATCCTGATGTCGATGCCGCCGGTCGCGAACTGGCGCTACAACTGGCAACCCGAGCCGGGTTCGCCGGAAGCGCGCCTGAGCGAGTTTCTCGTGCCGCGCGACTGGGTCTGAGCCCGCCGCGCCCCGCCGCCCCAAGAACAGGACACGTTTTTCTGGACACCACCGCCCGCCCCACCCCGCAGCCGCACCCGCCGTTACGTCGCATCGGCCTGCTGGGCGGCACGTTCGACCCGATCCACGACGGTCACCTCGCGCTCGCGCGCCGGTTCGCCGACGTGCTCGGCCTGACCGAGCTCGCGCTGCTGCCGGCCGGGCAGCCGTACCAGAAGCGCGACGTGTCGGCCGCCGAGCATCGGCTCGCGATGACGCGCGCCGCCGCCGGCTCGCTGCATCTGCCCGGCGTGACCGTCACCGTCGCGACCGACGAGATCGAGCACGCCGGCCCGACCTATACGGTCGAGACGCTCGCGCGCTGGCGCGAGCGGATCGGCCCCGACGCATCGCTGTCGCTGCTGATCGGCGCCGACCAGCTGGTTCGGCTCGACACCTGGCGCGACTGGCGCAAGCTGTTCGACTACGCGCACGTGTGCGCGTCGACGCGCCCGGGTTTCGACCTTGGCGCGGCGTCACCTGCCGTCACGCAGGAAATCGCGCGGCGGCAGGCCGGCGCCGACGTGCTGAAAACCACGCCGGCCGGCCACCTGCTGATCGATACGACGCTGGCGTTCGATATCGCCGCAACCGACATCCGCGCGCATCTGCGCGAATGCATCGCGCGTCACGCGCAAATGCCCGATGCGTCGGCCGAGCATGTGCCGGCCGCCGTCTGGGCCTATATTCTTCAACATCGTCTCTACCATTCCTGATTCCATGGATATCCGCAAACTGCAGCGCGTGATCGTCGACGCACTCGAAGACATCAAGGCGCAAGACATCAAGGTGTTCAACACCAGCCATCTGACCGAACTGTTCGACCGCGTGATCGTCGCGTCGGGCACGTCGAACCGCCAGACCAAGGCACTCGCGTCGAGCGTGCGCGACAAGGTCAAGGAAGCCGGCGGCGACATCGTCAGCTCCGAGGGCGAAGACACCGGCGAATGGGTGCTGGTCGACTGCGGCGACGCCGTCGTGCACATCCTGCAACCGGCGCTGCGCCAGTATTACAACCTCGAGGAAATCTGGGGCGACAAGCCCGTGCGGATGAAGCTCGGCGGCGGCAAGGACGGTTTCGCGACGGCCAGCGAAGGCGAGGACGACGAGGAAGAAGCGCCCGCACGCCCGGCGCGCAAGACGGCGGCCCGCCGCCGCTGAGTCGCAGCGAGTCGTCCCGATGAAGCTTTTCATCCTCGCGGTCGGCCACAAGATGCCCGGCTGGATCGCGTCCGGCTTCGACGAATACACGAAGCGGATGCCGCCCGAGCTGCGCATCGAGCTGCGCGAGATCAAGCCCGAACTGCGTTCGGGCGGCCGCAGCGCGGACAGCGTGATGGCGGCCGAGCGGCAGAAGATCGAGGCCGCGCTGCCGAAGGGTGCGCGCATCGTCGCGCTCGACGAGCGCGGCCGCGACTGGACCACCATGCAGCTCGCGCAGGCGCTGCCCGGCTGGCAGCAAGACGGCCGTGACGTCGCGTTCGTGATCGGCGGCGCCGACGGGCTCGATCCGGAACTGAAAGCGCGCGCCGACGTGCTGCTGCGCATCTCCAGCATGACGCTGCCGCACGGGATGGTACGCGTGCTGCTTGCCGAACAGCTTTACCGGGCGTGGAGCATCACGCAGAATCATCCCTATCATCGCGCATGACGTGCCGTCCTCGGACGCGCGCCGCGCGCGCTCACCGAGATAACGACACCATGCCGTCCAGCACGTCCTCCGCCCTTTTCCCGCTCCTTTACCTCGCTTCACAAAGCCCACGCCGCCAGGAATTGCTGCAGCAGATCGGCGTGCGCTTCGAGCTGCTGCTGCCGCGCGCCGACGAGGACGCCGAGGCGCTCGAAGCCGAACTGCCCGGCGAAGCCCCCGACACGTACGTGCGGCGCGTCACCGTCGCGAAGGCCGAGGCCGCGCGTGCGCGCCTGGTTGCGAGCGGCAAGCCGGCCGCGCCGGTGCTCGTCGCCGATACCACGGTGACGATCGACGGCGCGATCCTCGGCAAGCCGGCCGATGCCGACGACGCGCTCGCGATGCTGACCCGCCTCGCGGGCCGCGAACACGAGGTGCTGACCGCGGTTGCCGTGATCGGCGCCGACGGCGAACTGCTGCCGCCCGCGCTGTCGCGCTCGTCGGTGCGCTTTTCGGCTGCACCGCGCGACGCCTTCGCGCGCTACGTCGAAACCGGCGAGCCGTTCGGCAAGGCGGGCGCGTATGCGATCCAGGGGCGCGCCGCCGAATTCATCGAGCGAATCGACGGTTCCCATTCGGGTATCATGGGTCTGCCCCTTTTTGAGACTGCCGCGTTGCTCCGCACCGCGCGCGTCGCCTTCTGAATCCCACCATGAACGAAGAAATCCTGATCAACCTCACGCCCCAGGAAACACGGGTCGCACTCGTCCAGCAAGGCGCGGTGCAGGAGCTTCACGTCGAGCGCACGCTGTCGCGCGGGCGGGTCGGCAACATCTACCTCGGCAAGGTCGTGCGCGTGCTACCCGGCATGCAGTCGGCGTTCATCGACATCGGCCTGGAACGCGCGGCGTTCCTGCACGTCGCGGACATCTGGCATCCGCGCCTCGCCGGCGAGCCGCAGTCGGGCACGCCGCACCAGCCGATCGAGAAGATCGTGTTCGAAGGCCAGACGCTGATGGTCCAGGTGATCAAGGATCCGATCGGCACGAAGGGCGCGCGACTGTCGACGCAAGTCAGCATCGCGGGCCGCACGCTCGTGTATCTGCCGCAGGAGCCGCACATCGGCATCTCGCAGAAAATCGAGAGCGAGGCCGAGCGCGAGGCCGTGCGCGCGCGCCTGACCGCCGTGATCCCGCCGGACGAGAAAGGCGGCTACATCGTGCGCACGATCGCCGAGGATGCGACCTCCGAGGAGCTGGCCGGCGACGTCACGTACCTGCGCAAGACCTGGGCGACGATCGTCGCGCAGGCGCAGCGGCTGCCGGCGACGAGCCTGCTGTACCAGGATCTCGACCTCGCGCAGCGCGTGCTGCGCGATTTCTCGAACGACGACACGACGCGTATCCAGGTCGATTCTCGCGAGACGTACCAGCGCCTCGCGGAATTCGCGGACGAGTTCACGCCGGCGGTGAGTCCGAAGCTGCATCACTACACCGGCGAGCGGCCGCTGTTCGACCTGTACAACATCGAGACGGAGATCCAGCGCGCGCTGTCGCGCCGCGTCGACCTGAAGTCGGGCGGCTACCTGATGATCGACCAGACCGAGGCGATGACGACGATCGACGTGAACACCGGCGGCTACGTCGGCGCACGCAACTTCGACGACACGATCTTCAAGACCAACCTCGAGGCCGCGCACACGATCGCGCGGCAATTGCGGCTGCGCAATCTCGGCGGGATCATCATCATCGACTTCATCGACATGGAGAACGCCGAGCATCGCGACGCGGTGCTGTCGGAGCTGAAGAAGGCGCTGTCGCGCGACCGCACGCGCGTGACGGTCAACGGCTTCTCGCAGCTCGGGCTCGTCGAGATGACGCGCAAGCGCACGCGCGAATCGCTCGCGCACGTGCTGTGCGAGCCGTGCCCGACCTGCCAGGGCAAGGGCCAGGTGAAGACGTCGCGCACCGTGTGCTACGACATCCTGCGCGAGATCCTGCGCGAGTCGCGCCAGTTCAATCCGCGCGAATTCCGCGTGATCGCCGCGCAGCAGGTGATCGACCTGTTCCTCGACGAGGAGTCGCAGCATCTCGCGATGCTGATCGACTTCATCGGCAAGCCGGTGTCGCTGCAGGTCGAGTCGAACCTGAGCCAGGAGCAGTACGATATCGTGCTGATGTAACCTCCTGCCTGCCCGCCGCCGGCTTTGCCGCGCGGCGCCCCGATGCGGCCGCCCGGGCCGCTTGCGCATGTCGCGCCAGCGCCCGCCGCCGCCCTTTTTCTTTTCACGTACATCCCACACCATGAGCCAACGCCACAACCGCCGCCAGCGCAAGAAACTCCACATCGCCGAATTCCAGGAACTCGCGTTCAACGCGACCGCGCAATACCGCAACGAGCTGTCCGATCTCGAGCGCGGCCAGCTGATCGATTCGTTCATCGATTTCGTCGAAGCGAACGGGCTGCTCACCGTCGCGTCCGCCGACGAAGGGATCGGCGCCTACGTGATCTCCGGCGCGCCGCGCGGCACGACCACCGACGCCGACCGCGAGAGCGTGCGTGCATGGCTGGCCGCACGGCCGGAGCTGACCGACGTCCAGGTCAGCGAATTCAGCGACGCGTGGTATCCGGACGCCTGACGCGCCGCTTGCTTCGTTCGTCGCGCGGCGCCCGCGCCTGCCCCCGTCAGGGCGGACCGGGCCGGCGCCGCCGCTTCACCCGCACGTCTCCCCTTCCTCCCTGCTTCTCGCCTACCCATCACACGACGCGCCCCGTGTCGATCGTGATTAGCCCGATTCCGGCAGTGAATCGGACGCTTACTTCAATTTAACGATCATTAAAAGACGGCTCGCGCAGACGGTCCTACCCTGATCGTACGAATCCGGTGATTTCCGGCACGATCGGCAAGCAAGACGAAAGAATGCAAACGACTCGTCCTGCAAGCGCTCCGGATTCCGACTCAGGCGAAGACGCGACACGGCGACAGGTCAATCAGGGAGACAACAACGACGCGCGCGCCGCTTCACTTCCGCAGCGACCGCACGCCGGCGCACACGAAGGCCGCCTGATCCATTTCCATAATCGAGACGAGGAAGACATGAACGCGCCCACCACCCATCAAGCAGGACTCCGAATGATCATGATCGCGGCAGGCGTTGCGGCGCTGATGTCGCTGGCCGCGTGCGGCGGCTCCGGCTCGCTGAGCAAGGGCACCGGCGGCTCCGGGTCGGGGTCCGGCGACACGACGGCGTCGACCGGCGGCACCGGCAACGGTACGAGCGGCACGTCGGCATCGACCGGCGGTACCGGCAGCACCGGCAGCACCGGCAACGGCGCGAGCGGCTCGTCGGCCAACGGCGTCGGCCAGACGCTCGCGGCGTCGAGCAACATCGTGACGGCCGGCGGCGGCGCCATCTCGGGCGTCGGCACGGCGATCGGGGCCCAAACGCTGCCGGGCACGAACCCCGCGACCACGCAGGGGCTCGGCGCGGTCGTGCAGGATGTCGGCGCGGCCGTCACGACGCTCGGCACCGGCCTCGGCTCGGGCCTCGGCCAGCTCGGCGCGTCGTCGAATCCGGTCGGCACGACGGTCGCGAGCACGGGCGGCGTGGTCACGGATCTCGGCCAGGCCGTCGCCGCGACGGGCGGGGTCGTGTCGAGCCTGGGGGCCAGCGGTTCCGCACTGGCGCCGCTTGCGCCCGTCACGTCGCCCGTCGGCGGTGCGGTGACGATGCTCGGCAACACGATCGCGGGCGGCGGCGCGACGCTCGGCACGCAGCTGTCGACCGGCCCGGTCGCGCAAGTGACGGGCGCGGCCAGCTCGGCGATCACGCCGATCACGACGACGGTCGGCTCGCTCACGCAGACGGCCGCCGCCAGCACGCCGCTCGGCGCGCCGCTGACGAACCTCGTCACGACCGTCGGCAACGGTGTCGCGAACGCCGGCACGACGATCGCGAAGACGGGCAACAATCCGGTCACGACCGGCGTCGGCAACGTCGTGACCGCGACCGGCAACACGGTCGCCACCGCAGGCACCGCGCTGCTGGGCGGCGGCGCGGCCGCGACGAATCCGCTCGCCCCGGTGACGGGGCTCCTGTCGACCGGCGCACTCGGTGGCACGACGGGCGGCAGCAAACCGGCCGGCACGCTCACGTCGGCGGTCGGCGGCCTGACGGGCGGCAGCGGCACCGGCGTGCTGTCGAATACCGGCGGCGGCCTGCTCGCCCCGGTCACGACGACGCTGGGCACGCTGGTCAAAAAGTAACGTCACGCCGGCAGCCCCTGCGGCGCCCGTACCGTCGTCGACGGTCGGGCGCCGCGTGCGTTATGGCCCCTTATGCGTCCGATGCCGCCCGCCCGGCAATCGATCGCTACCCTTTCCCCGCCATTGCGCGCCCGATCCTGCGCAGAAATCGGTCCTGAAAGGAAGACACGTTAAACTCTCACCTCGCGAGGTGCGCCGCCCGCACCCGCCATCCATCGCCAGCCGCGCGCCTGCAGGCCCGGCCCCCGACCCATGGAGTGAGTGTCAATGAGCGGCGGACTCCCGTTTCCCGCATCCCGAATGTCGTTCCCGTCCTCGACGGTCTTCCTGGTGCTCGCCGCCGCGCTGCTGTCCGGCTGCAGCTTGCTGCCGACCCAGAATCCGCCCGCGCCGATCAGCGAGGCGCTCATCGAGCCCGTCCGGGAAACCGCCGGCGAGCCGCTGACGATGCCGCCCGTGCCCGCGCCGACGCACCCGGAGGAACCGGAAGCGCCGAAAAAGCCGCACCGCGAGGTGCCGCGGCCGAAGCCGGTGCAACGTGCCGAACCGCCGGCCCCGCCGCCTCCGCCGCCGCCCCCGCTCGTCGCGACCCGCCCGCTCGACCGCACCCAGATCCATGCGCTGCTCGACAGCGAAGTCGCGCGCCGCAACGGCAAGGTGATCGGCCGCGCGGTCGACATGGTGATCGACACGAGCGGCAAGCCGCGCGAGATGATCGTCAACCTGCAGGGTTTCATGGGCATCGGCGACCGCAAGGTCATCTTCCCGTGGAACGTGTTCCGCTTTACGCCGGGCGGCAAGCAGGAGCCGATCGTGCTCGACGTGCCGTCGGGCGACCTGCCGCCTGCCGCGAGGCCCAAGGCCGTGCCGCTGTCGGGTTCGGCCGCGGCGTCGCCCGCCACGCGGCTGCCGCTGCTCGACAGCGACGTCGAGCGCCCGAACGGCACGAAGATCGGCCGCGTCGTCGACGTGCTGATCGACCGCGCCGCGCAGCCGCAGGCCGTCGTGCTCGACCTCGGCGGCCTCGTCAATACCGACCGCCGTTCGATCGCCGCGAGCTGGGGCGCGCTGCGCTTCGTCACGCGTGACAAGGCGCTGCGCCCGCAGCTCGACCTCAACGACGCACAGATCAAGGCGGCGCCGCCCTACGCGGCCGACAAGCCGATCGTCGCGGTCTACCCGCCCGTTGCCCCGGCACCGGCGCAGGCTTCCTCTGCGAGTGCGACCCGATGACGATCAAGCATTCCGTCACCGTACGTAGTCTGCGGTCCCTCGACTGGCTCAACTTTTTCGTTGCAAACGTTCAAACCGGGTTCGGTCCGTTCATCGCGTCCTACCTCGCGTCGCACAAGTGGACGCAGGGCGAGATCGGCATGGTGCTGTCGATCGGCACGATCAGCGCGATGGTCAGCCAGGTGCCGGGCGGCGCCGCCGTCGACGCGCTGAAGAACAAGAAAGGCGCGGCCGCCTGGGCGATCGTGGCCATCATCCTGTCCGCGGTGCTGCTCGCGTCGAGCCCGACGATCGTGCCGGTGATCGCGGCCGAAGTGTTCCACGGCTTCGCGAGCTGCATGCTCGTGCCGGCGATGGCCGCGATCTCGTTCTCGCTGGTCGGTCGCGCCGATCTCGGCGACCGGCTCGGCCGCAACGCGCGCTGGGCGTCGATCGGCAGCGCGGTCGCGGCGGGCCTGATGGGGCTCACCGGCGAGTATTTCTCCGCGCGCGCGGTGTTCTGGCTGACCGCCGTGCTGGCCTTGCCCGCACTGTTCGCGCTCGCGATGATCCAGCCGACGCACGAAGTGATTCCGCAATCGTCGAAACCCGACGATGACGACGAAGGCGAGCACCGCGAGACGCTGCTCGAGCTGCTGCGCGATCGCCGGATGCTGATCTTCGCGTCGTGCGTCGTGCTGTTCCACCTGTCGAACGCGGCGATGCTCAACCTCGCGGCCGGCGAAGTCACGGCCGGGATGGGCGAGAACGTGCAGCTCGTGATCGCCGCGTGCATCATCGTGCCGCAGGCGATCGTCGCGATGCTGTCGCCGTGGGTCGGCCGCTCGTCGCAACGCTGGGGTCGAAGGCCGATCCTGCTGCTCGGCTTCTCCGCGCTGCCGGTGCGCGCGCTGCTGTTCGCCGGCGTGAGCAGCCCGTACCTGCTCGTGCCGGTGCAGATGCTCGACGGCATCAGCGCGGCCGTGTTCGGCGTGATGCTGCCGCTGATCGCGGCCGACGTCGCGGGCGGCAAGGGCCGCTACAACCTGTGCATCGGGCTGTTCGGACTTGCGGCCGGCATCGGCGCGACGCTCAGCACGGCCGTGGCCGGCTATGTCGCCGATCACTTCGGCAACACGACCAGTTTCTTCGGGCTGGCCGCGGCCGGCGCGCTCGCGGCGCTGCTGGTCTGGCTCGCGATGCCCGAAACGCGCGTCGACAACGGCGACGTGACCGCCGGCGAGCCGGCCGACGCGTCGCCCGAACAGGCGCACTGACGCCCCCGCTTCCCGGCACGACACGATGGATACGATCAGGACACTCAACGAAGCCCGCCAGCAGATCCAGCAGTCGATCTTCGATCTGTTCAAGGGGTTGACCTTCGGCGAACGGCTCACGCAGGGTGCGCTGATGGCGCTGCAGGCGGTGTGCGGCGCGTGCCTCGCGTACACGATCGGCCGCGCGCTGCACACCGAACAGGCCGTGTGGGCGGCGGTCACCGCGATCGCCGTCACGCAGCACAACTACTCGGACACGATGTCGCTGTCGCGCGACCAGTTCATCGGCGCGATGATCGGCGGCCTGCTCGGCTTCGCGGGCGCGGCGCTCGGCGGCGACCGCCTCGTCGCCTATGCGCTCGCGGTCGCGCTCACGATCGTCAGCTGCTGGTGCCTGAACGTCGGCAGCGCGGCGCGGCTCGGCGGCGTGACCGCGACGATCGTGCTGCTGTTTCCGGGCAACGGCCCGCTATGGGATATTCCGCTGATGCGACTCGGGGAAGTGGCGCTCGGCACCGTGTGCGCGCTGGCCGTGTGCTGGGCGATGTCGCTGATCGAGCGACGCTGGTTCCGCCGGGCGGCGGCAAAGTGACGCGGCGCCGGGCAACGCGCCCGGCAGCCGGATGAACCATCGGAAAGAAACGTTACGGACCGACCCGCAGCACGATGCCCGAACCGATCTGCACGAGCAGGTAGTCGCCACCGACGCCCACCCACTGATAGCCGCGCGGCGGCGCACTCAGGTGATAGCCGCGCCAGTCCTCGACCACGTACTGGCGATCGCGGAATTCGCCGGGAAGCCGGTCGCCCTTGTGCCACTCGCGATGCGGCTGGTCGGCCCAGCGCGGCGGCACGTCGTCCTCGTGGCGCATCTGGCCGGGTGGCATGTGCTTCGGGCCATGCCCGCGGTGCATGCCATGATTGCCGTGGTTGTCGTCGTTGCCATGACCCTGCGCCATGGCCGCGGGTGCCGCGAAACCCGCCACGATCAGCGCGGCCAGCATCGTCCCGTGCATCTTCTTCATTGTTCTTCCCTCCGAGTTGTCACGTCGAACCGGAAACAACGGTGCCTGCCCGATCAAGACTAGCACACCGGCATGACCCGGCGGCATGCCCCGGCGTCACGCCGCCTGCTGCTGGTACTGGATCCGGTGGAGGTGCGCGTACAGCCCGCCGTGGCGCAGCAGTTCTTCGTGGCTGCCCTCTTCGACGATCTTGCCGGCTTCGAGCACGAGGATCCGGTCCGCACGCTCGATCGTCGACAGCCGGTGCGCGATCACGAGCGTCGTGCGCCCTTCCATCAGCCGCTCGAGCGCGGCCTGCACGTGGCGCTCGGACTCCGAATCGAGCGCGGAGGTCGCCTCGTCGAGGATCAGGATCGGCGCGTCCTTGTAGATCGCGCGCGCGATCGCGAGCCGCTGCCGCTGGCCGCCCGACAGACGCATCCCGTTGCCGCCGACCAGCGTGTCGAGCCCGTCGGGCATCGCGGCGACCGCGTCGGCAAGGTTCGCGGCCTCGAGTGCCGCCTGCACGCGCGCACGATCGGGCGTCTGGCCATACGCGACGTTCGCGGCGATCGTGTCGTTGAACAGCACGACGTCCTGGCTGACCATCGCCATCTGGCCGCGCAGCGCGTGCAGGTCGTAGTCGGCCACCGGCACGCCGTCGACCAGGATCGCGCCGCCCGTGGGGTCGAAGAAGCGCGGCAGCAGGTTCACGAGGGTCGTCTTGCCGCTGCCCGACGGCCCCGCGAGCGCGATCATCTCGCCCGGCGCGACCTTGAACGAAATGCGGTCGAGCGTCGGCCGCTCGGAGGCGCCGTAGTCGAACGACACGCCGCGGAATTCGATCTCGCCGCGCGCGTGCGGCAGCGCACGGCCGCCGCCCTGCGGCTCGCCCGGCTCGTCGATCAGCCCGAAGATCAGCTCGGCGGCCGTCATCCCGCGCTGCAGCGGCTGGTTCACGTCGATCAGGTGCTTGAGCGGCGAAATCACCAGCAGCATCGACGTGACGAACGCGACGAAGCCGCCGACCGTCGTCTGATCGTTGGTCGACTGCACGACCGCGATCGTGATCACGACCGCGAGCGCGATCGACGCGAGGAACTGCGTCAGCGGCTGCGCGAGGCCGCCCGAGATCGTCATGCGCATCGCGTAGCCGCGCAGGCGCTTGCTCATCGCGGTGAAGCGGTCCATCTCGTACGTCTCGCCGTTGTGCACCTTGACGACCTTGTAGCCGCCGACCGTCTCCTCGACGATGTACGACAGCTCGTTGGTCAGCGTCTGGTGCTCGCGGTTCAGGCGGCGCAGGCGGCGGTTGATCTTGCTGACGAGCCAGCCGATGCCCGGCAGGATCACCGCGACGATCAGCGTGAGCCGCCAGTTCAGGTAGAACAGGTAGCCGAGCAGGAACATCACCGTCAGCGAGTCGCGCACGAGCGTGACCATCACGCCGGTCAGCACCGCGAGGATCTGGTTGACCTCGAACACGATCGCGTTGATCACCGTGCTCGCCGTCTCGCGCTGGAAGAACGACGCGCCCGTGTGCAGCATCCGCTGGAACATTTCGAGCCGCAGCTGCAGCAGGATGCGGTTCGATACGTAGTTGAGCAGGTAATTCGATGTGTACTGCGACACGCCGCGCACGAGCGCGAGGCCGATCACGGCCATCGGCACGTACCATTTCGCGCGATCGCTGCCGTGCGAGCCGAAGCCGTGGTCGAGCAGCGGCTTGAGCAGCGCCGGAATCCCGGCTTCGGTGGCCGCGACGACGCCCATCGTGACGACGGCGAGCACCACGATGCCGATCAGCGGCCGGATGTACGGCCACAGGCGCTTGAGAACCGTGAACGGCGACGTGCCCGTGCCGTCCATCGGTTTGCGAAGAGTGTTCTGGGTTTCCAAGGCAATCCTTCTTGAGCCGCGACGCGGCGCCCGGGGCATGGCTGCCCGGGATTCGCCCAGTCCGGCGGTTGCCGAAAAAGGCCCAACATTATAGCTGTACCGCCCGCGCCGGCACGGCCGTTGCCGAAGCGGCCGCCGGCCGGTGCGCGGGTATACTGCCGCTCACCGTTTTCTCCGCCTTTTTCGACGATTTCATGGCAGAACCCACCCTCGGCGTCGCCCTCATCGCCCTCAACGCGGCCGCGCGGCTCGCGCAGTGCCTCGACGCGCTGGCCTTCGCCGACGACGTCGTCGTGATCGACGGCGGCAGCACCGACGATACCGTCGCGATCGCTCGTGCACATGGCGCGCGCGTGATCGTCGAGCGCGACTGGCCGGGCTTCGGCCCGCAGAAGAACCGCGCGCTCGCCGCGCTCGACACCGACTGGATCCTGTCGCTCGACACCGACGAGGTGGTCAGCCCCGAACTTGCGCAGTCGATCCGTGCGGCCATCCGCGCGCCGGCCGCGCAAGTCTACGCGCTCGACCGGCTGTCGAGCTTCTGCGGCCAGTGGATCCGCCACAGCGGCTGGTATCCGGACTGGGTGCCGCGCCTGTTCCGGCGCGGCGCCGCACGCTTCTCCGACGACCTGGTGCACGAGCGGCTCGTGTTCGACACGCCCGCGCAGCGGCTGGCGGGCAAGCTGATGCACTATTCATACGAGGATTTCGAAACCGTCGTGCGTAAGCTCGATGCGTATTCGACGGCCGGCGCGCGCCAGCGCCGCGCGGCCGGCCAGCGCGGCGGCTTCGGCAAGGCGCTCGCGCGCGGCGCATGGGCGTTCGTGCGGACCTACGTGCTGCGGCGCGGATTTCTCGACGGACGCGCGGGCTTCATGATCGCCGTGTTCAACGCGGAAACGGTGTACTACCGGTTCCTGAAGCTCGGCCACGAGCCGGCCCGCTGAGCGCGGGCCGCCCCGCCCCACCCCGACGCCGCCGGCATGCGGCCGGCCCGGCGTTACAATGCCGGGCTGCCCGCATGCGATGCGCGCCCCAAGCGCGGCGCCGCGCCACGCGCCGCCGACACGACGACCACCGAATCCGACCGCCATGTTCTCCATCATCATCCCGACCTGGAACAACCTGCCGTACCTCAAGCTCGTCGTCGACAGCCTGCGCCGTCATTCGGCGTACGACCACCAGATCATCGTGCACGTGAACGACGGCTCGGACGGCACGCTCGACTGGGTGCGCGGCGAAGGCATCGAGCACACCGCGTCGCCGACCAACATCGGCATCTGCCACGCGGTGAATCTGGCCGCCGCGCGCGCGACCCGCGACTACGTCGTCTACATGAACGACGACATGTACTGCTGCCCCGGCTGGGATGCGGCGCTCGTGCGGCGCATCGAGCAGATGCCGACCGACCTGTTCATGCTGTCCGGCACGATGGTCGAGCCGGTCGACACGCGCAACCCGTGCGTCGTCGTCAGTAATTTCGGCCGCGACGCCGAGCAGTTCGACGCGGCCGGCCTCGTCGCGGCCACGCCGCGGCTCGCGCGCGCGGACTGGCTCGGCTCGACCTGGCCGCCGACGCTCGTGCACCGCGACTGGTGGAACCGCATCGGCGGCTACAGCAGCGAGCTGTCGCCGGGGATGAGCAGCGACAACGACTTCTCGATGAAATTCTGGGACGCCGGCTGCCGGATCTTCCTCGGCGTCGGCGACAGCCTCGTCTATCACTTCCAGCAGAAGAGCACCGGCAAGATCGTCAAGAACGACGGCCGCCGCCAGTTCCTCAACAAATGGGGCATGACGCAGGCCACGTTCGACCGCTATTACCTGCATCGCGGCGAGCCGGCCGGCTCGCGTATCGCGCTCGACACGCCGACTGTCGACGGGCGCCTCAAGCGCGCGCTGCTGCGCTCGCGGATCAAGCGCGCGTTCAGCTGATCCGGCCCCGGAAACCTCGCGGAAACGCGCGCCGCTTCGCGTATACTGCGCGCTTCGTCCCGGGCACTGCCGCCGCGGGGCGCGCGGCGCGCAGCACGGTGCCCGCATGCCGCATTCGTCCATTCGACAGGTTCCGATGCTTTCGTTTTCCGCTCCCGCCACGCGGCGCCTGACCGCCGCCCGCGCCTTCGCCGTCATCGCGCTCTGCATGGTGCCCGTCTCGACCGCGCTGACCAACGTGTTCTGCGGGCTGTTCGCGGCCGCGCTCGTGATCTCCCCCGAATTCTGGCGCGACCTGCGCTCGTTCGTCACCGACCCGGCGTCGCTCTCCGCGCTCCTCATCCTCGCGGCGCTGACCGCGAGCATCACCTATACCGTCGCGCCGCACCCGAAGGCGTGGAACTGGATCGGCAAGTACGACAAGCTGCTGCTGCTGCCGTTTGCGGTGCTCGCGTTCCGCCATTCGAACTGGGCGCCGATCGTGCGGCGCGCGTGGTTCGGCACGCTGTGCGTGATCCTGTTGCTGTCGACCACCAACTATCTCGGCCTGACCGCGATCGGGCCCGCGCATGCGAGCGACCTGCCGCTGTCGCGCGCGTGGGTGTTCAAGAACCACATCGCGGCCGGCATGTTCGGCGCGCTGCTGTTCTATCAGGCCGCCGACCTCGCGCTGTCGGCCCGCACCGCGCTGTCGCGCGCCGCGTATGGCGCCGTCGCCGCCTGGTCGTTGATCAACGTGTTCGTGATGCTGCAGGGGCGCACCGGGCAGGTCATCGCGCTGCTGCTGATCCTCGTCGTCGCGGTGCGTTTCGTGTTGCTGCTGCGCCGCCAGTCGGCGTTGCGCGCCACCCTCGCCGCCGGAACGCTGGTGCTGGCCGGCGTCGCGCTGGTCGCTGCCGCGTGCACGATGCACAACGGCCGCCTCGTGAAGGTCGTGACGGAAGTGCAGCAGTATCGGCAGACCGATGCGGCCACGTCGACCGGGCTGCGTCTCGAGTGGTACAAGAAGGGGCTCGAGCTGTATCGCATGCGCCCCGTGATCGGCTACGGCGCGGGCGGTCTCGAGTTCGAGTTCGAGAAGCTCACGGCGGGCAAGACGGCCGCCGAAGGCCAGCTCACGTCGAACCCGCATAACGAATATCTGCTGATGGCCGTGCAGCTCGGCACGCTCGGGGTCCTGCTGTTCGTGAACCTGATCGTGCAGATCGCGCGCGGCAGCCGCGCGCTCGACCCGCGTTCGCAGCACCTGCTGCTCGGATGGCTCGCGATCTTCGCGATCGGCAGCCTCGCGAATTCGCTGCTGCTCGATTTCGCCGAAGGCCACCTGCTGGTGCTGCTCGCGGGCATCCTGCTCGGCTGCGCCGAGCGCGGCGAAGCGCTGCCGCGCGAGACGTCGGCGATCCGGCGCAGCGCGTAACGCGTCACGCGCGGGGCTGGTGGGCTAGCCGGGCTGGCGAGCTGGCGAGCGGCGGATGTTGCCGCTCACCTCGGCTCGTCTTCGATGATGGCGCCGCGCGCCGCTGCCGGATGCGCGGCCGCAAGCCTTCGACGCGTGGCGCCGCGGTGCCACGCTCTGCCCTCCAAATCAGGAAAACGTCCGGGGTTCGCGCGTCAGTCCGAGCGCGCGCGATGCAGCCGCGACGTGTCGATGACCGCATCGGCGGCGTCCGGCGGATTCAGCCCGAGCATCTCGGCCGCCGCCATCTTCACACGCTGCGTGCCGAGATTGACGAGGCAGTCACTGTGGCTGTCCACATGGCGCTCGCAGCCCTCGTGCCGGCACGGCACGCAATCGCCCTCACCCTGCAGCAGCCATACGTTGCCGTGCCGCGCGGAGCCGCGCAGCGCCCACGGGTTTTCGGTCGGCGGCCAGTGCTGCGGCCACGGCCCCCAGCGCACCGGGTCGGACGGACCGAACAGCGCGATCGTGTCGACACCCGTCGCGGCCGCAACGTGCGTCGCGCCCGTATCGGGCCCGATGAACAGCCGCGCGCGCCGCACCAGCTCCGCGCTTTCGCCGAACGTGAGGCGGCCCACCAAGTTCAGCACGTCGCCGCCAGCCCCGGCCGCGACCTGTTCCGCGTACTCGCGCTCGCGATCGGCCGGGCCGCCCGACAACGCGATCGCGAACCCCTGCCCGCGCAGCCATTCGATCATCTCGATCCAGCCTTCGAGCCGCCATTGCTTGTAGCGAAACATCGGATACGGATGCAGCACGACGAGCGGCTTGCCGTCGCGGATGGCCGGCGACTCCGCGAGCCACGCGTCGAAACGCGCGCGCCGCGCGGGATCGTCGCCGATCCCCGGCGCGACGACCTCGGACACCGGCTCGATGCCGATCACCGGCGCGAGCGCGAGCGTGCTGACGACCGTGTGCGCGGACTCGTGGTGATTGATCGCGATGCCGTTCAGCATCATCCGCGTGAGCCACGTGACGCGGTTCGGATCGACGAGGCCGACGCGCTTGCGGCCGGCGAACCAGCTATAAAAGCGCGGCCGGTCGGAGCTCAGTGCCGCGCACGCGAGATCGTAGCGGCGCCACATCGACAGTGCATCGCGCAGCCGCTCCCGGAACCCCGCGCGCTGCGCGACGACGATCACGCGCCGCACGTCGGGGTTGTGCTCCAGCACGCCTTCGGTGCCGCGAAACACCAGCATGTCGATCTGCGCGTCGGGCCAGCGCGCCTTCAGCGAACGCACGAGCGGCGTCGTCAGCAGCACGTCGCCGATGCGGCGCGGTGCGGCGACAAGGATGGTTCTGGGCGGGCGGGCGGAAGAAAACAGGGACACGACGATCGTTCCGTCTAGCAGGCTGGACAAGGCTCGCAATGTACAGGATTTTGCGGCGGCAGGCGTGGCGTCGGGTGGCGGGCTTCGAGTGTGGGCGGCAGGTGCCGGCGGCGGGTGGTAGCCGGTGCCGCCGTTTCTGGCGACGCGGTAATGGCGGGTGGCGGGTGGCGGAAGTCGAGCGCGGGCGTCAGGTCCCGGCGGCGGTAGGTAGCCGGTGACGCCGTTTCCGGCGACGCGGCAACGCGGCAACGGCGGGCAGCGGGCAGCGGGTGGCGCGCTTCGAGCGGGGGCGGCACGTTCCGGCGGCGGCTGGTAGCCGGTGCTGCCGTTTCTGGCGACGCGGCAACGGCGGGTGGCGGGTGGCGGGTGGCGGGTGGCGGGTGGCGCGCAGCGGGACCTGCGACCACCGCGTCCCGTTTCGCCCCTTTGCTCCCCGTTTCCTGCCGCTAGCCTGCCCCTTGTCAGCGCCGGCCGGGCACGCTACGAAACGATCGCACCGACCTCGGGCACGGCTAGCGTAACGTCCGGAAGCGGCAGCGCGCCGCCGATCGCGTCGTCGGCCTGCCCCGGCTTCTCCAACAGATGCAGCACCGCGCGCTCAACCGCGTCGACGCCGATCGCGTCGACCGTCGCGCCGGCCCGCAGGATCATGTGCGGCACGCCGAGCGGATGCCAGCGCCGGTATTTCTCGGGACGGTCCTCGAACAGCGCGGCCACCGGCACGCCGAGCGCCGACGCGAGATGCACGGGCGCGCTGTCGGCCGACACGATCGCGTCGAGCAGGCTCGCGGCGGCCACCAGTTCGGCCACCGACGACGGCGCGACATGCCGCGCGTTCACATCCCGCCACGCGTCGCCGTCGGCGCCGGCGCCGGCCGACACCGCGGGATCGCGGAACACGATCACGTCGGCGAACGGCGCGAGCCGCCGGCCGAGATCGCACCATCGATCGGCCGGCCAGCGCCGCTCCACCGCCTTGTTCGAGACGAACAGCCCGACGCGCGGCTTCGCGCGCGGCCCGAGCAGTCGATACCAGGTGTCCTGCAGCGCGCGATCCGGATGGACGGACAGCGCGAGACCGTCGAGATCGGTACGACCGAGTTCGGGCACGAGCCGGAATCCCGACAGCGCTTCATGGCACATCGGCCGCGTCGCGACGTGTGCGGGCTTGCGATCGTCGAATTCGGAATCGGCATCGTGCCAGCGGCAATCCTTCACGCCGAGCTGCCGTGCCAACTGGATGCTGCTGCGATGCATGCCGCCGTTCGGCACGACCACGAGGTCGAACCGCAGGCGGCGCAGCCGGCGCACGAGCCGCAGCCGGTCGAAGAACGCGCGCATCCGTCCGGGGCGGTCGTTGCGCTCGCACTGACGGCTGTACACATAGGTATGGACCGCATGCACGTCCGGGTTGCCGTCCAGCGCGCTCGCGTTGTAGCGGTTCGCGACCACGTGCAGTTCCGCGTCCGGCCAGCGGCGTTTCAGCGCGCCGAGGAAAGCGGTCGTGCACAGCATGTCGCCCAGGAAATCAATCCGGATCACGAGGATCCGCCGCTTCGGTGTCTCGTTGGCCATTGTTATCGCGTAACTGTCGATTTCTTATCGTCGCGCACCGACCGGCATCCTGACGTCCAGTGCCGTGCCGGCCTTCTCGCGTGGTCGCTCACGGCACCGCGCCGCATCGTGTGCCGCGCGCAACCGCCCCCGTTTTCAAGCGCGTGATCGCATGCCAGCCGGTGGACGGGACCACGGCCGGCGGCGGATCTGCATCGCGCGCGACGGATTGTATAGCGTCCTGATGACAGCCCCAAGCACCCGCCAAAATGAAAACGGCCCGCCGCACCGCACGAAGGCGATGCGACGGGCCGCGGAAGTGCCGACCGTCCGGCGGGGCCGCGCTCAGTACGTGATTTCGACGACGCTGCCGTCGAAGGTCGCGCGCAGCTCCGCGAGCAGCGTGTCGCTCGGCTTCACGCGCCACGCGTCGCCAAGACGCATTTCGCCCTGCGCGCGCGCGTTGCTGTAGTGAACCTGCACCGCGAGCCCGTTCGGCAACGGCGCCTGCGGGCGACGGCCGCCGTCGCGCCCGCCGCCACGCGGCACGGGCGCCTCGAACGCGGGCGCGGCCGCCGAATCGTCCTTCGACACGTGCGGTTCGAGCACGCGGCGCAGCGCCGCCGCATCCGCATTGCCGTTCATCGTGAGCCGCACCGCCTGCGCGTAGCGGCTGCGCGCACGCTCGAGATCCATCACCGTGTCGGCCGTGAAGCGCAGACCGCCGGTGAACGCGTCGTTGCGCGCCTGCCCCTGCACGATCAGCAGTTCGTCTTCCTTGAACAGCGCCTTGTTCGCCTCGAACTGCTCGTTGAAGATCGTGATCTCGCACTGGCCCGAACCGTCGTCGAGCAACGCGATCAGCATCTTGCCGCGCTGGGTCATCTGCGTGCGCAGCGACGCGATGATGCCCGCGACGAGCTTATCGCGCCCCTCCTTCAGATCGCCGATCTTCTGCCTCACGAACCGGCGCACTTCGTCGCGATACGCGTCGAATAGGTGGCCGGAAAGGTAGAAGCCGAGCGCGCCCTTCTCTTCCTGCAGGCGGCGCTTGTCGTCCCAAGCGGGTTCGTCGACGAGCGCATGCGCGTGCGGCGACTCGGCGCCCATGTCGAACAGGCCGGCCTGCATCGCGTTCGCCGCGGCCTGCTCGGCCGCTTCCATCGCGAGCGGCACCGACGCGAGCATCTGCGCGCGGTTCGCGTTCAGCGAATCGAATGCGCCGGCGCGGATCAGGGCCTCGACCGTGCGGCGATTGACGACGCGCCGGTCGATCCGCTCGCAGAAGTCGAACAGGTCGGTGAACGGCTTTTCCTCGCGCGCGCGCAGGATTTCCTCGATCGCGTTCTGGCCGCTGCCCTTCACCGCGCCGAGGCCGTAGCGGATCGTGCGCGAGCGCTTGCCGTCGGCTTCGCCGACCGGCTCGAAGCGGTAATGCGACTGGTTGATGTCCGGCGGCAGCACGACGAGGTTGTTCACGATGCAATCGTCGAACAGGATCTTCACCTTGTCGGTGTCGTCCATCGCGAGCGTCATGTTGGCCGCCATGAATTCGGCCGGATGGTGCGCCTTCAGCCACGCGGTGTAATACGCGAGCAATGCGTAGGCCGCCGCGTGCGACTTGTTGAAGCCGTAGCCCGCGAACTTCTCCATCAAGTCGAAGATCTCGTCGGACTTCTCGCGCGTGAGGCCGTTCTTCGCCGCACCCTCGGCGAAGATCTCGCGATGCTTGACCATCTCCTCGGGCTTCTTCTTGCCCATCGCGCGACGCAGCAAGTCGGCGCCGCCGAGCGAGTAGCCGCCGATGATCTGCGCCATCTGCATCACCTGCTCCTGATAGACCATGATGCCGTAGGTCTCTTTCAGGACGGGTTCGACGCGCGGATCCGGATACTCGACTTTCTCGCGACCGTGCTTACGTGCGCAAAAGCTCGGGATCAGGTCCATCGGGCCCGGACGGTACAGCGACACGAGCGCGATGATGTCCTCGAAGCGGTCGGGCTGCGCGTCCTTCAGCATGCCCTGCATCCCGCGGCTTTCCAGCTGGAACACGGCGACCGTGTTGGCCTTCTTCAGGATCTGGAACGACGCGGGATCGTCGAGCGGCACCTGCGCGAGCGACCAGTCGGCCTTCGACGCATCGAGGCGGCGGATGTAGCGCTCGGCCCAGTCGAGGATCGTCAGTGTCGTGAGACCCAGAAAGTCGAACTTCACGAGGCCGACGGCTTCGACGTCGTCCTTGTCATACTGGCTGACGACGCCGCCGTCGTCGCCCTGCGTGTACAGCGGGCAGAAATCGGTCAGCTTGCCGGGCGCGATCAGCACGCCGCCCGCGTGCATCCCGACGTTACGCGTCAGCCCCTCGACGCGCTGCGCGAGGTCGAGCAGCTGGTGCACTTCGTCCTCGTGGTCGTAGCGCTCCTGCAGTTGCGGCTCTTCCTTCATCGCGTCGGCGATCGTCACGTGCTTGCCCGGCTTGAACGGGATCAGCTTCGCGATGCCATCGGTGAACATGTAGCCGAGATCGAGCACGCGGCCGATGTCGCGCACGGCCGCCTTCGCGGCCATCGTGCCGAAGGTGGCGATCTGCGACACGGCGTCCGCGCCGTATTTTTCCTTCACGTACTGGATCACGCGATCGCGGCCGTGCTGGCAGAAGTCGATGTCGAAGTCGGGCATCGATACGCGTTCCGGATTCAGGAATCGCTCGAACAGCAGGTTGTAGCGCAGCGGATCCAGATCGGTGATGCCGAGCGCGTATGCGACCAGCGAGCCGGCGCCCGAGCCGCGGCCCGGGCCGACCGGCACGCCGTTGTTCTTCGCCCAGTTGATGAAATCGGCAACGATCAGGAAGTAGCCCGGGAAGCCCATCTTCGTGATGGTCCCGCACTCGAATTCGAGCCGCTTGTAGTACGTGTCGCGCTGCGCGTCACGCTCGGCCGTATCCGGATACAGCTGTTCGAGGCGCTTCTCGAGCCCCTCCTTCGACAGCTGGACCAGGTAATCGTCGAGCGACATGCCGTCCGGCGTCGGGAACAGCGGCAGCTTCGGCTTGCCGAGCTCGAGCTTCAGGTTGCAGCGCTTCGCGATCTCGACCGTGTTCGCGACCGCCGACGGCAGATCGGCGAACAGCGCGACCATCTCGTCCTGCGTGCGGAAGTACTGATCGGTCGTGAAGCGCTTCTGGCGCCGCGGATTCGCGAGCATGTCGCCTTCCGAGATGCACACGCGCGCTTCGTGCGCGGTGAAATCGTCGTCGGTCATGAACTGCGTCGGATGCGTCGCGACGACCGGCAGACCGAGCGACGCGGCGAGCGTCGCGGCCTGCTGGATGTACGCCTCGGCGCCCGGCTGGCCGTAACGCTGCAGCTCGATGTAGAAGCCGCCCGGGAACACCTTCGCCCAGCGCTCGGCATGACGGCGCGCGGCTTCCTCGTTATCGGCCGCGAACGCGAGCCCGATATCGCCCTGCTGCGCGCCCGACAGCGCCAGCAGCCCTTGCGACAGCTCGCCGTCGAGCCAGCTCGCGTCGAGCTCCGCGCGGCCGCGGTACTGGTTCGTGAGCCATGCCTTCGACAGCAGCTCGCACAGGTTCAGGTAGCCGACCTTGTCCTTCACCAGCAGCAGCAGGCGCGACGGTTTGTCGCGATCGTCCGGATTGGTGATCCAGACGTCGCAGCCGGCGATCGGCTTGATGCCCTTGCCGCGGGCTTCCTGGTAGAAACGGACGAGGCCGAATGCGTTGCCGAGATCGGTGAGGGCGAGCGCGCCCTGGCCGTCCGCGGCCGCCGCCTTGACGATGTCGTCGAGACGCACGATGCCGTCGGCAATCGAGAATTCGGAGTGAACGCGAAGATGGACGAAGCGAGGATCTGACATGGGCGTTATTGTAGCCGCGTCGTCGCGCAGGCTGCCCAAAAAATCCCCGCGCCTAGCCGTTCGGCCGATGCATGCGATGCTGGCCGAACGGTCGGGTGCCGGCGCATGCGCAGTTTGCGGGATAATACGGGTTTTCGAATCTTCGCCCCGGCTTCGCACCCTTTTTTGCGGGGCCGCCGTGCGCCTGCCGCACGGCCGCGGCCGTTTCCCGTCGGACCATCATGACCATCGTCAACCTCGCCGCCTACCACTTCGTGTCGATCGACGCGACCGAGCAATGGCGCCCCCTCGTCACCGCCCGCTGCAATGAACTCGGCCTGCGCGGCACGATCCTGCTCGCGCCGGAAGGCATCAACCTGTTCATCGCCGGCCCGCGCGAAGCGACCGACGCGTTCATCGACTACATCCGCCACGATCCGCTGTTCGAAGGCAAGTTCGCGACGCTGCAGTTCAAGGAGAGCCTGTCCGACTCGCAGCCGTTCCGCCGGATGCTCGTGCGCCTGAAGCGCGAGATCATCACGATGAAGAAGCCCGCGATCAAGCCCGAGCTCGGCCGCGCGCCGTCGGTCGACGCACGCACGCTGAAGGCGTGGCTCGACCGCGGCCACGACGACGCCGGCCGCCCGGTCGTGATGCTCGACACGCGCAATGCGTTCGAAGTGGACGTCGGCACGTTCGACGGCGCGCTCGACTACCGGATCGACAAGTTCAGCGAGTTCCCGGAAGTGATCGACGCGAACCGCGCCGATCTCGAGGGCCGGACGGTCGTGTCGTTCTGCACCGGCGGGATCCGTTGCGAGAAGGCGGCGATCCACATGAAGGAAATCGGCATCGACAACGTGTACCAGCTCGAGGGCGGGATCCTGAAGTATTTCGAGGAAGTCGGCGGCGCGCACTATCACGGCGACTGCTTCGTGTTCGACTACCGCACCGCGCTGAACCCGCAACTGCAGCCGACCGAGAACGTCACGTGCTTCGCGTGCCGCGCGGTCGTCACGCCGGAAGCGCAACAATCGCCGAGCTACGTGCCCGGCAAGTCGTGCCCGGCCTGCGCGCAGGCAGCCAGCGCCGCGTAAGCGCGCGTTGCGCCGTGCCCCGATGAACGGCTACCGCGGCCGCTTCGCGCCGTCGCCCACCGGCCCGCTGCATTTCGGCTCGCTGGTCGGTGCGCTCGCGAGCTGGCTCGACGCGCGCGCGCACGGCGGCGCGTGGCTCGTGCGCATCGAGGACATCGATGGCCCGCGCACGGTGCCCGGTGCCGCCGACGACATCCTCGCGACGCTCGCGCATTTCGGCATGACGCCCGACGAGCCGCCCGTGTGGCAAAGCACGCGCGATGCCGAGTATGCGGCCGCGCTCGAACGGCTCGTCGCCGCGGGGCGCGTCTATCCGTGCGGCTGCACGCGCAAGGAAATCGCCGATTCGCTGCGTGCCGCGCACGAGCGCCACACGACGCTCGCGTACCCGGGCACGTGCCGCACCGGCCTGCACGGCAAGCCCGCGCGCGCGTGGCGGCTGCGCGTGCCGGACGGCGACGATGCGATCGTCACCTTCGACGACCGCTGGCAGCACACGCAAACGCAGAACCTCGCGACCGAAGTCGGCGATTTCGTGCTGAAGCGCGCGGACGGCCAATGGGCGTATCAGCTCGCGGTCGTGGTCGACGATGCCGACGCGGCCATCACGCACGTCGTGCGCGGCGCCGACCTGCTCGATTCGACCGCGCGCCAGATCTACCTGCAGCGCTGTCTCGGCGTGCCGACACCTGCCTATCTGCACGTGCCCGTCGTCGTCGATGCGAACGGCGAAAAGCTCAGCAAGCAGACGGGCGCGATCGCGCTCGAACGCGACGATCCGCTGCCGGCGCTGCGGGCCGCCGCCGCGCATCTCGGCCTGGCGGTCGATGGCGATCCGTCGGGCGATACGATGGATGCGTTCTACGCGGCCGCGACCGACGCGTGGGCGCGCCGCTACGGACAGCGCGCCGATTGAATCGCGCGCAGGACACCGGTCCGTGCCGACCGTGTTCCTGCATTCGTCAGCGCCGAATCCGGTGGCACGAAGCAGCACGCCCGCTGACCACAACGCACCGGAGCGTCCCCCGGACTACGCCCGCCCCGCGCGGCACGTCACGGCCCCGCCTCCCCGCAATCCACTCGCCCAATGAAAAACGGGCACATGCTCATCGCATGCACCCGTTTCCGCGGCGGCGCTCGCGCGCCGCACCAACCGCTTGAACCGCCCGCTTACGCCGACGGCTTGCGTGGCATCCCGAAGCCGCCAAGCAGCGCGGCGACCTGACGCTTCGGCCCCTTCTTCTCGTGCTGCTGCGCGGACTGCGTCTCGTCCGGCTGCGTCGCCGGCACCGACGGTTCGTACGGCTTCAGGAAGAAATCGTCGACCGGCGCCTCGTGGCGACGATGATGGCCGCCACGCTCGGACCCACCCGAACGACGCGCCGACGCACCGCGATGCTCGTCGCGCTCGCGACGGCCGCCGCGTTCACCGCTGCGCTCCCCTGCACGCTCGCCGCCGCGCTCGCCGCCGCGCTCGTCGTGACGATGACGCGACGGCTTGTCGAGCGCGAGCGTCTGCACCTCGAGCGGACGCTTGATCAGCTTTTCGATATCGGCCAGCTGCTTGCGCTCGTTCGGGCTGCACAGCGACAGCGCATCGCCCGTCGCGCCCGCGCGGCCCGTGCGGCCGATCCGGTGCACGTAGTCTTCCGCGTTGAACGGCAGGTCGAAGTTGATCACGGCCGGCAGTTCGGCGATGTCGAGACCGCGCGCGGCCACGTCGGTCGCGACCAGCGCCTCGATCTCGCCACGCTTGAACGCGTCGAGCGCCTGCATCCGCTCGAGCTGCGACTTGTCGCCGTGGATCGCCGACGCGACCACGCCGTCGCGCTCGAGATTGCGCGCCAGCCGGCTCGCGCCGATCTTGCTGTTGCAGAACACGAGCACCTGCTTGAGCCCGCGATCGCGCAACAGCTGCACGACGGCCCCGTGCTTGTCGCCTTCGGCGACGTCGTAGACGATCTGCGTGACGTTCGCGTTGGTCGAGTTGCTGCGCGCGACCTCGATCGTCTGCGGGTTGCGCAGGTAGGTCGATGCGAGCTTCTTGATTTCCGGCGAGAAGGTGGCCGAGAACAGCAGCGTCTGGCGCTCCTTCGGCAGCAGGTTCAGGATGCGCTGCAGGTCGGGCAGGAAGCCCATGTCAAGCATCCGGTCGGCTTCGTCGAGCACGAGGATCTGGACCTGACCGAGGTTCGCCGTCTTTTGCTGCACGTGGTCGAGCAGGCGGCCCGGCGTCGCGATCAGGATCTCGACGCCGCGGCGCAGCTCGGCCATCTGCGGATTCATGTCGACGCCGCCGAACACGACCGCGCTGCGCAGCGACGTGTGCTTCGCATACGCGTGCACGTTCGCGGCGACCTGGTCGGCGAGTTCGCGGGTCGGCGTGAGGATCAGCGCGCGCACCGGGTGGCGCGCCGGGGACGCGCTCGTGCTGGCCTGCGGCAGCAGCCGCTGGATGATCGGCAGCGAGAAGCTCGCGGTCTTGCCGGTACCCGTTTGCGCGGCGCCCATGACGTCGCGGCCGGCGAGCACGACCGGAATGGCCTGTGCCTGGATCGGCGTCGGCGTCGTATAACCCTGCTCCGCAATGGCTTTCAGGATATCGGCGGCAAGGCCGAATTGATCGAAGGTTGCGTCGACTGGCTTGGCGACAGAATCGGACATGGTGGCGTTTCGCTCAAAAGGCGCGGCGGGGACATCGTGCGTCAGGCCCGCCGGGCCTGCGCTCATCACAATTCGGAAGTAGACGGAGCCGCGGCGCGCCGCGCGGCGCCGCTCTGGCGCTCGGGACCGGTTCGATTCGAACAACGGGCACCACAGGCCGTGCGGACTCCGTTCGGCGCGAATGCCGGCGGAAAGGGCCGTATTGTAGCACTGCGCGGCCATCTGTCCGTGACAACACCGAGAACGGCTCTGCGCGGCGGTTCGCGGCGTGCGCCGGGAGGCCGGGCGCGGGCGATGTGGCGGGCGATCGGGCTATCCCGAGCGGCCGATGGTTGCCATTCGGGGCCGGATCGTGGGCGCGTATTGATCGGAAAAAGCAGCGGGGCCGGCGAGCCCGCAGGCCGCCCGAGCCACCGTCCGGTTCAGGACGCACCCCGGTTGGCCGCCCCCGTCGCAGCGCGATCGGCTCACCCGCATCGCATATCCGATCGCGCGCGGCACTCAGCCCTTCTTCTTTTTCTTCTTCTCGACCTGCATGCAGTCGCCCAGCAGCGGGGCCGCATTCTGGTCGGCGATCTCGTCGCGCAGCGTCCCTTCCCTGCCCTTCGTCCACCACGTATAGCGTCCGGCCTGGTAGCGCGCGCCCGACGCCGATACGGTATCGACGAACAGCAACTGCTGTCCGTTGACCGGCACCAGCGCGAAGCTCTGGCCGTTGGCCGCGCGCCAGTACGACACGCGTACCGGCTGCTTCAGGTTCGCGCACTGATAGATGGTCTGCTCGCGTGCATCGGCGTCGATTTCCTCGACGGTCAGTTGCGCGGCATGCGCGACGGAAACGGCGGAGCCTGCCAGCGCGAGCGCGGCGAAGGTTTGGCGAATCATGCAGATCCTTTCACGAGACGGGTGGAAGCGCGCCTCGCGGCACGCGCGGTTATCGTTGATGATTGATCAAGGGGCCGAGAGGGGACGAGAATTCGGCGCTCAGGGATCGATGACGTCGGCGCACGCGTCGGTCGGCGCGGCCGCGACATGGCCGACGAGCGGCACGATCTTCAGCCCGGCCGATGCGACCCGGCACGGTGCGGCCGCGAGGCCGCACCCCGTGAGACTCGCGACCAGCGCCAGCGCGGCGCCCAGCCTGCCGATTCGTCCGATCCACCGCCATGTCGATGTCATCGCGCGTGCCTCGTCCCGTCAGCGCGCCGACACGGGCCGCACGGCCGCCGCGGCGCGCTTCGCGCGTTCGCGGGCTTCGTCGACGCTCGCGCCGGTCGCGAGTGCGACGCCCATGCGCCGCTTCGCAAAGCTTTCCGGTTTGCCGAACAGGCGCAGGTCGGCGCCCGGCACGGCCAGCGCGTCGCGCACGCCCTCGAACGCGATGCCGCGCTCGTCGAGCCCGCCGTAGATCACCGCCGACGCGGCCGGCGAACCGAGCGTCGGATCGACCGGCAGCCCGAGAATCGCACGAGCGTGCAGCTCGAACTCCGACTGACGCTGCGACGCGAGCGTGACGAGGCCGGTGTCGTGCGGCCGCGGGCTCACCTCGGAGAACCAGACGTCGTCGCCGCGCACGAACAGCTCGACGCCGAACAATCCGCGCCCGCCGAGCGCCTCGGTCACCTTGTGCGCGATTTCGCGCGACTTTTCCAGCGCGAGCGCGCTCATCGGCTGCGGCTGCCACGATTCGACGTAGTCGCCCGCCACCTGCACGTGGCCGACCGGCTCGCAGAAGTAGGTGCGCGTCTCGAGCGTCGCCGGGTCGATCGCGCGCACGGTCAGCTGCGTGATCTCGTATTCGAAATCGATGAAGCCCTCGACGATCACGCGGCCGTGGTTCACGCGGCCGCCCGCCATCGCGTAGTCCCACGCGGGCTTCACGTCGGCTTCGGTCCGCACGACCGACTGCCCCTTGCCCGACGACGACATCACGGGCTTCACGACGCACGGCATGCCGATCTTCGCGACGGCCGCGCTGAATGCGTCGAACGAATCCGCGAACGCGTACGGCGACGTCGCGAGCCCGAGCTCCTCGGCCGCGAGCCGGCGGATGCCTTCGCGGTTCATCGTGAGCTGCGTCGCGCGCGCGGTCGGAATCACCTCGGCCAGGCCGGCTGCCTCGATCGCGGCGAGCGCGTCGGTCGCGATCGCCTCGATCTCCGGCACGATCAGGTGCGGACGCTCGGCCTCGACGACCGCGCGCAGCGCGGCGGCGTCGGTCATGTCGATCACGTGCGCGCGATGCGCGACCTGGTGGCCCGGCGCGTCCGGGTAGCGGTCGACCGCGACGACTTCGACGCCGAGCCGCTGCAACGCGATGATGACTTCCTTGCCGAGTTCGCCCGCGCCGAGCAGCATGACGCGCGTGGCCGAGGGAGAAAGCGGCGTACCGAGCCGCTGACCGATCTGCATGTGATTTCCCGCTGGTTCTGTTGGAGGACGAAAACGGCTTCGATGTTAACACGCGCACCCGTGCCCGTTTGGCCGGTTTCGTCTCGCCGCCGCCCCGCCGCGCGCGGCCCTCAGGCGGGATGCGAACGTTTTCATGCGCGAAGTGTCGGCTCGCCTCGCGCGGGGCGGGTGCGTTACTCTTACGCCTTGTTCAGAATCCGATGAGGAACGAGGCTCATGTCCCACTTGTCCGCCGCCGCACGCGCGCGCACCGGTCTGCTTCGCCCGTTGCGCGCGCCGCTCTGCGCGTTGACGCTTGCCACGCTTCTCGCCGCCTGCGCGATGCCGACCCACCCCGATTCCGCCGCCCCCGCACCCGATCCGTACAACCCGGCCGCCGTCCAGCTGCTCGACGACACGAGCTGGGAGCTCACGAGCTGGCTGAACGCCGACGGCACGTCGCGCACGATTCCGCACGGCGACAACGGCGAGCCGATCAAGCTCGCGCTGTCCACCGAATCGGGCATCCGGCGCGCCAGCGGCTTTTCCGGCTGCAACCGTTACATGGGCACCTATGCGCTGAAGAACGGTCTGTTGAGCTTCGGGCCGCTCGCCGGCACGCGCATGGCGTGCCCGAACGCGCTCGGCGGCCAGCTCGAGCACGCGTACCTCGATGCGCTCGCGCACATCGCAAAGACCGGCGTGCAGATGCGCGAGCCGCAGCAACTGCAGATCGTGACCGAAGCCGGCGCGACGCTGACCTTCACGCGCCGGAGCCCCTGATGCAGCGCGCGGGCGAAGGCCGGCCGGCCGCCTTCGCCACGCGCGGAACCCGGACGCATCCGTCCCGCAGCGTGGAAGCGCACCGCTGCCTTCATGCTGCATTAGAGTCCTGTTCGTCGGCCGGTTAAACTCGGCGGGTCGCGCACCGCGCTCCCCGCCCTCTTCCTGTTTCATCAAAGCATGCACACGGTTGTCTTCGGCTGGTTCGGCATCTCCGCCGTCTGGTTCCTCCTTCTGTTCTGGCGTCTCGTTCAGGCGATGCTGCCCGGTGGTGGCGGCCTCGCCGGCCGCGGCTCGATTCGCCTGTGGCTGGGCTTCGCGGCCGTGTTCGTCGCGAGCTGCGCGCTGACGAGCCCGTTGTCGGGCCCCGACACGAATGCCCTCGGCCACGCGTTCTCGAACGGCTTCGCGCACGTGCTCGGCCCGATCGGCACGCCGGTCGCGATGGTCGTGCTGTTCTTCGCGGGCCTGCCGTGGCTGACCGGCATCGGCTGGCGGCAGTTCGCCGCGTGGGTCGACACGTCGTTCGGTGTGAAACTCGCGCGCGACGTCGACGACGACGATGTGCGCGGCGTCGCCGATCTGCCGCGCAGCGCGCTGCACCGCGACGACGACCTCGTGCAGCCGACGACCGCCCATACCGTCAACTCGATGGCGCCGCGGCAGAACGGCCGGTATTCGCGCCCGACGGTGTGGAAACCCGATCCGCAGGCCCGGCCGAAGCCGCGCAGCAAGCCAGCGCCGCGTCCGCTCGCGGAGCCGGTCGCGCCGTCGGGCTGGCTGAAGCCGACGCCGGCCAGCCGGATGCCGGCACCGCCCGCACCGGGCACGGCGAGCGCCATGCCGCCCCCGACGACCGGCAGCACCGCCAGCCTCGCGCGCGCCGCCGCGAACGCGCAAGTCCTGCGCCCCAGTCCGGCCCCGCTGCCGGCCGGGTTCGAGCCCGTTCGGCCGCAACCGACCGCCGCGCGACCGGCCACGGCCGCGCTGAAGCAGCCGGCCGCACCGCGCACCGCAGTCACGCCGCGTCCGGTTGGCGCGACGCCGCCGCGCGCGCCGGCGCGACCGGTGACGGGAGCCGGCGGCGGTGCCAGCGGCCAGTCGCAGGATGCTGCGCGCCGCCGCCCCGCGCCACCGGCGCCGGCACGCGCGCCGCTCTATGCATGGGTGCAGCAGCCCGCGGAGCCGATCACGCCCGCGCCGAGCGTTCACGACACGCTGCGCTCCATCGAAGCCAGCACCGCGCAGTGGGCGGCGCTGGATGGCGTGCGTCCGACCGATGCGTCGCCGGCGACGGCCGCCGGAGCGACCGTAGCGACCGTAGCGACCGTGGTCGGCACGGTTGCTGCTGCGGGCAGTGCGGCCGCGGTGGCATCCTCGGCATCGGCTGCATCGGCTGCATCGGCTGCATCGGCTGGATCGACCGCATCGATGGCATCGACGGCCGTACCGGCTGGCGTCGTTCAGGATGCGCGTCAGTTCGCACCTCACGACGCAGGCCGTCCGGATGCGCACGAAGCTGCGTCGGCATACGACGACAACGCCCCGATCGTGCTGGATGCGTTCATGCCGGCCGAGCCGACCGTGCGCGCGCCTGCTGTTGATGCGGTTGATGTTATTGATACCGGCACCTCGACGTTCAGTGACGCCGCGCGATATGCCATGTCGGATTCCGCCGTCGAGACCGACGCGCCGACGCGTCATGCGGACAGCGAGCATCCGCACGGTGTCGATGTCCCTGCCGCGCCGGCATTCGATGCGCCGATCGACTTTGCGCCGTGGGAAGACATCGTCAGCTCACCGGTTTCCGGACTCGGCGAAGCACACCAGAGCCCGGTTGCCACGCCGTTGTCGGCCACGCGTGAGCCGTTGGCGGCACATGCGGCTGTCGAAGCGCCTGCGGCCGCCGTTACACCGACGGCAAACGATACGAGTCGCACCGTCGAGGCGAAGGACGCGGCCACGGCCGGCGAGATCGTCGGCCGGTTCCAGCCGCAATCCGCGCCTCCTGCCAATACCGGCGTAGCGGTCGAGGCGAAACAACACACACACGCAACCCTAGACGACGTGAAGTCCGCCCAGCAGGTCGCGCCGGGCACTCCCCTCCCCGCTTCGTCGATCGCGGCAACGCCAACGCGTCAGACCGCCGACGCAATGCCCGTCGCGGCAGCGACGACGGCGCCCTTTGCCGCGTCGAATACCGCACTGGCGGACGCCGTGACGGGAACGGTCTGGAAGGCACCGGAAAAGCACGCAGGCGACACCGCGCCGTTGCCCGCAGACACGCAACGCGCAACACCTGCGTCTGCGTCTTCTGCGTCGACCTTTGCAAGCGCTGAACCCGCGTCCGTCAATTCCGCTGCGCCCACGTCGTGGTCGAAACCGCTGTCCGCTGAACCCTTCGCTGCCGCGCAGACAGCCCCGGTAGCTGGCACGCCGTCGCACATCGGCACCACGTCCGGTTCCGCAGCGCCGACACCGGCGAACACGTCGAACAGCACGCCGCTCGCCGCCACGCCTTCGTTTGCCGGCATGACGAACACGGCATCCGGTTCGCTATCGCAACCGGCCGCATCGGCCGCGGCGTCCGCAGTGGGCGCTTCCGGCCCGACCACGGCGCCGTCTTCCGTATCCGCACCGTTCGCAGCGGCCGCGCCCTCTGCGCCCTCTGCGCCCTCTGCGACCTCTGCGACCTCTGCGCCCCCCGCGACCTCTGCGACCGCGACCTCCTCGACGGGCGCCTCGGGCATGCCCGCCGCGCAACCTGCTGCGACAGCGCCGACCGTGACGGCGTCCTCGCAAACTGCATCGACCGTGACGGCCTCCTCGGCACCTGCATCGACCGGCGCGTCCTTCAACGCAGCCGCCTCGCAACCGGCGGCAAGCACGCCGGTGTCGCCTGCCGCCGTGTCGTCCGGCGCGTCGGGTAGCGCATTTACCGCAACGTCGAGCGCGTCGGCCACGCCTTCGGCAGCACTGTCGAGCCGCGTGCCTGACGCTTCGGCGATCGGTCAACCGTCCATGTCGACTGCCGCAGCGCAGACGGCAACCGGCGGCACCGCGCCCGCCGCTGCCGCTGGCGTTGCCGCCTTCGCGGCATCGTCGTCCGGCACGCTCGCCCCGACGACCCCGATCGCGGCCGCTTCGCCCACCGCCTTCGGTGGCACGCCAACCTCGCCAAGCAGCGCGCTTGCCTCCGTCGCCGCAACCCCCACCGCGACGGCACCGACCACGCCCCCGACTTCCGCGAACCCGTCGGCGTCGGCATCGCCGATCGTCTCCGTTCCGGGCGCCGCCTCCATCGACGCGTCGACATCGACGCCACCGATCGCGCCCACCCCGGCGCCGCAGGCCCAGCCGTTCACCGCCCAGCCGGCTCCCGCTGCTGCGCCGTCGAGCTGGACCATGCCCGGCGCAGCCGCAACGCCCACAACGACCGGCACCACGATCCCGACCGCCACGACCGCGCCGCTCCCGACCGCAACGCTTCCCGCGGCCACCCTGCCGCCTGCAGCCGAACCCACCGCACTCGCAGAACCGAGCACCCCGGCGCCCGACGCGCCAGCCGCACCCGAACGCCCGCCGCGTCCGAACGCATTCGAATTCCACGCGCCCGCATCGTTCAACGTCGAGCTGCCGACGCTCGATCTTCTCGAGCCCGCGTCCTTCGACGTCGAACCGATCACCGAGGAACATCTCGCGCAGACGGCGCAGGTGATCGAACAGCGCCTGCAGGAATTCAAGGTGCCGGTGACGGTGGTCGGCGCATCGGCGGGTCCGGTGATCACCCGCTTCGAGATCGAACCCGCGCTCGGCGTGCGCGGCAGCCAGATCGTCGGCCTGATGAAGGACCTGTCGCGCGGCCTCGGTCTCACGTCGATCCGCGTCGTCGAGACGATTCCCGGCAAGACCTGCATGGGCCTCGAACTGCCGAACGCGAAACGCCAGATGATCCGCCTGTCGGAAATCCTCGAATCGCGCCAGTACCAGCATTCGACGTCGCAGCTGACGATCGCGATGGGCAAGGACATCACCGGCCACCCGGTCGTCACCGATCTCGCGAAGGCGCCGCACATGCTGGTCGCCGGCACGACGGGCTCCGGCAAGTCGGTCGCGATCAACGCGATGATCCTGTCGCTGCTGTACAAGGCGACGCCCGAGGACGTGCGGCTGATCATGATCGACCCGAAGATGCTCGAGCTGTCGGTCTACGAAGGCATCCCGCACCTGCTCGCGCCGGTCGTCACGGACATGAAGCTCGCGGCGAACGCGCTGAACTGGTGCGTCGGCGAAATGGAGAAGCGCTACCGGCTGATGTCGGCCGTCGGCGTGCGCAACCTCGCGGGCTTCAACCAGAAGATCCGCGACGCGGAAGCGAAGGAAAAGAAGATCGGCAACCCGTTCTCGCTGACGCCCGAAGATCCCGAGCCGCTGTCGAAGCTGCCGCTGATCGTCGTCGTGATCGACGAGCTGGCCGACCTGATGATGGTCGCCGGCAAGAAGATCGAGGAGCTGATCGCCCGTCTCGCGCAAAAGGCGCGCGCGGCCGGCATCCACCTGATCCTCGCGACGCAGCGCCCGTCCGTCGACGTGATCACCGGCCTCATCAAGGCCAACATCCCGACGCGCGTCGCGTTCCAGGTGTCGTCGAAGATCGACTCGCGCACGATCCTCGACCAGATGGGCGCCGAATCGCTGCTCGGCCAGGGCGACATGCTGTTCCTGCCGCCGGGCACCGGCTACCCGCAGCGCGTGCACGGCGCGTTCGTCGCCGACGAGGAAGTGCACCGGATCGTCGAATACCTGAAGCAGTTCGGCGAGCCGCAGTACGAGGAAGGGATTCTCGACGGCCCCGCTGCCGACGGTGCGACGCAGGACCTGTTCGGCGACGCGCCGGAAGCGGAAGCCGATCCGCTGTACGACGAAGCGGTCGCGTTCGTCGTGCGCACGCGGCGCGCTTCGATCTCGTCGGTGCAGCGTCAGCTGCGCATCGGCTACAACCGTGCCGCACGCCTCGTCGAGCAGATGGAAGCGGCCGGACTCGTGTCGGCGATGGGCATCAATGGCAGCCGCGAGGTGCTCGTGCCGGCCGCGGCCGACTGAGCATGGCGGCCGCATGGCCGCAGACGATCGTTACGGGCGCCCCGCGCAAGCGGCCGCCCGACACGGAAAGGGCGCTGCCTCGGCAGCGCCCTTCGTGCATTTACTGCGCCACCGGCACCAGCTTGAAGTCGACCGGGCTGCCGAGCGCCACCTTCTGCGGATTCGCGCCGAGCTGCCCCGTTTCGACATCGCGGCTGAACACGTAGAACGTGTCGCTGTCCTGGTTGCCGACGATCAGCCACTTGCCGGTCGGATCGATCAGGAATTCACGCGGCGTCTTGCCGAGGCTCGACTGACGGCCGACGGTCTTCAGTCGTCCATCCGTCTGGTTCACCGCGTAGATCACGATCTCGTTCACGTCGCCGCGGTTGGTCACGTACAGGAAGCGGCCGTCCGGCGACAGGTGGATCGCGCCGCCGCCGACCTTGCCCTTGAAGCCCGGCACCGTCATCGGCAGCGTCTGGACCGGCGTCAGCTTGCCGTCGTGGTAGCCGAACACCTCGACCGATGCGTTGAGTTCGCTCGTCACGTATGCGAACCGGCCGTCGGCGCCGAACACCATGTGACGCGGGCCGGAGCCGGTCTTCACGGGCGTGTAGCGCGTGTCGGTCGGGCTGATCAGCCCGCGGCTGCCGTCCACCGTGTAGCGGTAGCCGTAGAGCTTGTCCGCACCGAGATCCTGCACGAACAGGTAGCGGCCATCGGGCGAGAACACCGTCGAGTGCACGTGCGCGCCGTCCTGGCGGCCCTTCACGGGCCCCGTGCCTTCGTGGTGCACGGTCAGCACGGCCGGACCGACCGAGCCGCCGTCGCGGGTCGGGAACACCGCGAAGCTGCCGCCCGGATCGGCCGCGACCGAGTAGTTCGCCGTGACGAGGTACTTGCCGTCCGGCGACAGCGCGAGATAGCACGGGTCGTTCCCTTCCGACGACACGCGGTCGATGAATGTGAGCGCACCCGTTTTCGGATCGAAGCCGAACGCGCTGATGCCGCCGCGCTGTGTGGCCGGTCCGTTGTCGCCGGGCAGTTCGTTGACCGCGTAGACGGTGCGACCGTCGCGGCTTGGCAACAGATAGGACGGATTTACCGTCTTCGCCGACGACACGGGCGCGACGCTGCCTGTTTTCGTATCGAAGCGGTACACATAGATGCCGTCGCTGCCGCGCCCCGTATAGGTGCCGACGAGCAGGTGGAAGGCGCCGTCGGCCGGTGCCGGCGATTGTTGTGCAAAGCTGGAGGTCGCGGACAAGGAAAGCACGAGCGCGAAACCTTTCATCCAGTGAGCGAGCCTAAGCGGGAACCCTCGTGTCGAAGCGCGTGCGTCATGCTCGCGTAAACGGTTGGGCATTGAATCCTCCTTGCATCGAGTCGCTTCAAGTGTTGAGATAGGACGAAACGCCGGCCGTTCCTGCGCTCCGCCGCCCGGCCGAGTATACGGGGCGCGACGCCGACACGTGAAGCCCGGGCGCCGCAGCCTGCATTGTGAACTCGAATAACCCAAGGACCGCTTGCCCATGCCCGCCTTGATCGAAGACTACGCCCTCGTCGGCGACGGACACACCGCCGCGCTGATTTCGAAAGAAGGCTCCGTCGACTGGCTGTGCTGGCCCCGCTTCGATTCGGGCGCCTGTTTCGCGGCGCTGGTCGGCACCCCCGAGCACGGCCGCTGGCTGCTCGCGCCGGCTGCCGACGCCGCGATCACGCACACGTCACGCCGCTACCGCGGCGACACGCTGATTCTCGAAACCGACTACGAAAGCGCCGACGGCGCCGTCACCGTGATCGACTTCATGCCGCCCGGCAATGGCTGGTCGGAACTCGTGCGGATCGTCGTCGGCCGGCACGGCACGATGAAGATGCGCATGGAGCTGGTGTTGCGCTTCGACTACGGTTTCTCGATCCCGTGGGTCACGCAGCTGTCACGCGAGAACGGGGTGAAAGCAATCGCCGGACCCGATACGGTCGTGCTGCGCACGCCGGTCGAGCTCACCGGCAAGAACCTGCACACGCTCGCCGAATTCACGGTGAGCGCCGACGAGCGCATCCCGTTTTCGCTCGGCTACGCGGCGTCCCACCTGCGGCTGCCGCCCGCGCGCGATCCGCTGTCGATGCTCGCGCGCACCGAGAACTACTGGCTTGAATGGTCGGGGCGCTGCCAGGTGCAGGGCCGCTACGCGGCCGCCGTGCGCCGCTCGCTGATCACGCTGAAGGCGCTCGCGTACGAGCCGACCGGCGGCATCGTCGCGGCGCCCACCACGTCGCTGCCCGAGAAGATCGGCGGCAACCGCAACTGGGACTATCGCTACTGCTGGCTGCGCGATGCGACGATCACGCTGCTCGCGCTGATGCGCGGCGGCTACTACGACGAGGCGCGCGCGTGGCGCACGTGGCTCGGCCGCGTGATGGCCGGCTCGCCCGAGCAGATCCAGATCATGTACGGGATCGCCGGCGAGCGCCGGCTGCCGGAAATGGAACTCGACTGGCTGCCCGGCTACCAGGATTCGAAACCGGTGCGCGTCGGCAACGGCGCCGCCAACCAGCTGCAGCTCGACGTGTTCGGCGAGATCATGGCCGCGCTGCATCTCGCGCGCGTGGGCGGCCTGCAGGCCGACGACACGGTCTGGTCCGTGCAATGCGCGCTGCTCGATCATCTCGAGAAGATCTGGCAGGAGCCGGATGAAGGCATCTGGGAAACGCGCGGCGGACGCCGTCATTTCACGTTCTCGAAGGTGATGGCGTGGGTCGCGTTCGACCGCGCGATCAAGTCGGCGGAGATGTTCCGGCTGCCCGGCTCGCTCGACCGCTGGCGCGCGCTGCGCGACCGGATTCATGCTGATGTATGCGACAACGCGTGGCATGAAGGCAAGCAGTCGTTTGCACAAAGCTACGGCAGCGACGAGCTCGACGCGAGCGTGCTGCTGATGCCGCTGCTCGGCTTCTTGCCGCCGGAAGACCCGCGCATCGTCGGCACGGTCGAGGCGATCGAGCGGGAATTGCTGCACGACGGGCTCGTGATGCGCTACCGCACGACCGAATACGACGACGGCCTGCCGCCCGGCGAAGGCACGTTTCTCGCATGCAGCTTCTGGCTGGTCGACAATTACGCGCTGCTCGGCCGAATCGACGACGCGCACCGGCTGTTCAGCCGGCTGCTCGCGCTGTCCAACGACCTCGGGCTGCTTGCCGAGGAGTACGACCCGGTCGAAGGGCGGCTCGTCGGCAATTTCCCGCAGGCGTTCTCGCACGTGGCGCTGGTGCATACCGCGATGAACCTCATGCACCACGAAGATGCAATGGCGCGCGCGGCGGGCCAGCCGGCCCCCGCCCCGGCCATGGCGACGGGGCGCTGACCGGCGGCGGCGCGGCTTCTTCAGAGATCGTCAATTCGCAAAAATTTGATGAAAAAACGGGGAAATGTTGCATTGCAACATTGATCGTTGTCCGATATGATCAACTCGATTGTCCGGCCGCACTGCAATATGGCCGGTCGCTGACCCACACGGCACGCCGCGACGCACCACACCGCCCCTGCGCACCGTCCCCCAAGCGGGAGTAGTCTGCATGCTTTACCAACTGCACGAATTCCAGCGGGCCATGTTGAGCCCGCTTACGGCCTGGGCCCAGGCCGCCTCCAAGTCGTTCGCCAATCCGTCCAGCCCGTTCTCGCTGATGCCCGGCGCGACGCGGATGGCCGCCGCTTACGAGCTGATGTACCGGCTCGGCAAGGATTACGAGAAGCCCGAATTCAACCTGCACCAGATCGTCAAGGACGGCCACAACATCCCGATCGTCGAGCAGACGATCGTCGAGAAGCCGTTCTGCCGGCTGCTGCGCTTCAAGCGCTATTCGGATGACGCCGACGCCGTCACGCAACTGAAGGACGAGCCGGTCGTGCTGGTCTGCGCGCCGCTGTCGGGCCACCATTCGACGCTGCTGCGCGATACCGTGCGCACGCTGCTGCAGGATCACAAGGTGTACATCACCGACTGGATCGACGCGCGGATGGTGCCGGTCGAGGTCGGCCCGTTCCACCTGCACGACTACGTCGCGTACATCCAGGAATTCATTCGTCATATCGGCGCGCGCAACCTGCACGTGATCTCCGTGTGCCAGCCGACGGTGCCGGTGCTCGCGGCGATCTCGCTGATGGCGAGCCGCGGCGAGGACACCCCGCTCACGATGACGATGATGGGCGGCCCGATCGACGCGCGCCGCAGCCCGACCTCGGTGAACTCGCTCGCGACGCAGCACTCGACCTCGTGGTTCGAAAACAACGTGATCCACACGGTGCCCGCGAATTATCCGGGCGAAGGCCGTCACGTGTATCCGGGCTTCCTGCAACACACGGGCTTCGTCGCGATGAACCCGGAACGCCACGCGCAATCGCACTGGGATTTCTACCAGAGCCTGCTGCGCGGCGACGAGGAAGACGCCGAAGCGCACCGCCAGTTCTACGACGAATACAACGCGGTGCTCGACATGGCCGCCGAGTACTACCTCGAGACGATCCGCGTCGTGTTCCAGGAATTCCGGCTCGCGGAAGGCACGTGGGATGTCGAAGGCGAGCGCGTGCGTCCGCAGGACATCAAGCACACCGCGCTGATGACGATCGAAGGCGAGCTCGACGATATCTCGGGCAGCGGCCAGACGCACGTCGCGCACGAGCTGTGCACGGGCATCCCGCAGGACGATCGCCGCAGCCTGACCGCGGAGAAGTGCGGTCACTACGGGATCTTCTCGGGCCGCCGCTGGCGCACGATCATCTACCCGCAACTGCGCGACTTCATCCGCGAGCATGCGCCGGAACCGAAGAACGGCATGGCGAAGAAGCCCACCGAGGCACCGGTCACGACGACGCTCGCCGCCGTGCCGTCCAGCAAGCAGCCCGAAACGACCCGCGCCACCGTCGCGAAACGCGTGCGCGCGAAGGCACCGGCCGCCACCGTTGCTCCCGCCCGGACGCCAGCCGCGAAGGCCGCGCCCGCCGCGAAAAGCGCGGGCAGCACACGGGCGAAATCCCTTCGCGCGCGCAAGGCGGCCTGACACGCCGCATTCCGACGCAAAAACGCCGCCGTGGCTTGTATGCACGGCGGCGTTTTCTTATGCAGCGGGCGGCCGCGAGCGGGCCGCGCATCGGCGCACGGCTCAGCGTCGCAGCAGATACGCGAGCAGCACCTCGGTGTTCATCCTGACCATCTCCGCACGTTCGTCGGCGTCGCTGAAGTCGCGCCCGAGCGTCGCGGCGAGCGTGAAGCGGTTCGACACGATGTAGTAGCCGAGCCCCGACAGCGTCACGTAGAAGTGCAGCGGATCGACGTCGCCGCGGAACAGCCCGGCCTTCTGGCCGCGCATCAGCACGTTGCCGAGCTTCGCGACGATCGGCGACATCATCTCGCGGATCCGCGTCGACTTGTGCAGGTAGCGCGCTTCGTGCAGGTTCTCGTTGTTGATGAGCCGCAGCAGCTCAGGATGATCGCGGTAGTAATCCCAGATGAAATGCGCGAGCCGCGTGACGGCTTCGACGGGTGCGACGCCATCGAGATCCAGCACGCGCTCCGCCTCGGTCAGCGCGGAGAACGCGTGCTCGAGCACGGCCGTAAACAGCTGTTCCTTGCTGCCGAAGTAGTAATAGAGCATGCGCTCGTTGGTTTCGGCCCGGCGTGCGATCTGATCGACGCGTGCGCCGAACAGCCCTCCACTCGCGAACTCTTCGGCTGCCGCCATCAGGATGCGACGGCGCGTACCTTCAGGATCTCTTTTGATTTTTGGCTGATTCATGTGGCGTTTTGCTATGTGAGCCGCGTGATCCGGACCGGCACCCCCACCGCCTCGGCGCCGGCCGCCCTGGAACGGGCGCACCACGTGCGGCCGCCCTCCTGCTGAGCCCCTGCAAAAAAGCGGTTCGATTATGCGCACAGACGGCGTCCAGCGCAATGCGGGAAATCGGCGATAATCAAGGTTTGGCAAACCTTTCCGGCCGCGCCACACGCGGCCGAGAGCCATTCGGCGCCACAGCGCCCGTTGTCACCGTGACTGATTCCAAGACCCTCGCGGATCGCATCGAAGATCTGCTTCCCCAGACGCAATGCACGAAGTGCGGCTATAACGGCTGCCGTCCGTACGCCGACGCGATCGCCGCCGGCGACGCGAACTACAACCAGTGCCCGCCCGGCGGCGCCGAAGGCATCGCGCGCCTCGCGAGCCTGCTCGGCAAGCCCGTGATCCCGCTGAACCCCGTCAACGGCACCGAGCATCCGCGCGCCGTCGCGTTCATCGACGAAAGCCTGTGCATCGGCTGCACGCTGTGCATGCAGGCGTGCCCGGTCGACGCGATCGTCGGCGCACCGAAACAGATGCACACGATCGTCGAATCGCTGTGCACGGGCTGCGACCTGTGCGTGCCGCCCTGCCCGGTCGACTGCATCGCGATGGTCCCCGTGACCGGCGAGCGCACCGGCTGGGACGCGTGGTCGCAGCAACAGGCGGACGCCGCGCGCGAGCGCCACGACCGCCGGCTCGCCCGCCAGCGCCGCGAACGCGAGGCCGCCGAAGCGCGCGCCGCCGCCCGCCGCGCGGCCAGCGCCAGTGCGGCCAAGGCGGCGCCGGAGGCGGCAGAGCCCGGCAAACAGCCTGACGCACCGAGCGCCGCCCCGGCCGACGACGCCGACGCGAAGAAACGCGCGATCATCGCCGCCGCGCTCGAACGCGCGCGCAAGAAGAAGGAAGAACTGTCCGAGCAAGGCACCGGGCCCAGGAACACCGAACGCGTGAGCGCGGCCGTGCAGGCGCAGATCGACGCGGCCGAAGCCCGCCGCAAGCGGCTCGCCGAGCAGCAGGCGCAGCGCGACGCGCAAGCCGCGGCAGCCGGCGACGAAAACGAAAGCGACAACGACGATCCAGACAACAACGACGACCGGGCCAGTCCGTCCGCGCCGCCCAAGAACCGTCCATGAACGCCACCAAACGACGCGCGATCTACGAAACGCTGCAAAGCCTCAATCCGCATCCGACCACCGAGCTCGAATACACGACGCCGTTCGAGTTGCTGATCGCGGTGATGCTGTCCGCGCAGGCGACCGACGTGTCGGTCAACAAGGCGATGCGCAAGATGTTTCCGGTCGCGAACACCCCGCGACAAATCGTCGCGCTCGGTGAAGAAGGCGTCGCCGACTACATCAAGACGATCGGCCTGTACCGCACCAAGGCGAAGAACGTGGTCGCCGCGTGCAACATCCTGCTCGAGCGCTACGACGGCGAGGTGCCGGCCGATCGCGAAGCGCTCGAGAGCCTGCCGGGCGTCGGCCGCAAGACCGCGAACGTCGTCCTGAACACCGCGTTCGGCCAGCCGACGATCGCGGTCGACACGCATATCTTCCGCGTCGCGAACCGCACGGGGCTCGCGCCCGGCAAGGACGTGCGGGCCGTCGAGGCCGCGCTCGAGAAGTTCACGCCGAAGGAATTCCTGCAGGACGCGCATCACTGGCTGATCCTGCACGGGCGCTATGTGTGCAAGGCCCGCAAGCCCGAATGCTGGCACTGCGCGATCGAGCCGCTGTGCGAATTCCGGCCGAAGACGCCGCCGCCGAACGAGTGAGCGCGAGCCGCGGCTGACGGGCCGCGCGCGTTGCAACCCGCCGGCCCCATTGCCGCGCCGGCGGCCTTCCCCTTTCCTGCTATGCGTTGGACGTCGCCGTTGCGTCGTCAGCCGCCGCGCCGCCCGCGCGCACGAGCGCCAGCACGGCCGCGAGGATCGCGACGCCGCCGACCCACTGCAGCGGCGACAGCGCCTCGCCGAACAGCAGCGCCGCGAGCGCGACCGTCACGACCGGTTCGAGCGTCGACAGCATCGACGTACGCGCGGCCCCCAGCCGCTCGAGCCCGGCGAAGAACGCGAGCATCGCGGCGACCGTCGACACCAGCGCGATCGCGAGCATCGACGCCCAGCCGGCAGTGGTCGCCGGCCAGCGCGGCGGCACGCCGAACGCCGCGGTCCGCACGATCGCGATCGCGACGAGCGTCGCGGTCGCCGACAGGCAGATGATCGCGGTGGTCGCGAGCGGATCGACGCCGCGCGTCGCCTTCGTGCCGCCGACGATGTACAGCGAATAGATCACCGCGGAGGCCAGCGCGAGCGCGATGCCGAGCGGCTCGCCGTGGCCGCCGCCGACCATCAGCGCGGAGCCCGCGACACAGAGCACGAGCGCGACCGCCTTCGCGCGCGTCAGGCGCTCGCCGAGCCACCACGCGGCGAGCAGCGTGACGAAAGCCGGATACAGGTACAGCAGCAACGCGACGAGGCTCGCCTGCGCATGCTGGAGCGCGCTGAAATAGCAGAACGACTGTCCGACGTAGCCGAGCGCGCCCATCGCCACGAGCGGCACGAGCGTGCGGCCGCGCGGCCATGCGACGCGGCGATGCCGGGCGATCGCGGCGAGAATCGCGCCGCCGATCGCGAAGCGCACGATCAGCAGCCCGAGCACGTCGACGCCGGCCGCATACGCATAGCGGCCGAAGATCGCCATCGCGCCGAATGCGGCGGCGGACAGCGCGACATAGAGCGCGCCCTGCAGCGCGGGGGACGATGAGCGGGCGGTGGCGGACATGGTGAGCGGGTTGAGCGGTGCAAGCGCGACGACGGGAATCGTCGGAGTGTAGCGGCGCGGCGGCCGGCAGCCTAGCCCGCGCTTACCCGTTGCGCGGCGCGGCGGCCCGCGCAGGCTGGCTGCCGCGCACGCAGCGCCCGCCGCCCATGCCGCCCCTGCCGCCCACGCCCCCCCCACGGACCGCGACGATCGCGCCCCGCCCCCGCGCCCACCGCCGCCAGCACCGCGCGCCGACCCGGCGTACAATGCCCGACGCGGCATGACGCCGCCCGAATCACGACGTTTCCCCACCATGTTCAATCCGAGTCGCGACGAAGTCCGTCGCTTTTTCACCGAGACCTGGCGCAAGCAGCGCGCCGGCGAGATCCTGACGCCGCTGGAAGCGATGGCAGCCGACTGGATCGTCGAGCACCCCGAATACCATGCCGACCTCGCGGACGCCGACGGCGCCGCCGCGCGCGACTACACGCCCGAGGAAGGCCGCACGAACCCGTTCCTGCACCTGTCGATGCACCTCGCGATCAGCGAGCAGCTGTCGATCGACCAGCCGCCCGGCATCCGCGCCGCGCACGACAAGCTGGCCGCGAAGCTCGACTCGACGCACGAAGCGCAGCACACGATCATGGAATGTCTCGGCGAGACGATCTGGGAAGCGCAGCGCACCGGCACGCCGCCCGATACGGACGCGTACCTGCAGCGCATCCTGCGCCGCGCGTCGCGCGACTGAGCGCCGCGGACAAAAAAATACCCCGCCATGGCGGGGTATTTCGGCTGCACGGACCGGCAAGGCCCGGCGCGCTTACTTCTTGAAGACGAGATCGGTCTCTTTCAGCGACTCGATGTAGGCCGCGATGTCCTTCATGTCGCTGACCGACAGGTTCTGGACCTGCGCCTGCATGATCGCGTTGTTGCGACCGAGCAGCGGGTTCGTCAGCCCCATCTGGTACTGGCGCATCGACCACACGAGGTAATCGGCGTGCTGGCCCGCGAGGCGCGGATACTCGGCGTTGATCGGCTTGTTCAGTTGCGCGCCGTGGCAGGCCGCGCAGTTGTGCGACTCGACCAGTTCCTTGCCCTTCGCGGTGTCCGCCGCGTGCGCGGTACCGATCGCGAGGCCGGCCACCAGTGCAACCGCCGCCGTCTTGAATGCGTTGTTCATGAATGCTCCTGTCCCGCCGGTCAGATCGGCGGCGCGCGCTTTACTTGTAGGGATTGTCCTTCGTGTCGGCCTTCTGGGCGGCGTAGTAGGCCGCCAGATCCGCGATGTCCTGGTCCGTCAGCGAACCGGCGATCGCGTTCATCGACGGGAAGTGACGATCCTTCTTGCGGTACGCCTTCAGCGCGTTCTCGAGGTATTGCTGGTTCTGGCCGCCAAGGACGGGCACCCGGTAGACCTCCGGGTACGCCGCGCGGTAATCCTGGATGCCGTGGCAACCGATGCACATGGCGGCCTTGCCCGCCCCGTCCTTCGGGTTGCCGACCACACCGGCCGCCTGCGCGCTGCCCGCGAGCGCCACGAGCGCCGCGACAACGACGTGTTTGCCGACGAATTTGTTCATAGCTCTTGTAACCTAGCTTGAGGGGAAACTGGCGCCGAAGCGGCAACGGCCCGCGCCGTTTTGCTTATCGGATCGCCACGCAGGCCAAAAAAAACGGCCAGATTGTACCGCGTCGGCGGGGAACGCGTCCACCAGGCGCCCCGGCCCGCCCCGCCGCAGCTCCGCAACGATACGCGCCCCCGGCCCGACTGGACAGCCCTTCTGACTTATACTGGGTTTTTTTGCGATTAAGAAGAGCGCCACCATGCGTTTCGAAGGATCCTCGCACTACGTCGCCACCGACGACCTGAAACTCGCGGTCAACGCCGCGCTGACGCTGCAACGCCCGCTGCTGATCAAGGGCGAGCCCGGCACCGGCAAGACCATGCTCGCCGAGGAAGTGGCGGCCGCGCTCGACATGCCGCTGCTGCAGTGGCACATCAAGTCGACGACCAAAGCGCAGCAGGGCCTGTACGAATACGACGCGGTATCGCGGCTGCGCGACTCGCAGCTCGGCGACGAGCGCGTGAAGGATATCTCGAACTACATCGTGAAGGGGGTGCTGTGGCAGGCGTTCGACGCCGAGCGCCCGAGCGTGCTGCTGATCGACGAGATCGACAAGGCCGACATCGAATTCCCGAACGACCTGCTGCGCGAGCTCGACCGGATGGAATTCCATGTGTACGAGACGCGCGAGACCGTGCGCGCGAAGCACCGCCCGCTCGTGATCATCACGTCCAACAACGAGAAGGAGCTGCCCGACGCGTTCCTGCGCCGCTGCTTCTTCCACTACATCCAGTTTCCCGACGCGTCGACGATGCAGAAGATCGTCGCGGTCCACTTCCCGAACATCCGCGAGGAGCTGCTGCGCGCGGCGCTCGAGAGCTTCTTCGAATTGCGCACCGTCTCGGGGCTGAAGAAGAAGCCGTCGACGTCCGAGTTGCTCGACTGGCTGAAGCTGCTGCTCGCCGAGAACATCCCGGCCGACGCGCTGCGCGGCGCCGACGCGAAGCAGATCGTGCCGCCGCTCGCGGGCGCGCTGCTGAAGAACGAGCAGGATCTGAGCCTGCTCGAGCGGCTCGTCTACATGAACCGGCACAACCGGTAACCCACCCGCGAAGGCCCGGCCATGCTGCTCAATTTCTTCTACGCGCTGCGCGCAGCCAAGCTGCCCGTCTCGGTGAAGGAATACCTGACGCTGCTCGAATCGCTGAAGGCCGGGCTGATCTCGCCGTCGATCGACGCGTTCTACTTCCTCGCGCGCATGACGCTCGTCAAGGACGAGCAGTACTTCGACAAGTTCGACCAGGCGTTCGGCGCGTATTTCCACGGCGTGTCCGCGTTGCCGTCCGAAGCATTCGACCTGCCGCTCGACTGGCTCGAGAAGCGTCTCGAACGCGAGCTGTCGCCGGAGGAAAAGGCGCAGATCGACGCGATGGGCGGGCTCGACAAGCTGATGGAGCGCCTGAAGGAACTGCTCGACGAGCAGAAGGAACGCCACGAAGGCGGCAACAAGTGGATCGGCACGGGCGGCACGTCGCCGTTCGGGCACGGCGGCTACAACCCCGAAGGCATGCGCATCGGCGGCCCGTCGAACGGCAACCGCACGGCGGTCAAGGTGTGGGAGGCGCGCGCGTACCGCGACTACGACGATTCGGTCGAGATCGGCACGCGCAACATCAAGGTCGCGCTGCGGCGCCTGCGCCGCTTCGCGCGCGAAGGCGCGGCCGAGGAGCTCGACCTGCCCGGCACGATCCGCAGCACGGCCGCGAATGCCGGCTGGCTCGACCTGCGGATGGTGCCCGAGCGTCACAACAACGTGAAGGTGCTGATGCTGCTCGACGTCGGCGGCTCGATGGACGACCACATCAAGCGCACCGAGGAGCTGTTCTCCGCCGCGAAGGCCGAGTTCAAGCACCTGGAGTTCTACTACTTCCACAACTGCGTGTACGACCACCTGTGGAAGAACAACCGCCGCCGTCATTCGGAGCGCACCGCGACGTGGGACGTGCTGCACAAGTTCACGCCCGACTACAAGCTGATCTTCGTCGGCGACGCGACGATGAGCCCGTACGAAGTGCTGCAGCCCGGCGGCTCGGTCGAATACAACAACCCGGAAGCCGGCGCCGTCTGGTTGCGCCGCCTCGCCGACCAGTTCCCCCACCATGCATGGCTGAACCCCGAGCCCGAGCGGCTATGGGAATACCGGCAATCGGTCGCGGTGATCCGCGACCTGCTCGGCCAGCGCATGTATCCGCTCACGCTCGCGGGCCTCGAAACCGCGATGCGCGCGCTCAGCAAGTAACGAACCCAACCCGCAGACACGAAGGCCGCGTCCGAGCGGCCCTCCCCCCCGGAGATAGCATGAATCCTTCGCCCACCGCGAGCGCAGCGCGCGCCGGCGGCCGCCGCTTTTTCACCGATACGTCCGTCTCCGCGCTCGTCGCCGGCTTCGTCGCGATGATGACGGGCTACACGAGCTCGCTCGTGCTGATGTTCCAGGCCGGTCGCGCCGCGCACCTGAGCGACGCGCAGATCTCGTCGTGGATCTGGGCGCTGTCGATCGGCATGGCGCTGACGACGATCGGGCTGTCGCTGCGCTTTCGCGCGCCCATCGTGGTCGCCTGGTCGACGCCCGGCGCCGCGCTGCTGATCGCGTCGCTGCCCGGCGTGCCGTATCCCGAGGCGATCGGCGCGTTCGTCGTGTGCGCGCTGCTGCTGACCGCGATCGGCGTGAGCGGGCTGTTCGACACGCTGATGCGGCGCATTCCGGCCGGGATCGCGGCCGCGTTGCTCGCGGGCATCCTGTTCGAGATCGGCATCGAGATCTTCCGCGCCGCGCAGTTCCAGACCGCGCTCGTGCTCGCGATGTTCTTCACGTACCTGATCGTCAAGCGGCTCGCGCCGCGCTACGCGATCGTCACGACGCTGATCGTCGGCACCGCGGTGGCCGGCGGCCTCGGCCTGCTCGACTTCAGCCGCTTCCACATCGCGCTCGCGCAGCCCGTGTTCACCATGCCCGCGTTCTCGCTCGCTTCGATCGTCAGCATCGGCATTCCGCTGTTCGTCGTCGCGATGGCGTCGCAGAACGTGCCGGGCATCGCGGTGCTGCGCGCGGACGGCTACGCGACGCCTTCGTCGCCGCTGATCGCGACCACCGGCCTCGCATCGCTGCTGCTCGCGCCGTTCGGCTCGCACGGCGTGAACCTCGCGGCGATCACCGCAGCGATCTGCACCGGCCCCGAAGCGCACGAGGACCACGCGAAGCGCTACACGGCCGCCGTGTGGTGCGGCACGTTCTACCTGATCGCCGGGATCTTCGGCGCGACGATCGCCGCGCTGTTCGCGGCGCTGCCGAAGGCGCTCGTCGTGTCGGTCGCCGCGCTCGCGCTGTTCGGCTCGATCATGAGCGGGCTCGCGAACGCGATGCAGGACGTGAAGCAGCGCGAGGCCGCGCTCGTCACGTTCATGGTCACCGCGTCGGGACTCACGCTGCTGTCGATCGGCTCGGCGTTCTGGGGGCTCGTCGCGGGAATCGTCACGCAGGTGATCCTGAACGCGCGGCGCCCCGCGTAGCGCCGCCCCACGGCGGGGGCCCGCCCTGCAAACGGCACGCCAAAACGTGCGCGACACGAATCGGGCCTAAAATGATGAATCGGAGGCGGCGCCCGGCGCCGCTTCGCTTCGCCGCCGCGCTCGCGCGGCCCGTGAGAACCCCGGCGCCCCGCGCCCTCCTCCCGAATCGCCATGACTACCGCACTCGACCAGCTGAAGCAGTACACGACCGTCGTCGCCGACACGGGCGATTTCCAGCAGCTTGCGCAATACAAGCCGCAGGACGCGACCACGAACCCGTCGCTGATCCTGAAGGCCGTCCAGAAGGACGCGTACAAGCCGATCCTCGAGAAAACCGTCCGCGATCACCGCGACGAGTCCGCCGATTTCATCATCGACCGCCTGCTGATCGCATTCGGCACCGAGATCCTGAAGCTGATCCCGGGCCGCGTGTCGACCGAGGTCGACGCGCGCCTGTCGTTCGACACCCCGCGCTCGATCGACAAGGGTCGCGAACTCATCAAGCTGTACGAAGACGCCGGCATCGGCCGCGAGCGCATCCTGATCAAGCTCGCGTCGACGTGGGAAGGCATCCGCGCGGCCGAAGTGCTGCAGAAGGAAGGGATCAAGTGCAACATGACCCTGCTTTTCTCGCTCGTGCAGGCCGCCGCCAGCGCGGAAGCCGGCGCGCAGCTGATCTCGCCGTTCGTCGGCCGCATCTACGACTGGTACAAGAAGCAGGCCGGCGCCGACTGGGATGAAGCGAAGAACGGCGGCGCGAACGATCCGGGCGTGCAGTCGGTGCGCCGCATCTACACGTACTACAAGACGTTCGGCTACAACACCGAAGTGATGGGCGCGAGCTTCCGCACGACGAGCCAGATCACCGAGCTCGCGGGCTGCGACCTGCTGACGATCAGCCCCGACTTGCTGCAGAAGCTGCAGGACAGCAACGACACGGTCGAGCGCAAGCTGTCGCCGGACGCGCTGCACGACAAGCCGACCGAGCGCGTCGCGATCGACGAGGCCTCGTTCCGCTTCCAGCTGAACGACGAAGCGATGGCGACGGAAAAGCTCGCCGAAGGCATCCGCGTGTTCGCCGCCGACGCGGTGAAGCTCGAAAAGCTGATCGACTCGCTGCGCTGATCCGCGCCACACATCACTGCTGTCAGTTGAACTGTCAGCAACGCTGACAACAGCCGTCAGCACGCGCCGCGAACGGCCGCGAACCTCGTGTTCGCGGCCGTTTTATTTTTCATTCCATCGTCAAGCGCGCGCACTACAATCCACGTCACGAGTGCGCCGGCCGCATCCCGACGCGCTCTTCCCGGTCAATCGTCGAAGTACCCGGGCCGGCCCCGACATGCCAGCCCGGCCAACAGGAGACAACGATGCAAGTCCAACCGTACCTGACGTTCTACGGCCGCGCGGAAGAAGCCCTTCAGTTCTACGAAAAGGCGCTCGGCGCGAAGACGATGTTCAAGATGCATTTCAAGGATGCGCCGCCCAATCCCGATTACCCGATGACGCCGGAGATGGCCGACAAGGTGATGCATGCGAGCTTCACGATCGGCGACTCGATGATCATGTGCTCGGACGGCGACTGCAGCCAGCCGGGCGGCGGCACGCACGCCGGCTATTCGTTGTCGCTGAACCCGGCGACGGTCGAGGAAGGCCAGAAGCTGTTCAATGCGCTCGCCGACGGCGGCGAAGTGACGATGCCGTTCGGCAAGACGTTCTGGGCGCTCGGCTTCGGGATGGCGAAGGATCGTTTCGGCGTGCACTGGATGGTCAACGTCGAGGATCTGTCGCAGCGCGGGGATCTCGCGAAACGCGCGCAGGGCTGACGCCAGCGAAAACGCCCGCCACTTCGCAGTGACGGGCGTCGTCGTTGCGGCGCGATGCGCGGCGCGCGGCCGCGCCGCCCGTGTCAGCTCTCGACCACGTCGAGATAATCCTCCGGCCGCGTGCGGTCCTCCGCGTGCGTCATGCCCATCACGCGCACCAGCACGCTCACCGCCACCGACACCACCAGGTTCACGATCAGCGACCACACGGCCGCGTAGCCGGGAATCGCGAGACCGAACAGGTGGATCGTGAAGATCGATCCGGCCAGCTTCAGCGAGATCGCCATCCACGTGCCGCACACGATGCCAGCCGCCCAGCCGGCCAGCAGGCCGCGATGGTCGAGCATGCGCGTGTAGAGGCCGAGCACGATCGCCGGCAGCGTCTGGATGATCCAGATCCCGCCGAGCAGCTGCAGCTGGATCGCATACGTCAGCGGCAAGCCGAGGATGAACGCGACCGCGCCGACCTTCACGATCAGCGACACGAGCTTCGCGACGTGCGTCTCCTGCGCGTGCGTCATGTTGCGGTTCACGAACTCGCGGTGGATGTTGCGCGTGTACAGGTTCGAGGCCGCGATCGACATGATCGCCGCCGGCACCAGCGCGCCGATGCCGATCGCCGCGAACGCGACGCCGACGAACCACGACGGGAAATACTCGAGGAACAGCGCGGGCACCGCGAAGTTCGGGCCGAACGCCTTGAAGTACGGCGCGTACTGCGGCATGTCCTTCACGCCCGCCGCGAGCGCCATGTAGCCGAGCAGCGCGAGCAGGCCGAGCACGAACGAGTACGCGGGCAGCATCGCCATGTTGCGGCGGATCGAGTTGCCCGACGACGACGACAGGATCGCCGTGACCGAGTGCGGATACAGGAACAGCGCGAGCGCGGAACCGATCGCGAGTGTCGCGTACGCGCTGTAGCCGTTCAGGCTCGTCGCGTCGGGCGCCTTCAGCAGCAGCTTGGCCGGCGGCACCGACGCGAAGATGTGCCCGAAGCCGCCGAGCTTCGCTGGGATCACGATGACCGCTGCCGCGATCGTGATGTAGATCAGCACGTCCTTCACGATCGCGATCATCGCGGGCGCGCGCAGGCCCGACGTGTACGTGTACGCGGCGAGGATCGCGAACGCGATGATGAGCGGCAGGTCGCCGACGAAGCCGGTCGTGTCGAAACCGAGCGCGCCGATCACGACTTCGATGCCGACGAGCTGCAGCGCGATGTACGGCATCGTCGCGAGGATGCCCGTCACCGCGATCGCGAGCGCGAGCATCCGGCTGCCGTAGCGTGCGTTCACGAAGTCGGCGGCCGTCACGTAGCCGTAGCGCTTCGCGATGCTCCACAGCTTCGGAAACACGACGAACGCGAACGGATAGATCAGGATCGTATAGGGCAGCGCGAAGAAGCCCATCGCACCGGCGCCGAACACCAGCGCGGGCACCGCGACGAACGTATAGGCCGTATAGAGATCGCCGCCGAGCAGGAACCACGTGACGATCGTGCCGAAGCGGCGGCCGCCCAGGCCCCATTCGTCGAGATGGGCGAGATCGCCGCGCCGCCAGTTCGCGGCCAGGAAACCGATGATCGTGACGCCGATGAACAGCAGCACGAAGACGAAGGTTGCGCCGAGGTTCATCGCGCACCTCCCTGCGGGCCGCTCGCCTTCCACGCGTTCTTGGTCTTGAAATAGACGAACGCGGTAATCACCGCGCTAATGAAGACCCACAGCAGCTGGTACCAGTAGAAAAACGGAAAGCCGAACCATTGCGGTTCGATCTTGCTGTACGACGGTACCCAGACCATCGCGATCAGCGGCAGCACCAGCAGCCAGAGCCAGCGCTTGGCGGCCCGATTGGCGTCGGCATCGTGAGCCATGACGTCTCCTCTTGTTTCCCGGTTATCGATCTTGTTGAGCGGGTACGGCGCCGGGAGGAGCGGCGAAACGGGTAGGCTGCGGCTCCCCTGGCTTCGCGCCAGTATAGGAGCCGCGGGCACGCGGTCAAGCAGGGGCGAACCCGAGGTGATCCGCCCCCAGTCGCGCGGTTGCACCGGCATGCGGCCGGTGCACGAGCGTCAGATCGCGAACGAGGATTCGCGTGCGCCGGTCGTTTCTTTCAAAGCTTTCACCCACTTGCGCGCGGGCAGCTTCAGCGTGTCCTCGATCAGCTTCGCGCGTGCTTCCAGCTGCGCGAACGACACGTCGAGCACGGGGCCCGAGAACGCGATCGCGATCCGGTTGCCGTCGTGCACTTCCGGCAGCGCGATCACGCGATGGTCGAACGCTGCGTTCAGGTGCTTCATGTTGCGCACGAAGCTCGGATGGTCGCCGAACAGGTTGATCGTCGCGATGCCGGCGTCGGCGAGGCAGCCGCGCACCGCCCGGTAGAACGCGACGCTGTCGAGCACCGGCCCGCGCGCGGTCGCGTCGTACAGGTCGATCTGCAGCGCGCCGGTCGTGCCGCGGTTGGCCGGATCGTTGACGAAGTCCCATGCGTCGGCTTCGTGCACGACGAGGCGTTCGTCGTCGGGCGGCAGCGCGAACATCGTGCGGGCCGCGACGATCACGGCCGGGTTCAGTTCGACTGCCTCGACCTTCGCGTGCGGCAGGAAGCGGTGCGAGAACTTGGTCAGCGCGCCGGTGCCGAGCCCGAGCTGGACGATCCGTTCGGGCGTTTCGAGGAACAGCAGCCACGCCATCATCTGCTGCGCGTATTCGAGCTCGATGTGCAGCGGCTTCGAGATCCGCATCGCACCCTGCACCCATTCGGTGCCGAAGTGCAGGAAGCGCACGCCGCGCTCTTCCGAGAACGTGACGGGCGCGAAGCGCGGCTTGCGCGGCGCTTCGAGCACGGGCACGTCGTCGTGTTCGTCGATTTCCGGGCGGCGCTTCATGCGCGGCGGCTGGAGCTTGTCGGAGCCGTTGTAGGCGGACGCCTTGCGTTGCTTGAACGCACGCGCCTCGGCGGACGCGCGCTTGATGAGTCGGGACATGATTGAATCTCGCAGGGTGATGCTGGGTGATGCCGGATGAGCGGACGAGAGGATAGCATTGGTGGGAGGGGGTCGGCCGCACGGCAAGCGCAGGACGTGCCGAACGGTGACGATCCTTGGACTACCACTGACGACAGGGCGTCATATGACCTCGAACGACAAAAAGATCTGGTTTCCGGCCAAGCGCTACGGATGGGGATGGGGTTTGCCGGTCGCGTGGCAAGGTTGGGTCGTGTTGCTGCTGTTCGCGATCGGGATCGGCGTCACTGCGTGGCTTCTGCCGCCGAAACGTTCGCCGCTTGCGTACGGCGCCTGCATCGTTGTGTTGGTCGCAGTGCTGACAGCCGTTTGCTGGATCAAGGGAGAGAGGCCCCGGTGGAGATGGGGCAAGGACGAGTGATCACCAGGCGCGATACACGCCCGCAACACCGCCCTCCCTCCACCATCGCTCTATCGGACGGCGACATCGTGTTCCCGCGCGCACCTTGAAAATATACCCAAATAGGGATAAATTCATCGGCGGATCCGGACACCAAACCGTCCCACGGTGAAGCTCAGGCACAGCATTTACTGCTCCCTTGCTTCCAGAAGAAATCATCGAGCGGCATCGCGACACCCAGGCCGGACGGCGATCTGGTCTGCGAACGTCTGAAAGCGGCCGAGGCTCACGCAAAAGGAGAAAGGCGATGATCGAAATCGAACAGGGCAGCACGAACGTCTATGCTGACCTGGGCATGCGCGATGCCGACGAAATGCGAGTGAAGGCCCAACTCGCCGCGAAGATCGCGGAGATCATCAAGGCGCGCAAATGGACGCAGCAGCACGCGGCCCGGTTGCTCGGCATGACGCAGCCGAAGCTGTCGAACATGCTGCGCGGGCAGTTTCGCGGCGTCAGCGAAACGAAGATACTCGAATGTCTGGCGAAGCTCGGACGCGACGTGCAAATTGTCGTCGGACCGGATCGTCAGTCGGACGTTGAAGGGCATATCGAGGTCGTATTCGCCGCCTGACGATCACGCCACGCCAACGCCTTCGCAGTGCTGGCCGTGAAGTGCGGCGGCAACGCTCGGCCGCTCAGCGCGCAATGTGCCGCCACTGCTCCAGCTTCTGCTCGAACGACAGCATCGCATTCGCCGGGCTCGACGACGGCAGCACCAGCGTTTCATACCCGGCCTGCCCGATCACGTCGGCAAAGCGCCCCGCCGTCTTCCCGTTGAAACAGACCTTCTTCAGCAACGGCGCATGCTCGCGCAACGACGCAAAGTCGTTCGGCTTCGCATTCCGGATCGCAGAATCGAGACTGCCTTGCCGATGGCATGCATCGAGGACATCCCAGATGCCGATCCCGTGCGAAAGCACGCGTTCGAGCCGCGCGTCGTACACAAGCTCGTGCAGCCCGGGCTCGCCGAGCACCGCACCGAGCAACCGCCAGAACTGATTGCGCGGATGCGCGTAGTACTGCGCGGCATCGAGCGACGCCTCGCCCGGAAAGCTGCCGAGGATCATCGTGTGCGTATTCGGCCCGACGACCGGTGCAAAACCTTGCAGCATCACGCGGCCCCCCGCGGCCCGTCGCCATGCGCATCGAGATGGCGCCACAGCGCGGGCAGCATGCACTCGGTGACCATCAACGGCGTGCCGTGCCGCTGGAACACCGAGCGCCGCGCGACGAACGCGTGCGGCGCCCGCGCCCCCTGCAACGCATGGCTTGCGAGCGCATACAGCGGATGACCGGCGATCACGCGCCGGCTGACGAGCGCCGAGCGCTCGACCTGCGGATCGCTGTACAGCAGCTCCGCGAGCGGCCGCGTGCGCAACCGCCGCATCGCCTGCCAGCCCCCCTTGCTGGCCGCGAGCGGCGCGATGCTGTGCGCGGCGACGTACGGCGTGCCGTCGACCGACAGGATCACCTCGCGCACCCACATCGGCGCGCGCGGCGCACTGTCGAGCGCGTCAGGCTCGTCGAACCACGGACAGTCGACGGCCTCGCGCGTCACGCGCACGCTCACGCTGCCGAGCCGCGCGAGATGCGCGGTCAGCGAACCGCCGCGCGTCAGCCAGTCGCGCTGGTCGAGCGTGCAGCCGGGCCGGGGCGTTGCGCGCCAGCCCGCCTGTGCGCCGTCGAATCGAATCCGCTTGCTCACGCAGCGCGCGACAGCAGCAGCGCGTTGGTTCGCTTCACGAAGCTCGCCGGATCGTCGAGCATCCCGCCTTCGGCCAGCAATGCCTGGTCGAACAGCAGATGGCACCAGTCGCCGAAACTGGCGCTGTCGGCGTTCAGCTGCTTCACGAGCGCGTGCTCCGGGTTGATCTCGAGGATCGGCTGCATCGCCGGCGCGTTCTGACCGGCCGCCTTCAGCATCCGCTGCAGGTAGCCGCTCATGTCGTTGTCGTCCGCGACGAGGCACGACGGCGAATCGGTCAGGCGGAACGTGACGCGCACTTCCTTCACCTTGTCGCCGAGCGCTTCCTTCATCTTCTCGACGACCGGCTTGATCGCCTCGCCCGCCTGCTCCTGCGCCTTCTTTTCCTCGTCGTTCAGCTCGCCGAGGTCGAGATCGCCGCGGGCAACGCTCGCGAGCGGCTTGCCGTCGAATTCATGCAGGAACGACAGCATCCATTCGTCGACGCGATCGGTCAGCAGCAGCACCTCGACGCCCTTCTTGCGGAACACTTCCAGATGCGGGCTGTTCTTCGCGGCCTGCCACGTATCGGCGGTCACGTAGTAGATCTTGCTCTGCTCCGGCTTCATGCGCGACACGTAGTCGGCGAGCGACACGTCCTGCGCATCGGTGTCGCCGTGCGTCGACGCGAAGCGCAGCAGCTTCGCGATGCGCTCGCGGTTCGCGTGATCCTCGCCGAGGCCTTCCTTCAGCACCTGGCCGAACGCGCTCCAGAACGTCTTGTACTTCTCCTTGCCGGCCTCCTCTTCCGCGTTCGCGAGCTCCTCGAGCATCGACAGCGCGCGCTTCGTCACGCCTTCGCGGATCGCCTTCACGTCGCGGCTTTCCTGCAGGATTTCACGCGACACGTTCAGCGGCAGGTCGGCCGAATCGACCACGCCCTTCACGAAGCGCAGGTATTGCGGCAGCAGCTGCTCGGCGTCGTCCATGATGAACACGCGCTTCACGTACAGCTTCAGGCCGCCGCGATAGTCGCGGTTCCACAGATCGAACGGCGCGTGCGCCGGCACGAACAGCAGTTGCGTGTATTCGCTGCGGCCCTCGACGCGGTTGTGCGTCCACGTGAGCGGATCCTGGTGGTCGTGCGCGACGTGCTGGTAGAACTGCGTGTACTGCTCGTCGGTGATGTCGCTCTTCGAACGCGTCCACAGCGCGCTCGCCTGGTTGACGGTCTCGTCCTCGTCCTTCAGGACCATCTCGCCCTTTTCCTGATCCCACTCTTCCTTCTGCATCAGGATCGGCAGCGCGATATGATCGGAATACTTCTGGATGATCGACTTCAGGCGGTGCGACGACAGCAGCTCGTCCTCGCCTTCGCGCAGGTGCAGCGTGATCGTCGTGCCGCGCTGCGCGCGCTCGATCGCGTCGATCGTGAAATCGCCCTCGCCCGCGCTTTCCCAGCGCACGGCTTCGTTCGCCGGCAGGCCGGCGCGGCGCGTCTCGACGGTGATCTTGTCCGCGACGATGAAGCCCGAGTAGAAGCCGACGCCGAACTGGCCGATCAGCGCCGCGTCCTTCTGCTGGTCGCCGGACAGCTTCGTGAAGAATTCCTTGGTGCCCGAGCGCGCGATCGTGCCTAGGTTCGCGATCGCCTCGTCGCGGCTCATGCCGATGCCGTTGTCGTCGATCGTGATCGTGCGGGCGGCCTTGTCGAAGCCGATGCGGATGCGCAGGTTCGGATCGTTCTCGTACAGCGCGTTGTCCGCGAGTCCTTCGAAACGCAGCTTGTCGGCCGCGTCGGACGCGTTCGACACCAGTTCGCGCAGGAAGATTTCCTTGTTGCTGTAGAGCGAATGAATCATCAGGTGGAGGAGTTGCTTGACCTCTGCCTGAAAGCTCATCGTTTCGTGTGCCATGGATGCTGTTTCCTCTTACTTGAACTTGAATGGTGTGACGCGGGCGCCCGGCGCGCGATGCCGGAGGGCCCGTCAAGGACGACCGCCTGGCGCAAGCGGTTTGCGCGGGTATCTGGGGCCGGGCGACCGGATTTCAAGGGGCGGCGTGCCGCCCCGTCACGACGCGCGCCGCGCCGCCGACTCGATATAGCGCGCGAGAAAGCCCGGCAGCGCCGGATCCCCGCAGTTCGCGACGTTGAAGCGCGTCCACGTCGACGGCGACTGCTGCGGGGAGAACAGGCTGCCCGGCGTCAGCAGGAATCCTTCCTCGTGCGCGGCGGCCGCGAGCGCGTCCGAATCGACGCCCGTGTCGGCCCACAGGAACATCCCGGCGGCCGGCATCGCGAACAGCCGCAGCCCGGTGCGCTCGAGCATCCGCGCGGTCTTGTCGCGCACGCCGTCGAGCCGCGCGCGCAAGCGCTCGACGTGGCGCCGGTAATGCCCTTCGGTCAGGATCTTGTAGAGCACGCGCTCGTTGAGCTCCGGCGTCGTCATCCCGACCAGCATCTTCTGGTCGGTGATCGCCTTCGCGATCTCCGGCGCGCAGGCGACATAGCCGACCCGCAGATTCGCCGCGAGCGTTTTCGAATAGCTGCCGAGGTAGATCACGCGCTTCAACTGGTCGAGGCTCGCGAGTCGCGTCGCCGGGTAGCTCGGCGGGCACAGGTCGCCGTACACGTCGTCCTCGACGACGAGAAAGTCGTACGCCTCCGCGAGCTTCAGGATCCGGAACGCCTGCGCGGCCGACAGCGACGTGCCGGTCGGGTTCTGCAGCACCGAATTGATCACGAGCATCTTCGGCCGCCACATCTGCACGAGCGTTTCCAGCGCGTCGAGATCGGGGCCGTCGGGCGTATACGGCATGCCGACGAGCTGCGCACCCTGCGACGCAAAGCGGCCGAACATCTGGAACCATGCGGGATCGCCGACGATCACCGCGTCGCCCGGCTGCACGTAGATGCGCGAGATCAGGTCGATCGCCTGCGTGATGCCCGACACCATCACGAGCTGCTCGGGCTTCGCGCCGATCTCGACTTCCGCGAGCCGCGTCTGCAGTTGCTGGCGCAGCGGCAGAAAGCCCTGCGGTGTGCCGAAGCCGAGCATCTGGGCGCCGGACTGGCGCCCGAGCGCGCGCAGCGAGCCGGTGATCAGCTCGCCGTCGAGCCAACGGCCCGGCAGGTAGCCGAGACCCGGCCCCTTTTCCGGGCTGGCGGTGTGCAGCATGTTGCGCAGCAGCCAGACGACGTCGATGGTGTTGTGCACGGGCGCGGCCTCCGCCACGCGCGCCACGTTGTCGACCGGCTGCGGACCGACGGCCGTGCGCTCGCGCACGTAGAAACCGGAGCCGCGCCGCGAATCGAGATACCCCTGCGCGACGAGCCGCTCGTACGCCTCGACGACGGTGAAACGCGACACGCTCTTGTCGAGCGCGAGCTTGCGGATCGACGGCATGCGCATGCCGGGCCGGAACACACGCTCGTCGATGCGCCGCCGCGCCCACTGGACAAGCTGGTCGACGAGCGTGAGCGTGGCCGTATCGTGCGGCGCGGGGATCTGGGCGAGAGGGACGGTGGACACGGGCGGGCAACTCCAACTGTACCGAAGGCTATCGCGCCGATTGTACCGTTACTGTGCCGGTGCGGACGATTACAGTTGACCTCAAATGGCGACGTGCGGCCGCCGTTCCGGGCCGCCCGCACGCGGGTCGGCACCGCCCGGCTTGCAGCGCGGCCCGGGCATCGGCCGGTCGCGCTACCGTCCGCCCACCATGACACTTTCGCTTCCCGACCGACGTTCATGCCAGCCCGCTCCCTGACCCTCGACCATCTCGTGATCGCCGCGCGCACGCTCGACGACGGCGTACGCCACGTCACTAACACGCTCGGCATCGAACCGGCCGGCGGCGGCCGCCACCCGCTGATGCGCACCCATAACGCGCTGTTCGGCGCGTGGGGCGGGCTATACCTCGAAGTGATCGCGATCGATCCCGACGCACCGACCGCGGGCGACGACGCCACGCCGCCGCGCGCGCGGCTGTTCGGCCTCGACGATCCGGCGATGCACGCCCGGCTCGCGCACGGCCCGTTCCTCGCGCACTGGGTCGCGCGCGTCGACCGCCCGCGCCAGCTCGCGCTATGGCAGAGCCAGTACCCGGCGCGCATCGCGCCGGTCGTCACGATGCGCCGCGGCGACCTGAGCTGGGGCCTCACGGTGCCCGACGACGGCGCGTTCCCCGCGTGGCAAGGCGCCGGCGACGGCCTCGCGCCGTCGCTGATCCAGTGGGACAGCCCGCGTCATCCGGCCGAATCGCTGCCGGACAACGGCGTCGCGCTGAAGTCGCTCAAGGGCGTCCACCCGCGTGCGGACACGATCCGCGAGCAGCTCGACTGGCTCGGCGCCGGCCATCTGCTCGACGTCGAAACCGGCGACGGCCCGCCCGCGCTCGTCGCGGAGTTCGACACGCCGCAAGGCGCCCGCACGCTGCGCTGACGGCCCGGCCACCCCTTCGATTACACGAACCTAGCCAAACCCAGCAATCCGGAGACACCCAGTACATGAATTCGCGCGAAACCCGGGGCATGCTGCTCGGCCTCATCGGCGTGATGATCTTCAGCCTGACGCTGCCGATGACGCGTATCGTCGTCTCCGAACTCAACCCGCTGCTCAACGGGCTCGGCCGCGCGCTCGCCGCGTCGGTGCCGGCCGGCCTGCTGCTGTGGTGGCGCCGCGAGAGGCTGCCGACCCGCGCGCAGCTGAAAAGCCTGGCCGTCGTCTCGGCCGGCGTGATCATCGCGTATCCGGTGTTCTCCGCGTGGGCGATGAAAAGCGTGCCGGCGTCGCACGGCGCGGTCGTCAACGGCCTGCAGCCGCTGTTCGTCGCGCTGTACGCGGCGTCGCTGTCGCACGAGCGCCCGTCGAAGGCGTTCTGGGCCAGCGCGCTGGCGGGCAGCGCGCTCGTGATCGCGTTCGCGCTGCGCGACGGCGGCGGCACCGTGCAGGCGGGCGACGCGCTGATGCTCGTCGCGGTCGGCATCGGCGCGCTCGGCTATGCGGAAGGCGCGCGGCTCGCGCGCCAGATCGGCGGCTGGCAGGTGATCTGCTGGGCGCTCGTCGTGTCCGCGCCGTTCCTCGTGCTGCCGGTCGGCTGGCTCGCATGGACGCAGCACGTCGCCCATCCGGCCCCGCTTGCGTTGCGCACGTGGCTCGCGTTTGGCTACGTGACCCTTTTTTCGCAATTCATCGGCTTTTTCGCGTGGTACGCGGGGCTCGCGATGGGCGGCATCGCGCGCGTCGGCCAGGTCCAACTGCTGCAGATCTTCTTCACGATCGCCTTCTCCGCGCTGCTGTTCGGCGAGACGGTGACGCCGTCCACCTGGCTGTTCGCGGCCGCCGTGATCGCGACCGTGATGCTCGGCCGGCGCTCGGCCGTGGCCACGGCCCCGCGTGCTGCTCGCGCCGGTTGATGAGGTGCGCCATAATGTTTGTTTTGCCAGAACGGTTTTGCCCACCCGGCCGCGACGGCCCGATCGCGCTCCCGCAAGCCTACCCGGCCGCGTCGACGCAATCTGCCTGATCGACCTTTCTTGACTGACCCGATATCCGAACGAGGAGACTATGAATCCGACCGACCTGCATCCGCCGCATTGGCAGCTTTCCGAACGCGCCCGCAAGCTGACGAGCTCTGCGATCCGCGAGATCCTGAAGGTCACGGAACGCCCCGAGGTCATCTCGTTCGCAGGCGGCCTGCCGGCTCCGGCGACGTTCCCGGCCGAACGCATGCGCGCCGCGGCCGACCGCGTGCTGCGCGACGCGCCCGCCGCCGCACTCCAGTACAGCGCGACCGAAGGCTACCTGCCGCTGCGCGAATGGATCGCCGAGCGCTACAGCGTGCGCGTGTCGCAGGTGCTGATCACGACCGGCTCGCAGCAGGCACTCGACCTGCTCGGCAAGGCGCTGATCGATCCGAACAGCCCGATCCTCGTCGAAACCCCGACTTACCTCGGCGCGCTGCAATCGTTCTCGCTGTACGAGCCGCGCTACGTGCAGGTGCCGACCGACGAGCAGGGCCTGTTGCCCGAAGGCCTCACGCCCGAGCTGACCCAAGGCGCGCGCCTGCTGTACGCGCAGCCGAACTTCCAGAACCCGACCGGCCGCCGCCTGCCCGTCGAGCGCCGCCGCGCGCTCGCCGCGTTCGCGCAGTCGAGCCCGTTCCCGGTGCTGGAAGACGACCCGTACGGCGCGCTGAACTACCAGGGCGAGCCGCTGCCGACGATGCTGTCGATGGCGCCCGACCACATCGTGCACCTCGGCACGTTCTCGAAGGTGCTCGCGCCGGGCCTGCGGATCGGCTACATCATTGCCCCCGAAGAACTCCACTTCAAGCTCGTGCAGGCCAAGCAGGCCACCGACCTGCACACGCCGACGCTCACGCAGCGCATCGCGCACGAAGTGATCAAGGACGGCTTCCTCGACGAGCACATCCCGACGATCCGCCAGTTGTACGGCGCGCAGTGCGAAGCGATGCTCGCGTCGCTCGCGCGGCACATGCCGGAAGGCGTCACGTGGAACCGTCCGGAAGGCGGGATGTTCATCTGGGTGAACCTGCCCGCGCAGATCGACAGCATGAAGCTGCTCGCCACGGCCGTGGACAACCACGTCGCCTTCGTGCCGGGCGCGCCGTTCTTCGCGGACGATGCTCAACAGAACACGCTGCGCCTGTCGTTCGTGACGGTGCCGCCCGAGAAGATCGAGGAAGGCGTGGCGCGGCTCGGCAAGCTGCTGCGCGAGCGCCTCTAATCCCCCGCTTTTTCCTGTCACGACTCTCTACGAGGAATCGAACGCATGGCTAACGTCTACGACAAACTGAAGTCGCTCGGCATCGAGCTCCCGACCGCCGGCGCACCGGCCGCCGCCTACGTGATGAGCGCGCAAAGCGGCAACACGGTCTACCTGTCGGGCCACATCGCGAAAAAGGACGGCAAGGTCTGGGCCGGCAAGCTCGGCGCGGATCTGCAGACGGAAGACGGCAAGGCGGCCGCACGCTCGATCGCGATCGACCTGCTCGCGACGCTGCACGCGCACACCGGCGACCTGAACAAGGTCACGCGCATCGTGAAGCTGATGAGCCTCGTCAACTCGACGCTCGACTTCACCGAACAGCACGTCGTCACGAACGGTGCGTCGGAACTGATCGCGGAAGTGTTCGGCGACGCGGGCAAGCACGCGCGTTCGGCGTTCGGCGTCGCGCAGATTCCGCTCGGCGCATGCGTCGAGATCGAGCTGATCGCCGAAGTCGCGTAACTCACGTCACGCGATCGTCACGATGACTAGCCACGGCGTCCGTTTCAAGCAGGTCGACGTCTTCACGTCGGTACCGTTCAAGGGCAACCCGCTCGCGGTCGTGTTCGACGCCGATTCGCTCGGCGACGACGACATGCTCGCGATCGCCCGCTGGACGAACCTGTCGGAAACGGCGTTCGTGTGCACGCCGACCGATCTGGACGCCGATTACCGCGTCCGGATCTTCACGCCGGGCGGCGAACTGCCGTTCGCCGGCCACCCGACGCTCGGCACCGCGCACGCGTTCCTGGAAAGCGGCGCGCGACCGCGCACGCCGGGCGTGCTGATCCAGCAATGCGGCGTCGGCCGGGTTGAGCTGCGCGAACTGGCCGACGGCTGGGCATTTGCCGCGCCGCCGGCTCGGTTCACGCCGCTCGACCGGGCCGACTATCCGGTGCTGGCGGCCGCGTTGCGCAGCAATGCGATCGATCCGGACGCCGAACCGTGCGCGGTCGACAACGGCGCGCCGTGGCTCGTCGTGCGGCTCACGTCGGTCGAAGCCTGCATCGGCCTCGCGCCCGATCCGGCCGCGCTCGGCGCCCTCATCCACCGCTACGGCGCGCACGGGCTCGCGGCGTACGCGCCCCACCCCGACGACGGCCCCGCGACGTTCGAAATCCGCTGCCTGATGACGGGCGACGGTTTCGGCACCGGCGAGGATCCCGCCACCGGCAGCGCAAACGCCGCGCTGGCCGAGCTGCTGAGCCGCCAGCAGCGCCGCCCCGGCACGTCGTATACGGCCCGCCAGGGCACGGCGATCGGCCGCGCCGGCCGCATTGCCGTTCGCTATGACGACGACGGCACGATCTGGATCGGCGGCAACGTCGTGACGGTCGTGGACGGCACGTTCCAGATGCCCGCCTGACGTTTCGTCGTTTCGCCACGTGCGATGGCCCGGCCGACGCCCTGAGGTTGCCCGTCTATCGCAAAAACGTTCCAGCCAGTAATATCGGGCCTAATCCGTCGCTTCGGCGGGTCTGTCCATGGTTGCGCATCCCGCGAACGAACAGACGCCGGGGCGACCCCAACCATAGCCGGCCATCCCGACGAGGATGGCGCAAGCGAGCAGGACGCCGCCCTTCTTCAATGAGCTCCGCCCGGTCCAACCACACGCCGCCGACCCGGCCGCTGCGCGCGCCGCGCAAATCGCGCCGGCGTGCGCTGTTCGCGATCCCGTTGCTCGGGATGCTGGCGCTTGCGCTGCTGTGGGCGGTGATCATCGCGCGACTGTCGGTCGAAAAGGACAGCGCGTACAAGGAAGCGGCGGCATCCGCCGCGATCCTGTCGTCCGCGCTCGAGCAGCACACCGTCAAGGCGATCCACCAGGTCGACCAGATCACCCGCTTCGTCAAGTTCGAGTTCGAGAAATCGCCCGCGCACTTCAACCTCGCGAGCGCGGTCGAAAAAGGCGTCGTGCCGAGCGACACGCTGATCCAGGTCTCGCTCGTGAACGCGAAGGGTATCCTGTTCGCGAACACGGCCGACATTCATCCGCAGCCGATCAACCTGTCGGACCGCGAACATTTCAAGGTCCATCTCGCGCACAACGACGACCGCCTGTACATCAGCAAGCCGGTGTTCGGCCGCGTGTCGAGCCACTGGACGCTGCAGATGACGCGGCGGCTGAACAACCCGGACGGCAGCTTCGCGGGCATCGTCGTGGTGTCGGAAGACCCGAGCTACTTCACGAACGACTTCTACAACAACGCGGCGATCGGCAAGGAAGGCGTGATCGCCGTGGTGTCCGACACGGGCGCGGTGCTCGCGCGGCGCACCGGCTCGGTCAGCAACGCACCGGGTGCGTTCTCCGCGTCGGGCGTGTACCCGATCGCCGAGCGCGTGACGGGCACGATCATCGACCCGATCGACGGCGTGACGCGCATCGTGTCGTACCGCCACCTCGACGGCTACCCGCTCGCGGTGATGGTCGGGCTGTCGCAGACCGAGGAATTCGCGGACTACTCCCACACGCGCAACGTCTACCTGCTGATGACGAGCTTCATCACGCTCGCGATGCTCGCGTTCTTCAGCGTCGCGACGGGGCTGATCGGCAAGCTGCTGGGGCGCGAGCGCGAGATGACCCAGCTCGCCGAATACGACCTGCTCACCGGCCTCGCGAACCGCTACGCGACGCTGCGCGGGCTGCGCAACGACGTGTCGATGCCGGCCAGCCTGTCGCGGCTCGGCCTGCTGTTCATCGACCTCGACAACTTCAAGACCGTCAACGACACGCTCGGCCACAACGCCGGCGACATCGTGCTGCAGATGACCGCGTCGCGCCTGTCGGATGCGGTCGGCGACGAAGGCTCGCTCGCGCGGATCGGCGGCGACGAGTTCGTGGTCGTGATGAAGGGCGACGACATCGAACGGCGCGCGGTGCGGCTCGCGGAGGCGATCATCCGGATGTTCGGCGAGCCGTTCGACGTGCGCGGCAGTTCGTTCGTGCTGCACGCCAGCATCGGCATCGCGCTGCACAGCGTCGCGAACGAAAGCGAGATCGACCTGCTGAAGAAGGCCGACCTCGCGATGTACAGCGCGAAGGACGCCGGCAAGAACTGCTATCAGTTCTACGCGCCGCACCTGTCGCACCGCGCGGACCACCTGATGCGCTGGGAACAGCAGTTGCGCGTCGCGCTCGCCGAAGGGCAGCTGTTCCTCGCCTACCAGCCGAAGATCGACCTGACGCACCGCACGATCACCGGCTTCGAGGCGCTCGCGCGCTGGGATCACCCCGAGCACGGGATCATTTCCGCGAACGAATTCATTTCGATCGCCGAATCGACGGGCCTGATCGTGCCGATCGGCGACTTCGTGATCCGCACCGCGTGCGAGCAGATCGCGCGCTGGCGCGACGACGGCCACGACACGCTGACGCTCGCGATCAACATCTCGCCGGTGCAATTCTGGCGCGGCGACCTGATCGAGACGATTTCCCAGGCGCTGCAGGACACCGGCATCGACGCGAACCGGCTCGAGATCGAGATCACCGAGACCGCGATGATGGAATACCCGGAGCTCGTGTCCGAGAAGATCGTCGCGCTGAAGAAGCTCGGCATCCGGATCGCGCTCGACGATTTCGGCACCGGCTATTCATCGCTGTCGTACCTGCACCGCTTCTCCGTCGACACGCTGAAGGTCGACCGCTCGTTCGTGCAGGCCATCCCGAACGATCGCAGCGTGTGCGTGATGGTGTCGTCGATCGTGCATCTCGCGCGCTCGCTCGGCCTGACGGTCGTCGTCGAGGGCACCGAGACCGAGGAGCAGATCGCGTGGCTGTCCGCGCTCGGCGAGATCGAGGCGCAGGGCTTCCTGTTCTCGCGCCCCGTGCCGGCCGACGCGATTCCCGCGCTGATCGCACGCTTCGGCGTGCGCGGCGCCCGGCCGGACGTCCTCACGCACCGCGCGACCGGCAGCACGAGCGCCTGAGCCCGCCACCCGCGCGGCGCCTGCGCGGCACCCGTTGCGCGGACCACCGATCGTTTCGTTTTCCGATCCGATTGTTTAGTCCATTTACTAGCGTTTTCGCGCATGGCAGTGTCACGATGCGCGGCGGACAATCGGGAGGGCCACCGTGTCGGCGGGCCGCCGGCACGATTTCAAGCGCGAGACCAGGCCCAGCGCCAACAGCATAGTCATGACAACCGTCGAAGTCGAAGCGGCCGAACGTGTCGAACCGGCACAGGCCTCCCTATGGACCTTGTTCAAGGTCGTCGCCGGCATTTCCGCCGTATCGTGGGGCGGGCTGTCGATGATGGCCCAGCTCGAACGCCACTACGTCGACCGGTTGCAGCGCATCGAGCCGCACGTGTTCGCCGATTTCATCGCCCTCGCATGGCTCGTGCCGGGCCCGGTCGGCTGCAATGTCGCGGTGCAGGTCGGGCAGACGCTGCACGGCCGCGTCGGCGCGTGGATCGCCGGCATCGCGAGCGTGCTGCCGTTCTTCCTGCTGATGACGCTGTTCGCGATCTTCTACCGCACGCCGATCGTGCGCTCGCTCGCCGCGCCGATGCTGATCAATCACTTCGGGATGGTGCTCGCCGCGCTGATCGGCGTCACGTGGATCAAGCAGTTGCGTACGCTCGCGCGCACGCGGCTCGAACAGTTGATTGCCGCGCTATCGACAATTCTGCTCGCTTTCGCGCATAGTCCGGCCGCGTTCGTCGGGATTCTTTTCGCCGCGTTTGCAGCCGGCTGGCTGACCGGGCCGCCGCAAGACGACGCGGTCGACTTCACGCTATCGAAGCGCGACCGCAACCTGCTCGTGCTGCTCGCCATCCTCGTCGCGCTGTTCGCGCTGCCGCTGTCCGGCGACTACCAAATGACGCTGCTGTGGCCGCGGCTCGCCGGCGCCGGGATGACGCTGTTCGGCGGCGGCTTCTCCGCGCTGCCCGTGCTCAAGACGCTGTTCGTGTCGCCGGCGACCGGCATTTCCGATCACGACTTCACGCTGGCGTTTGCGCTGTCACCCGTGTCGCCCGGCCCGCTGCTGAACGTCGTGCCGTTTCTCGGCTACCTGACCGACGGCTGGACCGGCGCGCTGCTCGCGACCGCCGCGCTGTTCATTCCGTCGGGGTGTCTCGTCGTGTTCGCGCAGAACCATCTGTTCCGGCTCAAGCGCCACTCGCGCTTCGAGCACGGGATGCACCTGATGCGCGCGGCGACGACGGGTTTTCTGGTCGTCGCCGTCGTGAAGATCCTGCATCGCGAACCGGCCGATCCCGTCTATTGGCTCACGGGCGCCTTTGCGATGCTGTGCTTCGCGCGCTTCAAGCTGCCCGTGTATGCCGTCTACGGTGCGGTCGCGATCGCGTGCGGCGCATGGCTGTGGGCCGTCGCGCATTGACGGCCGGCGGCAGTCACCGCCACCGCTCGCCCCTTCCCGCTCAGCCTGCCTGCACCGCGACGCGGCGTGCGACCCAGCGCGCCCGCAGCGCGTCGTACGCGAGGTTGAAGCAGAACGTGTAAGGCAGGAAGAACAGCACTATGCCGAGGTCGAGCAGCAGCGCCTCGACGAGGCTCACATTCAGCCACCACGCGGCGACCGGCACCACCATCGCGACGAGGCCGAGCTCGAACGCGACCGCATGCGCGACCCGCATCCCCACCGTGCGCGTGAGGCCGGCGCGCCGCTCGAAGCGGTCGAACAGCGTGTTGAACGTCATGTTCCAGGCCATCGCGATCAGCGACACCATCACCGTCAGCACGCCGACGTGCGACACCGGCATGTCGAGCAGCCATGCGCCGATCGGCGCGCATAGCGCGATCGCCACCAGCTCGAACGTCAGCGCGTGAACGAGGCGTTCCGTCACCGTTTTATTCATCTGTTTCATGCTTCCCTCCGATTCGTTTGCTCAGATCATGTGTGGCATTCTAATCGGCACGACCGTATGAATCCAGTTTGATATCATCGGTTTTACCGATACAACGCGATGAGATCCGCCACATGCGCCACGCACCCGAAGCCCTGCTCGCCTTCGCCGAAGCCGCGCTGCTCGGCTCGTTCACGGCCGCCGCGCGCAAGCTGGGCAAGCGCCAGTCGACGGTGTCCGAAGCGATCGCGAACCTCGAGATCGATCTCGGCGTGCAGCTGTTCGACCGCTCGACGCGCACGCCGACGCTGACCGATGCCGGCCGCGCGCTGCTGCCGCAGGTGCAGCGCACGCTGGAAGCCGGCGCGGCGATCGACCGCACCGCCGCGCGGCTTGCGCAGGGCGAGGAAGCGCGGCTCACGCTCGTCGTGTCCGATACGTACCAGTCGAAGCGTTACGAGGAGACCTTGATGGCGCTCGAGCGGCGCTTTCCGGTGCTCGAGCTCGAATGCCAGATCGCCGAGCACGAGGACGTGCTCGACCTGATCCAGCAGGGCCGCGCGCAGCTCGGGCTGATGGCCGCACGCGCCGTCTACCCGCCCAATATCGGCGCGGCGACGGTGGCGGAGGAATCCGAGATCGGTCTGTTCGTCGGGCGCACGCACGCGCTGGCCGCCCACGGCGACGCCGACGTGCCGCATGCGGCGCTGCGCGACGCGCGCGAGCTGCGCCTGAACACCTACGTGAAACCGGAGGATCGCGGCGCCGACGACCGGATCGTCGTCGGCACACAGCGCTGGCTCGCGCCGAGCTATCTGATGCTGCTGGAGATGGCGGTGCTGGGGTTCGGCTGGGCCGAGCTGCCGCGCTGGATGGTCGAGCACTTCGCGCGCGACCGGCTGTGCGAGTTGCGCTCGCGCGGCTGGCCGCGCCGCGTGCGGGTCGATGCGGTGTGGTCGCGCAACCGGCCGCTCGGCCCGGCCGGCGCGTGGCTGCTCGACGCGATGCTGGCCGCGTAGCGGCGCGCGGCACCGCGCCGGCGGCGAACGCCGAACGGCGCCGCGGAATCGGAGGTCAGAAGCCGCGCGACAGCACGGCGGCGCCGATCGTCACGACGCCGAGCACGAGATTGACGACGACGAGCAGGCGCACCGTGTTCACGGCACGCGCGCCATCGGGCCAGTTCTGCGCCTGCACCGCGCGGCGGATACGCGGGAACAGCGCGAAGCGGATGTGGCCGAAGATCAGCATCATCACGACGCCCAGCCCCGCCATCGCATGCAGCGTCCACGTCGCGTGCGCGCCGCCGAATGCCATCAGCAGGAATCCGCCGGACAGCAGAATCACGATCACCGAGCCCGACACCCAGTTGAAGAAGCGGCCGAACACGCCTTCGATCAGCGGCAGCCTGAGCTGCGGCGTCAGGTCGGACAGCGCCGGGCGCAGGCAGAAATTCGCGAAGACCATCCCGCCCACCCACACGGCGACGGCCAGCAGGTGAAGAAACAGCGCGACGGCAACAGCGTGGGACATGGCGACAATCCTGATAGGGGTTGGGTGCAACGAACAGCCGCGTCATGCGCGGTCTCGAGCGACGTTCGACCGGCGGGCCGCCGCTCGGTTCGGACCCCGGGCGGCATTTCACACTATTTTGCAAATTCCGCGTGACGCCGCCACTGTCGCTTACCTGAATACGCCGCCCAAAAGAACAGGCCGCACGCCCGCCGAAGCGGAGGTGCGGCCTGCGATGCCGGTCGAGCCGGCGCGCGGATGCGGCGTCAGCCGAGCAGCGGACGCAGTTCGTTGACGACCTTGAGCTTCGTCTCCGGCGCGCGGCCCTTGCGTGCGCGCTTGCCGATGTGCGGCGCGAGCCCCGCGTACGACAGCGTCTCGTCCTGCGCCTTGCCGCCGCGGCCGGTGCCGATCAGCACGACGCCGGCCGGATCGATCGCGAGCGCCTGCACGAGCGTTTCCTTGTCGTCGAGCGCCATCAGGATCACGCCGCGGCCGCCGCCGGACAGCGTCTTCATCTCGTCCATCCCGAACACCAGCAGCCGGCCGCCGCTCGACAGGCACGCGACCTGCGTCGCGTTCGGCAGCACCGGCATCGGCGCGAGCGGCACCGCGCCCGCATCGATCGTCATGAATGCCTTGCCGGCCTTCACGCGGCTCACCATGTCGCCGACCTTCGCGAGGAAGCCGAACCCGTTGCTCGACGCGAGCAGCAGTTGCTGGTCGACCGGCGCCGCGAAGTAGTGCATCAGGTGCGAGCCCGATTCGAGCTCGATCAGCGACGTCACCGGCACGCCGTCGCCGCGGCCGCCCGGCAGCACCGACACGTCGACCGAGTACACGCGCCCGCTGCTGCCCCACGCGATCAGGCGGTCGGGCGTGCGGCACTGGAATGCCGCGTACAGGTGGTCGCCCGCCTTGAACGTGAAGCCGGCCGGGTCGAGCCCGTGACCCTTCAGCGCGCGCACCCAGCCCTTCTGCGACACGACGACCGTCACCGGCTCGTCCACCACCTTCGCCTCGAACGTCGCGCGCTTTTCCTGCTGGATCAGCGTGCGGCGATCGTCGCCGTACTGCTTCGCGTCGGTCTCGATCTCCTTGATCATCAGCCGCTTCATCGCGCTTTCGTTCGCGAGCAGCTCCTCGAGCTTCGCCTTCTCGTCGCGCAGCGTCTCGAGCTCCTTCTCGATCTTGATCTTCTCGAGCCGCGCGAGCTGACGCAGCCGGATTTCGAGGATGTCTTCCGCCTGGCGGTCGGTGAGGCCGAACGCGCTCATCAGCGCGGCCTTCGGCTCGTCCGCCTCGCGGATGATGCGAATCACCTCGTCGATGTTCAGGAAGACGATCATCCGTCCTTCGAGGATGTGGATGCGGTCGTCGACCTTCGCGAGACGATGGCGGGACCGGCGCGTCATCGTCAGCTGGCGGAACTTCACCCATTCGTCGAGGATCGTCAGCAGCCCCTTCTGGCCCGGCCGGCCGTCGGCGCCGATCATCACGAGGTTCAGCGTCGCGTTCGACTCGAGGCTCGTGTACGCGAGCAGCGTGTTCACGAATTCCGTCTGGTCAATCGTGCGCGACTTCGGCTCGAACACGAGCCGCACCGCCGCTTCCTTGCCCGACTCGTCGCGCACCGCGTCGAGCAGGTCGAGCATTGCCTTCTTCGTGTTGAGCTGTTCGGGCGTGAGCGTCTTCTTGCCGAGCTTGAGCTTCGGGTTGGTCAGCTCCTCGATTTCCTCGAGCACCTTCTGGCCCGACGTGCTCGGCGGCAGCTCGGTGACGACGAGTTGCCACTGGCCGCGCGCGAGATCCTCGATCTTCCAGCGCGCGCGCACCTTCAGGCTGCCGCGGCCGGTTTCATAGGCCGCCGCGATCTCGGTGTCGCTCGAGATGATCTGGCCGCCGCCCGGGAAGTCCGGGCCGGGGATCAGGTTCATCAGCTCCGCGTGCGTGAGCTTCGGATTGCGGATCAATGCGACCGCCGCCGCCGCGACCTCGCGCAGGTTGTGCGACGGGATTTCGGTGGCGAGGCCGACCGCGATGCCCGATGCGCCGTTCAGCAGCACGAACGGCATGCGGCTCGGCAGCGTCTTCGGTTCCTCGAACGAGCCGTCGTAGTTCGGCATGAAGTCGACCGTGCCCTGGTCGATCTCGTCGAGCAGCAGCTTCGAGATCGGCGTGAGCCGCGCTTCGGTGTATCGCATCGCCGCCGCGCCGTCGCCGTCGCGCGAGCCGAAGTTGCCCTGCCCGTCGATCAGCGGATAGCGCAGCGAGAAATCCTGTGCGAGACGCACGAGCGCGTCGTACGCCGACTGGTCGCCGTGCGGGTGGTATTTACCGAGCACGTCGCCGACCACGCGCGCCGACTTCACCGGCTTCGCGTCGGGGCCGAGGCCCATTTCGTTCATCGCGAACAGGATCCGGCGCTGCACCGGCTTCTGGCCGTCGCACACGTCGGGCAGCGCGCGGCTCTTCACGACGCTGACCGCGTAGCTGAGGTACGCCTGCTCCGCGTAATTGCCGAGCGTCAGCGCATCGGCGTCCGGTGCGTCGGACCCGGCGAAGAGATCGGAAGTATTGTCGTCCATCTGAATTCCGTATTCGTAAATGGCGTGAGGCCGGGCCGGGCGTCATGCCCGGCCGCGCGGGTTAGATGTCCGCTTCGACGTCGTTGCCCTTTTCCTCGAGCCAGCCGCGCCGCGCGGCTGCCTCGCCCTTGCCCATCAGCATCGTCATCCGCGCGACGGTCGACTCGTAGTCGAGCTCGCCGAGCTTCACCGGCATCAGGCGGCGCGTGTCGGGGTTCATCGTGGTGTCCCACAGCTGCTCCGCGCTCATTTCGCCGAGCCCCTTGAAGCGGCTGATGCTCCATTGGGTTTCACGCACGCCGTCCTTGCGCAGCTTGTCGAGCGTCGCCTCGAGTTCGCCTTCGTCGAGCGCATAGAGCTTCTGCGCGGGCTTCTTGCCGCGCGCGGGCGCATCGACGCGGAACAGCGGCGGCCGCGCGACATGCACGTGGCCGCGTTCGATCAGCTGCGGGAAGTGCTTGAAGAACAGCGTGAGCAGCAGCACCTGGATGTGCGAGCCGTCGACGTCCGCGTCCGACAGGATGCAGATCTTGCCGTAGCGCAGGTTCGACAGATCGACGGTTTCGTCCGGGCTGTGCGGATCGACGCCGATCGCGACCGAGATGTCATGCACCTCGTTGTTCGCGAAGAGGCGGTCGCGCTCGGTTTCCCACGTATTCAGCACCTTGCCGCGCAGCGGCAGGATCGCCTGGTATTCCTTGTCGCGGCCCATCTTGGCGGAACCGCCCGCCGAGTCGCCCTCGACGAGGAACAATTCGTTGCGCGCGATATCTTCCGTCTCGCAATCGGTCAGCTTGCCGGGCAGCACCGCGACGCCCGAGCTCTTGCGCTTCTCGACCTTCTGGCCCGCGCGCGTGCGCGCCTGCGCCTGCTTGATCACGAGTTCGGCGAGCTTCTTGCCGTGCTCGACGTGCTGGTTCAGCCACAGCTCGAGCGCCGGCCGCGAGAACGACGACACGAGCTTCACCGCGTCGCGGCTGTTCAGGCGCTCCTTGATCTGCCCTTGAAACTGCGGGTCGAGCACCTTCGCGGACAGCACGAACGACACGCGTGCGAACACGTCTTCCGCGAGCAGCTTCACGCCCTTCGGCTGCAGGTTGTGCAGTTCGACGAAGCTTTTCACCGCCTGGTAGAGACCGTCGCGCAGGCCCGACTCGTGCGTGCCGCCGGCCGGCGTCGGGATCAGGTTCACGTACGACTCGCGCACCAGCGAACCTTCCTCGCTCCATGCGACGACCCACGACGCGCCCTCGCCTTCGGCGAAGGTTTCGTCGGTCGAACGCGCATCGGCGAAGCGCTCGCCCTCGAACAGCGGGATCAGCAGCTCGCTGCCGTTCATCTCGTCGAGCAGGTAGCCGCGCAGGCCGTCCTCGTATTTCCAGGTCTGGCGTTCGCCGGTCTTCTCGTTGACGAGCACGACCTCGACGCCCGGCAGCAGCACGGCCTTCGAGCGCAGCAGGCGCTGCAGCTCGCCGAGCGGCAGGTTCGGCGAATCGAAGTACTTCGGATTCGGCCATACCTGCACGCGCGTGCCGGATTTCTTCTCGCCGCGGCCCGCGCCTTGCGTCGCGAGCGGCTTCACGACATCGCCGTCGGCGAAGCCGAGTTCGGCGATCTTGCCGTCGCGCCAGACCGTCACGTCGAGGCGCGTCGCCAGTGCGTTCGTGACCGACACGCCGACGCCGTGCAGGCCGCCCGAGAACGTGTACGCGCCGCCGGCGGCCTTGTCGAACTTGCCGCCCGCGTGCAGGCGCGTGAACACGATCTCGACGACCGGCACGCCTTCCTCGGGGTGCATGCCGAACGGGATGCCGCGGCCGTCGTCCTCGACCGATACCGACTGGTCGGTGTGCAGCGTGACGATGATCTGCTTGCCGTAGCCGCCGAGCGCCTCGTCGGACGCGTTGTCGATGACTTCCTGAATGATGTGCAGCGGATTTTCGGTACGGGTGTACATGCCGGGCCGCTGCTTGACCGGCTCGAGACCCTTGAGCACCTTGATCGATGCTTCGCTATAGGCCGCGCTGGGCTTCTTCGTTGACATAGGCGCTGAATTTCGTCATTCATCGGGACGTTGTCCACACCTGGTGTGGATAACGTCGTGGACAAAACGTTGAGTTCCGTAAAAAAGCGAATCGAAACAACGCTGTGCTTGGACTGCTTCGAAAGCGGGCGCGCGGCATGCGCTGCGCGACCCGGGACGCGCGGTATTTTACTGGTTCCGCGTGGCGCGCCATCGCAAGATCATCGCGCGGTGCGGGCGGCCATGCGGCGGGCGTACGACGCGCCGGCCCGCGACGCGCCGCGCGCCGTGCGTCAGACCGGTTTGCGCTTCGCCTCGAGCGTTTCCCACCGCTCGAGCGCGGCGAGCAGTTCGTCGTCGATCGCCGCGAACCGTTCGGTCAGGCGCCTGCCTTCCTGCGGATCCTTCGCGAAGATCGCGCCGTCCTCGAGCTGCGCGTTGATCGTCTTCTGTTCTTCCTCGAGCGCCGCGATCTTCTGCGGCAGCGCATCGAGTTCGCGCTGCTCGTTGAACGACAGCTTGACCGTGCGCTGCGCGTTGCGGCCGGCCGCGCTTTTCGCCGGGTCTTCCTTGACCGGCGCCGCTTCCTTCACCGCGCGCTTCGCCGCTTCCTGCTGCGCGAGCTGCTGTGAACGCTCGCTCTGGATCTGCCAGTCGGTGAAGCCGCCGACGTATTCGCGCCACTTGCCGTCGCCCTCCGCCGCGATCACCGACGTCACGACGTTGTCGAGGAACGCGCGATCGTGGCTGACGAGCAGCACCGTGCCGTCATAGTCGGCCAGCAGCTCTTCGAGCAGTTCGAGCGTCGGGATGTCGAGGTCGTTGGTCGGTTCGTCGAGCACCAGCACGTTGGCCGGACGCGCGAACAGGCGCGCGAGCAGCAGCCGGTTGCGCTCGCCGCCCGACAACGACTTCACCGGCGAGCGCGCGCGTTCCGGCGCGAACAGGAAGTCGCCGAGATAGCTCATCACGTGCTTGCGCACGCCGCCGATCTCGACCCATTCGCTACCGGGGCTGATCGTATCGGCCAGGCTCTTGTCCTGGTCGAGCTGCGCGCGCATCTGGTCGAAATACGCGACCTGCAGGTTCGTGCCCGTGCGCACCGTGCCCGTGTCGGGCTTCAGCTCGCCGAGGATCAGCTTGAGCAGCGTGGTCTTGCCCGCGCCGTTCGGGCCGACGAAACCGATCTTGTCGCCGCGCATGACCGACGTCGAAAACGTATCGACCACCGTTCGATCGCCGTAGCGCTTCGTCACGTCCTTCAGTTCCGCGACGATCTTGCCCGACTTCTCGCCCTGCGCGACGTCGAGCCTCACGTTGCCCTGCGAATTGCGGCGCTCCGCGCGCTCGTTGCGCATCTGCACGAGCCGCGCGATGCGCCCGACGCTGCGCGTACGGCGCGCCTCGACGCCCTTGCGGATCCACACTTCTTCCTGCGCGAGCAGCTTGTCGAATTTCTCGTTTTCCACGCGCTCGACTTCGAGCTGCTGCGCCTTGCGCGTCTGGTACGCGGAGAAATTGCCCGGATACGACAGCAGCCCGCCGCGATCGAGCTCGACGATGCGTGTCGCGACGCGGTCGAGGAACGCGCGATCGTGGGTGATGAACAGCAGGCCCGCGCGCTGCGAGACCAGCAGTTCTTCCAGCCAGCGGATGCCGTCGAAGTCGAGGTGGTTGGTCGGCTCGTCGAGCAGCAGCACGTCGGGTTGCAGCACCAGCGCGCGCGCCAGCGCGACGCGCTTCTGCATCCCGCCCGACAGCGCGTCGACGCTGGCATCGCCGTCCGTCAGGCCGATCTGCGCGAGCGTCATCGACACGCGCGTGCGCCAGTTCCACGCGTCGTGCATGTCGAGCGACGACTGCAGCGCGTTCATCCGCGCGAGCAGCGCATCGTGCTCAGCGCCTTCGGGTGTCTCGGCGAGCCGGTGCGCGATCGAATCGTATTCTTCGAGCACTTCGCGCGCGTGCGTGAGCCCCGAAGCCACGGCCTCGAACACCGTCGCGCCGGGTTCGAATTCGGGCTCCTGCGGCACGTAGACGGTCACGAGCTCCTGCTGGCGCGTGATCAGCCCGTCATCGGGCTTCGCGAGCCCGGCGACGATCTTCAGCAGCGACGACTTGCCCGCGCCGTTGCGGCCGATCAGGCCGACGCGCTCGCCGGCTTCCAGCGAGAAGTCCGCGTGATCGAGCAACGCGACGTGACCGAACGCGAGTTGCGCGCCGGTAATGGAATAAAGCGACATGGGGAGACGGCGAAGAGAGAAATCGGAAGCGCCCATTGTACCGGTGGCGGAGGCCTGCGCCGGGATGGCCGGACGGACTATGCCGGTGCGTGGTGCTTTTCGTGCTGTGACTGCTTGCAGGCGTGCGCTCGGCGGACGGCGCCGGCATGGCGCGCTTCGGCGCCGCGCGGGGCCGGCGCGGCGGGCATCCCGCCGTAGCTTCCCGGCCGGGCGCCCGCACGCGGGAGGTGCGATTACTTCACGTTGACCGTGATCGTCGAGCTCAGCTCGGGACCATACGAGCGGTGTGCGCCGTCGCCGAGTTGCAGCGTCAGCGTGTGCTTGCCGGGCGGCAGCTTCACGTCGGTTTCGGTCTGGGCCTTGCCGAAGTGCAGCGAATGTTCGGAGGCGGGAATCACGTCGCCCTTGGGCACCGGCTTGCCGTCGATCAGCAGGTGATGGTGGCCCGTGTCCGGCGTCATGTCGCCGGCCGGCTTGAGCGCCATCCCTTCGAGGCCGAACTGAACGTGCACGGGGCTCGACACCGTCGCGCCATCCTTCGGCTCGACGAAAAACACGCGCGCCTCGGCACGCGCGAGCGTCGACACGGCCAGTGCCGCGACACATACCGCACCTGCGATCCATTTCTTGTTGAGCATCGTTTCCTCCTTCAGATTGAAAGGCTCACGAAGCATACACTGCGTGCCCGGCCCGTGCGATGTCGGGCGTTGTTCGCGATGCGTACGTTTAAAAGGACGTTGCGCAGGTGTTCGGCGAAATTACGGTACTATTGCGCCTTTCGTCCGTTGGCCGCGCCGCGGACGGCATGACCGACTTTCTTCATCCCGAACGCCCTATGAGCGACGTAATCGAATACCAGAGCTGGGTCTGCCTGATTTGCGGGTGGGTCTATAACGAAGCGGAAGGCCTGCCCGACGAGGGGATCCCCGCCGGCACCCGTTTCGCCGACATTCCCGCCGACTGGCGGTGCCCGCTGTGCGACGTGGGCAAGGAAGATTTCGTCGTCGTGGATTTCTGATTTCGGTTTCCGGAAACACTGAGTACGCGCGCGGCGCATCGGCACGCATTCCGTCCGCCGATGCGCCACGCGTTTGCTATACTCTGCGCGCTGTCCACATCGCCGTCCCGGTCGCGTTTTCTGCACGCGATATCGCGGACCCGGCTCTCCCCGTAGTTCAATGGATAGAACAAGCGCCTCCTAAGCGCTAGATACAGGTTCGATTCCTGTCGGGGGGACCAGAGAGCCTCCAAAGTTTCACCAGCTTCGACACAAAAACCCCGTCACGCTTGGCTGTGCGGGGTTTTTTGTTGCAAACTTCCACCAGCGACCACCAGTGGAAACAACCCCCGACTAGGGGTTGTTTTGGGGGCTTCGCAAAACACCCCCCTTCAGACAACCCCCGAGGCACCAGCACATGGCGCTCACAGACCTCAAGGTCCGCACAGCCAAGCCAGCGGAGAAGCAGCAGAAGCTCTATGACGGCGGCGGACTGCTGCTATTGATAACGCCGGCCGGCGGCAAGCGATGGGTTCTCAAGTACCGCGTCGACAGTAAAGAAAAAAGCTTGGCGCTCGGCACGTATCCGGATGTCTCGCTCGCCGAGGCACGCGCTCGCCGCGATAATGCGCGCGAAAAACTCGCCGCAGGTGTCGACCCAAGCGAAGCCAAGAAAGCCGACAAGCGCGCTGCGCAATTGGCCGCCGCCAGTTCGTTCGAAATCGTCGCGCGTGAATGGTTTGACACTCAGCGTGGTGGATGGTCTGAGGTGTACGCAGGCAAGGTCATCAGCTGCCTCGAAGTCGACGTGTTCCCTCGGCTCGGCGCTCGCCCTATCGCGAGCATCGATGCCCCCGAGCTGCTGGCGATCATCCGCACCGTCGAATCTCGCGGCGTTCGCGAGACTGCCAAGCGGGTGCTGCAGCGTTCGCGTGCCGTGTTTCAGTACGGCATCATGACCGGCCGCTGTGCTCGAAACCCGGCCGCCGACATCGACGCGGAAACGGTATTGAAGAAGAGCACCGGCGTACAGCATATGGCGCGAGTGAAAGCGACCGAGATCCCGCGACTCATGCGCGACATCGACGAATATTCCGGCGATCTAGTCACGCGACTCGCGTTGCGGTTCATGGCATTGACGTTCGTGCGAACAAAGGAAATGATCCAGGCCGAATGGCCAGAGATCGATGTCGATGCTGCAGAGTGGCGAGTGCCAGCAGAGCGCATGAAAATGCGCGATCCACACATTGTGCCCCTTTCTCGGCAGGCTCTCGGGGTGCTCGCCCAGCTCCGCGAGATCAACGGCCAGCAACGCTTCGTTTTCTACAGCGTGCAAGGCCGAAGCCACATTTCGAATAACACGATGCTGTACGCCCTGTATCGGATGGGCTACAAGTCACGTATGACTGGGCACGGGTTCCGCGGCCTCGCTGCGACAGCCCTGCGCGAACTGGGATACAGCCGCGACGTCGTCGAGCGTCAGATGGCGCATGCTGAACGCAACCAGGTCACTGCCGCCTACGTTCACGCAGAGTATCTGCCTGAGCGGCGCGAGATGATGCAGCACTGGGCAGATCGTCTCGATGAATTACGTGCGGGTGCAGCAATCCTTTCATTTCCGTCTCTTGCATAGCGAATGCGTGTACAACAACACACTTCCACGCCTAAAGGACTGGTGACATGACAGAAACGACCTTTGCAGAACCGGGTGACGATCTGCCGCCCCACCTATGCCCGCTTTTTATCATGGCCGCTTATCCGTACATGCAAATCGAGGACCGGCAAATCTTTGCGGACGGCCTTGCACGACTCACGAACGCGCTGATTATTGCTGGCACGAAAGGCGAGTTAGCTGTCTTTCACCCAAAGACGCTACTGCCCTACGATGCTCATAACGCAGGGTTTGAGGACGAGCCGAGCCCGGTTACAGCAGACTGGGTCGCACGAATCAATGATGTACTCCATTGGTTCGTAGAGAAGAACATCGAGGCTGCAAAACCACTCGTCGATACGATGGTGGCGCACGTCAAAATCGAGAAACCGATGTCTGTTGATCGGCGCACCCAAATGATGGAAGCGCTAGAGCGCAACGGCGGAAACAAGACAAAGACGGCTACCGAGTTCGGCATCAGCCGTCAGCGCCTCGCCCAGATAATCCAACAGGGATCTGCCCAATCAATTGAGCGCAAGGGCCTTGCGGTTGTGCCGCATGACCCTTTCGGTGTGGCGCCCAAAGCCAAGTAGCACCGTTATTTCTTGCTCCCCCCTAGCCGAAAGGGGGGCTTGCGACCGCCAAATGCACTCCTCTAACAACGCACAAGGAGTGCAATGTATGTCGACGCAACAAAATCGAGCAGACACCCTACCGATTGATGGGTTCTCGCGCTGGAACGACTTGCACAGGTTCGTTCCCTTGAGCCGGGAGAGTGTGCGCCAGCGCGAACTGGCGGGCAGATTTCCGAAACGGCAACACCTCACGAAACGTTGTGCGGTCTGGTCGAATCGAGAGATTCACCGTTGGTTCGCGGATCCGCTGAACTATCGCTCGGAGGGCTGAGCGATGGTGACGACCCCAGAAATGCAAAAGGGCCGCGACTCCGGCAAGAGCGCGACCCAGACGACCCGAGGCAATGATACCGCGCCCTCGGCAGCTGGCACATCCTTTCTCGATATACGCAGATCCGACTCGGAACGTCTGCGCGTGACCGTGAGCGAATACCGCGGCCGCGTACTCGTCGACCTTCGGATCTGGTTCGCCGCTGAACACGGCGAATGGAAGCCGGGCCGTGCCGGCGTCTCGCTGCGTCCTGACCAGGTCGGCGAAGTCATGCAGGCACTTCGCTTGGCTGCGCAAGCGGCGGACCCGGCGGGGATACGCTGATGGCAAATCAAAAGAAATCGATCTTGACGGATAGGGCTTTTGGGCCTATCTTGTGCATCAGCGGCTGCGCTCTCGCGCGGCCCACCACAGCCGAGAGGATCCGACAAATGACGTACCCGTTCAGGGAGGCCTTGGGCCGCCCTATCTCCCATGCGATATACCCCACCGACTCCCAGCGATCTGGAGCAGTTGAAGCAAACCCTGCAGCTCAGCAGTGCGCAGATGGCGGATCTGTTCGGCGTGCAGGGTGGGCGGCAATGGCGGAAGTACACGGGCGGAGAGACTCCGCGCGAAATCAGTCCGCACATTCTGTTCTTCGCGATGGCTCGGCTCGAGCTGGATGCGAAGACGCTCGACCGAATCTTGAATCGAATGCGCGACGTCGGCGCGACGATCGAGTTGGACGGCGAGTAATCGCCGCTGGCGCATTCACTGCCTCCCTCCCGAATGCCCTCACCCGGTCGCCCGATCCGTTCGACCTTATCCCGAGCGCCTGGCGCACCGGTCGGCAAGCAAAACCGACGCTGACCATCAGCCCGGATCTGTTTGCGATTGCCGGCACCCGTGCGGCTGAAAACTGGCTGGCGGCTCGTCCCACTGCGCGCCCGAACCAATGGTGTCGGTCGACGTTCGACAATCTCATCGCCGGCCTCGGCCGCATCCCCTCCTACGCAGATTGCCTCGCGGCTTTCGAACGTGCGTTCAAGCGTCGCATCGAAGCTGCCTCCCGCACCGAACGTAAAACTGCGGAGGTGCGCGCATGAGCTCGTCAATTCTCGAAATTGTCCGCGCATCGCTGCGCGATTCGGCTGGCTTTGAACAGTCCCTTACCGTCAGCCTGAAATTTCCGCTTTTCGTTCGCGCCGGATCTCGGGCAGCTGAGCTTTGGCTCGGGCAGTCCGCGCGGAGCATGGCTGACTTCCGTGATCACCGCTTCGCGAACCTGCTAGGCGCCTCGGCGCCGGCCCCGTCTGATGAGGATCGCCGGACGGCCTTCAATGTCGCATTCGCACGTCGCATTGCTACTGCAATCGTTCACGGTGAGGTGGCCCATGTTTAACGTTGCAGCAATTCATCCGGCAGCACCATTCGCGTCGACGACCCTCCAGCAACTTGAGCAACTCGAAGCGATGTTCCATGCGATCCGCAGCGAGCTGGAGTCGGATTGCTACGCCTATCACCTGGCCAATCTCGGGCAAGAGATCGCGAGCAGCTACGTGGCCGCAATGGATAAGGTCGTTCAGATGGAGGTTCACCATGTCTAAGAGACAACCTGATGCAGCCGGCCTGCTCGCCTTCTTTTGGGACCGCTTCGATGCGACCGCAGCAACTGATGAGGAGCTGGAGTATCTGTCCAGTGCTTCAGGCGAAGTTGCGCACGCGGCGTGGACACTCAGCTCACACATATCAGGGATTGGTGGTCTGATCGAGCGCGACCGTGGCTTCGAAGGTAAACCGCAATGCGGCGAGCTCCAGGATGCCGATCAAGCAGCACTGCTGTATCGCATCGCCAGCGAGCTCGAGGCAATTGGCCATCTCGCCTACATCGGAAGCGAGTCGGATTCTGTGCTCCGCGCTCGGACGGCTGAGAAGCTCGCGGCCGGAAAATCTCGTCGTGTACGGATCCCTGAGCAGTCCTCAACGCTCGAGGTGGTTTGATGAGCGTTAATGTAGAACAAGAACGCATGCGCGCGGCACTGAGCCACGTACCGGCAGACGACCGCGATACGTGGGTTCAGATGGGTATGGCTATCAAGGCCGAGTTCGGCGAAGCCGGGTTCGACTTCTGGGACGACTGGTCGCGTTCTGCCTCGAACTACAGCGAGGCCGATGCGAAATCGGTCTGGAAGTCGTTTCGCTCGGGCGGTATCACGATCGCCAGTCTGTTCAAGCGAGCGATCGAGCATGGCTACCGTGAAAGCGAGCCCATGACCGCGCTGTCGGCCGACGAGCGCGAACGCCGCCGAGTTGAACGTGATCGTGAAGCGGCCGCCGCCGCAGAGATCCACCAACGCACGCAGGCGGCCGCGGCCACCAGGGCACGCAATCTCTGGGAGAAGGCCGGTACCGTTCATGCGGACCACGCCTACGTCCGCGCGAAGCGAATCAAGCCCTACGGAGCGAAGCAACTGCGTGACCAGCTCGTCGTCAAGCTGCAGGACATTGACGGCGAGCACCATTCCGCACAATACATCCAGGCAGATGGTCACAAAACCTTCCAGACCGGTGGCCGAATCAGCGGGTGCTTCGTCGTGGTCAGTGCCGGAGTCAAGCCGAATGGCAAGACACCGCTGCTAATCTGCGAGGGTTACGCGACGGCCTGTTCGCTTCACGAAGCAACGGGTTATCCCGTCGCTGCGGCTATGAATGCCGGTAACCTTCTGAACGTCGCGCGCGCCTGGCGCCAAAAGCATCCTGAGCTGCGTATTGTGCTCTGTGCGGACGACGACGCGGAAACTGCCGGTAATCCGGGCATGAACAAGGCAACCGAGGCAGCGCGCGCGGTCGCTGCATTTCTAGCGGTGCCTGACTTCGGTAAAGACCGCCCCGCACAAGTATCGGATTTCAATGACCTGCACTGCCTCGATGGGCTCGAGGTGGTACGACGCTGCGTCGACGCGGCGACTGCGGCGGTCGACGCCACCGCCCCTAAGAAGCGCCCGGCGCCGACCGTCAACCTCTCCTGCGCGGCCGACATCGTGCCGGAGCCGATTCACTGGCTCTGGCCTGGCTGGCTGCCTGCCGGCAAGCTCTCGATCCTCGCCGGGCAACCTGGGTGCGGAAAAACGACCATTGCCATTTCGCTGTCGTCTGCCATCTCGAACGGCGCAGAGTGGCCGGACGGTGCACGCTGCAAAGCGCCGGGAAACGTTTTGATCTGGACCGGAGAAGACGGGCTCGCCGATACGCTTGTCCCTCGCCTTATGGCAGCCGGCGCTGATCTCAGGCGCGTTTTCTTCGTGGAGTCGATCACGAATGAGGCGGGCGGGCTCCAGCCATTCGATCCAAGCCGCGATGTTCCCATTCTGGCCGAGCGCGTCGAGCAGATCGGCGGTGCGAGCATGCTTGTCGTCGATCCAATCATCAGTGTGGTGAACGGCGACTCTCACAAGTCCGGCGACGTTCGGAAATCGCTTCAGCCGCTGATCGACCTCGGGGCTGCCCACGGGTGCGCAATCCTCGGCATCACGCACTTCTCGAAGGGCTCGAAGGGCTCATCGCCGACCGAGCGCATTCTTGGCTCGCAGGCGTTCGGCGCCGCTGCGCGGATGATTCTGGTCGCCGGCAAGGATGACGCGTCAGACCGCCGGATCTTCGCCAAGTCGAAATGCAATATCGCCGGCGATTCCGGGGGGTTCGAGTATGCGATCGAAACGCTCGACGCTCAGGACGGTCTCGCATCAAGCCGGATCGCATGGGGCGAACCTCTCGACGGCTCGGCGCGCGAGATCCTCCGCGAACTGGAGGCCGATGACCAGGACACCGACGAGCAGAACGAGCGCGAATCGAAGTTCGAGCGTGCACGTTGCATGCTTTACGAATGGCTAACTCCTTTCATGAGCACCAAGGAGATGAAAGCAGCGGCCCAGGCCGAAGGCGTGAGCTGGCGTATGGTGGAAGCTGCCAAGGCCGCCGAGGTGAAGGCCGGCAACAAAATCCGAGCCGTGAAGCATGGCAAGGATTGGGGATGGATTTGGGATAATCACGACGCCAAGTACGGCGATTCAACTCCGCACTCGCAGATCGTCTCAAGTCCGCAAGAAATTCAAGTCCGCAAAGGCGATTGCGGAGTTGAATCCATTATCCAGCAAGGATCAGAAGCCAAGTCCGCAAGTCCGCAGTCGGTTGGCGGGGTTGCCGGCATTGCCCACACATGTCCGCAATCCCCCGTCAACTCCGTACACTCAGGAAATCATTGCGGAGTTGCGGACTTGACGGCAAACCCTTACCCATCAAGGGAGTCAACTCCGCAATCACGTCCGCATCCCGTCTCAGACTGCGGACTTGACGGTGATGTCGCGGCGGCGGCCGAACTGGAGGACGACGTATGAGCATTGTTGCGATTTTGAGCAAAGCCAGATCGCTGGGCATACGTCTGAGCGTCGCGGGAGACGTTGTGAAAATGAAGGGGCCGCCCGATGCGATCGCAGCAATCAAGCCGGAAATCGCTGCGCGCAAGCCGGAGATCATGGCGTACCTGCTCGCCGCTAGGGACGGTTGTCAACAAATCCCGGCTGACTGCATTGGCGCGCTGTGCTCTTCGGATGGCGGCCTGTACTTGCCGTGGATGCCGGTCCTCGGGCCGGAACAGCTGCAATCGATGCAGCGGGAGCTATTCGATGTCGTCGACGAGCTCGCGCGGCTTGAGCGCTGGCCCGACGATGATTACGACATCGTCATCGGGGCTATCGAGCGCCAACCTCCCTCGACGTTGCGCCCGGATCTTGCACACTTCCGTGAGCAGCTTCGGGTTGCTCGAATCCAAGCTGAAGCGAGGCAGACGGCAAGCAGGCGAGCATGGAAGTTCGATCGATGATTGCCATCGGCACACGCTGCGCGAGTCGGCGATGAAAGCGGACCTCGTCAGCTTGACGGCATGGGATCATGAGCGGATGCAGCAGAGCACCGCTCGGTGCAACACACGACCAAAGGGGTAAATGATGATCGATGGCTTAGTAAGCGGGCGCCTCTACGGCGAAGCCCAGATCGGGACAGGACAGAATGGAAAGCGATTCGTGACATGCAAGGTGCGCGCGACTGCTGGCGATGGTGAAACGATGTTCGTCAATGTAATCGCGTTCAACGACGAAGTACAGACCGCGTTGCTCGCCCTCGGAGACACGGATAGCGTATCGCTCTCAGGCGCGCTCACGCCGAAGGTCTGGGCTGACAAGAATGGCGTCGTGAAGCCGGCGCTCGATATGGTTGCTCACGGGCTTTTGACGGCGTACCACGTGCAGCGCAAGCGGAAGGCAGTTCATCCACCAACGTCGGACGGGCACGCGGCGGCCGGCACGGACGATGATCTTTGAGGAGCACATGAACTTCTACAAGCTCAAGGAGGCCGCCACGGCAATCGCTGCGGTGCTCTACCCTGCAAACTCTGGCGAAGAGAGCGAAGGTCCACGGCAAGATGCGGAGCGCAGCTATCTCGCTGCGCTTCAGCACGCTGTCTGCGAAGACGAAATCGTCTATCGGGATCCGGGTAGCAAGCTGCCTATTCATCAAGACGGCATTGCGGCTTTCATGACCTCTCACTGGTGCGTCGTCAGCGTTGCAGATCTCAACGCATGGCTGCAGGCGAAAGGCATCGGCGTTCAGGTGCCATCCGTCTCGAGCGATTCCGACCACATGGATGAATCTGCCGACACGACCCAAGAGGCGGGCGTGGTAGAGCCCGACTGGCCGACGAGCGCTCAATTAGCGGATGCCCTCGGGCCCTATCTGGTTGATGGTCGCGACGGCGAATGGCTGAAGCGACGGTTAAATGATGCGGATCGATATGCCGATCTTCTGAAGTACAGGCGGAAAGAAGGAAGAAGGCCTGTCGCCAGATGGAACGCCGGCGGTGTGACCGTCTACCTGATCGCGTTGAAAGAGTTGACCTGGAAGGGCGCGAAAGCTGCGCTAGAGAAGCACTATCCAGATTCGCTGGGCGTGCTCGACGGTCTTGGGCAGCGTGAGGAGAAGGCGCCAGCCCAATGGTTTCCCACTACGCACGATTAACCGCCGCATTCGCTCATCCCCGCATTACATCCTGCGGTGACCATACGGTCACCGTACGGTCGCACTGGCTGACTACCGTAGCTAAAGTGCTCTCGACATCTCGCGCCCGCATCGCGCTGGCGCCCAGACCGAGAGGACTCTATGGCACGCACCCAACAGCTCACCGCCGCAGTTCAGGCAAAGCCCAATTTGACCATCGACGCAGAGACGATCAGCAATCTGCGCGAACTGCTCGATCAGCGTAAAAAACTCGATGATGCCGTCAACGCAGCTCCGGCGGAAATCAGCTCGCTCGAGGCCGAACTCTCGAGCCTTCGCCAACAAATGGGCGCTCTCGAAGCCGATGTCGTTTTCATCGATGAAACGCAGCTGCCCGCCAAGCAGAAGCAAATCAAGGCGCTGAACGAAGTTCTCGCGGAGAAGGAGCTCGCCGTCCGTCGTAAGAAGGTGCTCCTCGAAACACTTGAGGCCCGTGCGCCGGACCTCGACGAAAAAATCGAAATTGCAATTGGCTTCGTCCGAGTCGAGGCCGGTATCGCATCGCAGTCGCTGCGATCCGACATCGCCGAAGAACTGCGCGGCAAAGTCCATGAGCTGCAACAGATCTACGCGAAAGTTCGGGCACTGAACGGCCTTGTGCGGAACGATCGCACGGCGGATTTCCTGCTGAGTGCGCTTGTTCCCGATCTCGATCACTGCATGCGCGTCATCACGCAGACCGGGACATACGAGCAATCAACCAATCTGTTGGAAATCAGAACCGACGACACCGCGGCGGCCGAGGCGGAGATCTCCGAAGTAATGCGACCAATCACAGAAGTGTTGGCGCTCGCGCGGAATCATCGTCCGTATGTGCCGCTCGCTAAACGCCCGGCTCCGTATGTCCGCAAGGGGGCATGGGATGGCCCTGGAGGTCGCGTCGATCGCCCGGAGGAACCCGAGGAACCGCCGGTGCGTATGAAAACGATCGACGAGGCCCTCGCCGAGCCGTACGAAATCAAGGGCGATTCCAGCGGCTTCCGGACGTGGAAGCAAGCTCAAGAAATGAACATGACTGCGGCGATCACCGACGCGCAGCAGTCTGCCGAGCAGTAAGGATCAAGCAATGAACAGGGGAACTTCAAATTCGATCTCTGCGATAACCGGAGTGAGTATGCAGGCAACTTCCACGAGCTCGACATGAGCCGCTACGAGTAACGCGGGGGCGGTTAACCATGGCGAGCAAAATTTCGATCGCGATTACCGCGAATAACCAGGCATCCGGCCCGATCGGGAAGGTCCAGAACAGTCTGGCAAAGCTCCAGGCGCAAGCAAGTAAGGGTGGTCTCAGCAATATCGGGCGCTCGATTTCGCTCGGGTTCTCCTCGAACAGTGGCGCGATCTCCGAGATCGCGAGCTTTGTCGGCAAGGCTGGAATCATCGGTGGCGTGACAGCGCTGACGATGAAAATTGCACAGATGGAGTCGCAATGGGCGTCGTCGGTGCGCTCGATGAATAACCTCGGGATTCGAACTGGGTTGCCGACGACGACCGCCTACGGCGTGCAGTACGCCGGGCGCCTGGCTGGGTTGTCGCCCGAGCAGGCGAATTCAGGAATCGAGCAAGTTCGGCAGTCGTACAGTGACGCGCTCAACAACCGTAACCCGGAGGCGCTCAAGCGTTTCCAGGCGGCCGGCATCTCGACGAATCCGGCGCGTCTCGACTCCATCGAGACCGTGCTGACGAAGCTTGCGGCCTACTCGGAAACGCTGAGAAAGCAGGGCAAGTATGGAGGTGCGCAGAACTTCCTCAATGCTGCCGGAGCCGGGTCGCTGATCGATTTCCTGAATCGCGGGCCCAGGCAGGTTGCGGCAGATCTGCAGGCTGCGAAAGCCTACGTTCCGACGGAGCAGGATATTCAGCGCGCCCGCGAATATGCGGACGCATCGGCAAAGCTGAGCATCACCTATGACCGTCTGAAGACGACGGTTCTGAGCGACCTCGAACCTGCTCTCAATTCGGTCCTCAACGGAATTCAGTTTTTCTTCGATGCGTCGAGCGGCCGCGGTCGTCCGCAGGCGCAGCCGAACGGATCGGGTGGTACCGAACAGCGCATCTGGGACGGGTTCGAGCGCTTCGGGAATTCGCTCCGCGGCCGTGGGCCGTACACGATGTCCCAGCTGAACACGAAGACATCCGTCGGCAATGGTGCGCAGCTCGAGCAGGCGCGCTCGATAGTCGAGTGGTACATGAATCACGGAACCGACCGCGCATTTGCAATCGGCATGGCGGCGAATGCGTTCGGCGAAAGCCGCTTCAACGACCGCGAGACAAATGCAACTGGGCACGTCGGCTATTTTCAGTGGAGTCGCGACCGGCAGCGAATCTACGAGCAGACATTCGGGAGACCGCTCGCTCTGGCGCGGCCCGAAGAGCAGATGAGGTACTCGCTCTGGGAAATGCAAAACACTGAATCGAGAGCCGGAAAGGCTCTTATGTCGACAAAGGACGCCGGCACCGCGGCAGCACTCATTTCGTCTCTGTATGAACGCCACGGCAATCCTGCGGAAGACGCTCATCGTGCGTCAATCGCTCGCGGGCTTGACGCTGAACTGGGACCGGCGGTCGGGGAGCCGGGGAAGGTGCGCATCGAGATCGTGCACAAGAACCCGCCCGCCGGCACGAGCGCGAACGTGACTTCGTCTCCGAACGTTGAGACGGAGATGAAGACCGACCGACAACAAGCGCCGCTTGGCGACCAGTACGCATATTCGCCGGGCAACTTCTAAACACATGCTCGCCCCAGCCGGCGGTGGGTAAAAACACCGGCAACTGCTGACGTTCATGGAAGCGGGCACCCTTCCGGGCCTTTCGGCCGGCCAACCCCGCGGCGGGCGGCAGTACTTCACTTAACGTGCCCTGAGATTTGGAGGTTCAATGACGACGGGTGTTGGCAAACAGCTCAAAGATTTCGGCCCGGCGGCGGCCGCATCGGATTCCGACATCTTCTTCTCGGCGCAGTCCGGGGTTGAGAAGAAAATGACCGCTGTGCAGTTGGCGGCGTACATGCAGGCCAAGGTCATTCAGAACAAGAACGTCGAGACGTTCATTTCGGGGAACGGGGTGACCCCCGGGACGTTCCTTCCTGGTGGATCCTCGATCACCCTTGCGAACAATTACGGGTCGATCAACAACATTGATGTCTTCGCCGACGGGGCGCCGCAGCTCGACTGTGCGCTAACCGGGAATGTGCTCGGCTTTCCGAATGGAGGCATCCCGAACGTTTCGAAGATCACCGTCAAGGGCGCGCTGACGGTGCCTGTTGGTGCTATCGGCACCGGCGCAGTGGGTGATGCGCAGCTCGCAAACGGATCGCGCATCTTCTACATCAACAAGAACACGCAACTTACGCCGGACTACTACGAGTGCGTTGCGGATTGGAACGGTGTGACCGGGAGCGATAACACGCTGAATTTTCAGCGGCTCGTCAATGACATTGCTGCGATCGGGGGCGGCGAGATCGACCTCGGTAACAACGGCTTTTTCGCATTCAAGAATTTGATTGTCCCGGACGGAGTGCGCATCTACGGCCGAGGTCGATATAGGTCCGGCCTGGTCACGACGAACGTGTCCGGCAGCGGCACCGCGAATGGCGGCGTCATCCAGTTGGGCAATTCGTCGATGCTCCGAGGGCTTTCGCTAACGGCCGCGACACCTATGACCGGCGGCATCCTGGTACTCCTGCTCGGCAATCTGGCGGAGGTCAGCGATTACCAGATGACGAACTACTACACCGGCGTACAGGCCGGGAGCGCAGCACTGGAGGTGATCAATGCCCGCGTGGCGGAGGGCAACATGTTCTCCCCCTCGCTGGTATCGGGCGGCAATGCAATCATCGGCGCGAACTTCGGCAATCTCGTCGTAGAGGGTGTCGTCGGTAGCGGCCCAGCCAGTGGGCCGCAGCCGTATTCGGGCCTTCGATTGCTGAATGGCGACACTGCCTTCGTCAAGGCGGTCAACATGACCCGCCATGGCGCGGGCCTGCTGATGAATCCCTCCCCCGTCCAGAATTTGTATTCCTGCGTTTTCTCCGACAGCGATTTCGATAGTGCAGTCGGTCAATCGTCCGCGCAGATCGCTCCGCTTGGCGGGGCAGTCTGGGGTGCCAAGTTCAACAACGTCTGGTTCGGACTGTCGACTCAGGACGGGCTGCTGATCTCTGGCGCCGGCGGAGGCACCGTCGACGGCGTAGGGCTCTCGAACTGTGAATTTCCCGGTAATGGCGGATGCGGCCTGAATGTCTCGGGAGCCAACGTTTCCAACGTGATCGTCAACGGCGGATGGGCTGCAGGGAATTCCCAGGACGGCTACCGCTTCACGAATGGAACGTCGAAGTTCCAGTTGAACGGTGTTACGGGAGGTCCCTGCTCGGGTCGCGGCCCCAACGGTGGCTATGGATGCCAGGTCGTGACCGGTGCCAGTAACGCATACGCGATCGCCAATAGCCTTTTCGCTGGCAACTCCACCGGATCGCTGCTCGACAACGGAACAGGCAGTTCTAAGTCCGTCAACAACAACCTTCTTTCGTGACTCTCACCATGAAACGTCTCCTCATCGCGCTCATCGCTAGCGCAATCTCGATCGCGTCTGGCGCAGCGACGTACGTTCCAGTCACTCTGCTGAATCCGGCCGGATCGACGACAGGACAGGCCATCATTTCGAACGGCCCGTCGAGTGGGCCGGCCTGGTCCTCGATCGTCGATTCGGTCGTTGCAGGCTCCGGAGTCGCTGTCAGCGGCGCCACCGGCAACGTCACCGTATCGGTTGCGACGAATGGTATTGCGCTCGGCCAGATCGCGCAGCAGGCCGCGAACTCCGTGCTTGCAAATGCGACGAGCTCGATGGGCAACGTGACCGCATTCACGATGCCGAGCTGCAGCAGCTCTGTAAACGCGCTGCAATGGACGAGCGGAAGCGGATTTGCATGCAACTCGAGCATCAATGCGGCAAGCCTCGGTGGCACCGCGGCCGCATCCTATGCTCTGCTCGCCTCGCCGTCGCTCACCGGCACGCCGACGGCGCCGACTGCGACCACCGGCACAAATACGACGCAGCTCGCGACGACGGCGTTCGTCAACAACTCGATCACGGCTGCAACTGGACGCCTGCTGAATGTGCAGGTTTTCAGCACGAGCGGCACCTATACGCCGACTACGGGAACAACCCACGCACTGCTTCGAGTCCAGGCACCGGGCGGCGGATCGGGCGGCACATCGACCACGACGTCGTCGACCATCAGCATCAGTGCGCCCGGTTCTGCCGGCTCATTTGCGGAAGCTTGGTGGAGTGCGCCGGCATCTCAGACCGTAACCATCGGCTCCCCTGGAACAGGTGGTGCAGCCGCGGGTGCCGGTGGAACGGGCGGCACCACCAGCGTGGGATCGATCATTTCGTGTCCGGGCGGCATTGGTGGCAGCGCGGGTGCAGCCAGTACGCCACCGTTTGTGGTTGCGCCTGCAGCGTCGCCCTCTTCCTGCACGATTTCTGGGGCAACCGCGGTTCTCTCGATTGGGGGTGGGCGCGGGCAGTTTGCCCACGCACTGTCGACATCCGCCGCCGATGTGCCAACAGGCGGATCCGGATACCTCGGCTCGGCCAGCTATGGGACACCGCCCGGATACGGTTCAGGCGCGAGCGGAGCGTCTATCGGTATCAGCGCAACCGGAGCCACGGGCTTTACTGCAAGCCCTGGCATCGTGATTTTCTACGAGTACCAGTAGCGAAACGGATGAGTCGCCTGCTGGGCGATCGCCATATCTATATCGATGAGCTATCAACTTTTTCGCGTCGGCAAGGTCTGGCACTGCCGCTTCCAAATCAACGGCACACGCCAGCAACGTTCAACACGTGAAACCGATCGACAGCGCGCCGAGCAAGTTGCGGAGGCGGCTGTTCGCCAGGCAAAGCTTTGGACACGCGACAGCAAGGAGTTGCCGACCTTACGTGAGCTCGTACGCCAATGGCTCGTTGTCCACGAGTCGACAGCCAGTCGCGCACACGTCAAGGTCGTGGAGACGTTCGGGCGACTTCACCTCTACGATCTGGCCGACGTGCTGATCGACGAGCTGTCGACCGATCGCGTCGAGTTCGCGCGCGTGCGGCACCTTGAATCGCATGCGCCGGTATCGGCGAATCAGTGGCTCAAGGTGCTGCGCCTGCTCTGCAATTGGGCCGTACGGCGCGGCATCCTGGCGGCCGTCCCGTTCCGTGTCCGCGCGCTGAAGGTCCAGAAGAAGCCGCGGGCGATCCTGCCCGTCGCAATGGCCCGGGCATGGCTAGATGCCATCGACGCGGGCGAAGGCAATCGCGCCGGGGTCCGCACTGCAGTGCGCCTGATGCTCGGCCTGGGCCTGCGCGAATCGGAGACCATTACGGCACGATGGGAATGGCTCGACGTCGGGCGCCAGACCTACACGCCGGGTCGGACGAAGGGCCGCGAGGCTGATCCGATCCCCGTTCCGGCCTGGTTGATCGACTACCTGATGGCAGACTGGAAGGCGGCCGGCCCAATCCTGCAGAAAGCGAACGGTTGCCCGTATCCGGCTGGCTTCACGCGTTCGGCGATGTTGGCGGCCAACCGGGCAGTCGGTGCCCCCCACATCACCGCGCATCGACTACGCGGCACGTTCGCAACGTTGCTCTCTGAAGCCGGTGTCCCGGTGCAATCGATCCAACGAGCCCTTCGCCACAAGAACCTGACGACGACAGCGGCCTATCTCGAGGTCGACATGGGCACCGTGGCCGCCGGCCAGCAACGCATCGCAGAGAAGATCGGTCTCGGATTACACACGGAAACCAGTGGCGCGCCAGTGGCGAACTGTGACCCGCAACCCCAGCAATGACAAGGAATCGTGATCCCAAATGGTCATCGTGAATTCGTGCGCCGGTCGATCGGATCTCGCTCGCAAAACGGCCACCGGCGACACGGAATTCGGCCCTTCGGACGACCACGCCAGCCCTCGAAACCGCCCCGGGTCCTTCCACCCCCCTTCCGAACGGGCGGGCACTGCGCACCGCGGATTCCGACCAGCTACAAACTTCTGGAGTTGGTTGACAGAATCATCGATAGAGAAATTCTATTGCTTGACAAAATGGCCTTAAGCCCATGAAACGAAAGAAATTTCATTCGCACGTTGACCGGCGAAATTCTGTCAAGTTGGTTGACAGCAGGTTGACAAATTGACGGGCGAACGAGCTCGAGCATCCAATTTCGCGGCCGTTCCGGCCGCACCTTGCCAGAGGAAATCAATATGGCATTCATGAAGCAGTCGGAATTTGCGGACCTGTGCGGCGTGTCACGACAGGCCGTGCTCAACTGGAAGCGCGAGGGCAAGCTCGTGATGCAGGGCGCGCGCGTCGATGTCGATGCGTCCCTGGCTCGGCTCAGCCGGGTTCGGCGCGACGGCTCGCCCGTTCAGCTCGACGCGGGCAAGGAGGCAGTCGTCGACATCGAGATCCAGCCCGGCGAATCACTCGACCAGGCAGCAGAACGCCTTGCTGGCGAGATCGACGTCGACAGCACAAGTTTTGACGAAGCCAGGCGCATTAAGGAGGTCTATCTCGCCCTACTGCACCGCCTCGATTTCGAAAAGAAGTCTGGCGCCCTAGTGGAGCTCGACACGGCGAGCACAGTCCTGTTCGAGGAGTTCCGGGCTCAGCGCGATGCGTGGCTCAACTGGCCAGCGAAGGTCGGGCCACTGATTGCCTCCGAACTCGGCATCGAGGCCGACAAGATCACCTCGGTGCTGGTCGCCCATGTCCACAAGCAGATTGCACAACTGGGGGAGCCGGAGGTTCAGTTCAGCGAGGAACGCTGATCGTTTGACGCACTGCAGCAGTCCGCGTACACTTCGCGCCGCGGGGTGGAGCAGTCTGGCAGCTCGTCGGGCTCATAACCCGAAGGTCATAGGTTCAAATCCTATCCCCGCAACCAACATCGAAGCCCGCTCTGCGAAAGCAAGCGGGCTTTTTCTATGCATGCCAGACCACGAATTGAGCTCCACCGCCGTAGCGCGGTCAAATCGAAAATACCGTATCTCGTGAGAGACGCCTCATGAATACAGTCTTCTTACTGATGGCACAGTACGGGGCAACTGCTGTCGTTCCGGTCGAGCTTGTCTGCCGTGACTATTTCTCGCACCTGACGCCGGCGCAGCTGGTGATAAAGGTCAGTCTCGGCGAGATCGCGTTACCTCTCGTGCGCATCGAAGGGTCCAAGAAGTCCGCCAAGGGCGTCCACATTCAGGATCTCGCAAACTACATCGACGAGCGGCGTGCTGCAGCAATAAAGGAATGCGAGCAGCTGCGCTCGTAGCGCGCTGGCGTCCGATGTAGCGGCCGAATCACCCGACAAGGCCGCTGCCGTTTGCATGTGCCCCAGGCAGTTGGTGCAATACTGCTCGCGCAGCCTTGACGTCGACCGCATGACCGGCGGATCCCTCTCATGTATCAAGCAATTGCGGCCCACCGATCATGAACACTGTCTTCCTGCTGATGGCTCAGTACAACGCGACAGCGATCATACCGATCGACGTCGTGTGCCGAGACTACTTCGCGCCGATGACGGTCGCGACGCTTATCAGAAAGATCGGCTCCGGCGAAATTCCGCTTCCGCTCATTCGGATGGGAAAGTCCCAGAAGTGCGCCAAGGGCATCCACGTTCAGGATCTAGCGAACTACATTGATGAGCGCCGTGCGGCCGCATTGCAGGAATGCGCACAGCTGCGTGCCTGACCATGCTGATGCGTGTTGCCCATCCTATTGAGGGCAGCAGAGTCCAGCACGGCGACCCCGATCACACCCCGGTGCACCCGAATTGCCAGTAGCGCCAATGCCGAAGGCATCGACCCTGATGTGCGATCACTGTTGAGCGCACATGCAATCATGTCGAGCCGGACACAATCTGTTACGATTTCGAGAATTGAGAGGCGGCGCAATCAGGACGCCACCCCTGGCTCGCGCTACCTATATGATCTGGCAAATTCTTGCTCCATCGCAGGAGCTCACCGTGCCTCTGCCGACCTACTTCAACAAGGAGACCATGTACGGATTGGTCTCTCAAGTGCTGGACGAGGGGCACAACGCACGATGCAAAGTCATTTACCTTGATTTCGCCCCCTTGAAGTTCATCGACTCGGCCGGCGTCACGGTTCTTAGCAATCTCATCGAGTTCTTGAAGAAGATCGGAGCCAAGACCTATTTCAAAGGTCACAAGACTCTCCATACGCCCGTCCGATTCTTGGACGATTCCGGCTTCTTCCGTCAGTATTTAGGGTACGATCTCCAACAAGGGGCGGCCGTCCGCGCCACAACTCTCCCGCTGCAGTTGGTCGAATACTCCCGCAGCTATGGCTACATGGAAAATCGACTGGTGCCGTGGTTGGCGAATGCCCTTGAGACCGAGGAGCGGGCGCTTTCGACCGTTAAGGTCTGCTTTCAAGAAATTTTCAACAATATCAACGACCATTCGCAGGTCAACATCGGCTGCATCTTTGCACAGCACTATCCGAACAAGGACCTGATCCAAATCACGGTATCGGATTTCGGCGTCGGCATCCCTTACAGGGTGCAGCAGCTCGAGGGCAATCTGTCTGATCAGCAAGCTATCGCTCGAGCCTCGGAGCAGGGGTTTACCACCCAAACGACCGTTCGAAATCGAGGAGCCGGCCTTCACGTTTTGGTACAAAACGTCGCCGCCAGGAATGACGGGGCAGTGATGATCCACTCCCGCCGTGGTATCCTCACTTGTGTCAGGGGGAGGGATGGAGTGAAGCGAACGCCGCGTCCAGCAAAGGGGTTCTACCCTGGGACACTGATCCAGTTGGCGCTCCACACCAACACTTTTGTTTCTGACGAGATTGACGAGGAGTTCGAATGGTGATTCGCGCCCTTGATATAGTAAAGCAGTGCTACAGTAATGCAGATGGGCATAAGCTGTATGAGGCTATCTACGCGCCCATTAAGCGCGGCGAGGGAGTCGTTGTTTCATTTGATGGAGTCGACGCACTCCCTTCTTCATTTGTTAACTCAGCGTTCATCGCTCTGTTGGAGCAATTCCCGTTTCAGCGCATTCGGGAAACCCTTTCATTTGTAAACACCACCCCTCAGATTAATCAAATGATCCGAACTCGTTTTGCATTTGAAGCTACGCGGAAAGCAACTTGATTCGGCATTAGTTTCGGCGGAAGAAAACGCCCGCATCTGCGGGCGTTTTCATACCTACAAGACTATGATAGATTTTTCTTAAGCCAATCCCCGCAGACTTCGCTCATTCCGTACCATGCTCCCGTCGGTCGCCCCGGCGTTAGCACGAGCAACCGATCATTCTTGCCGATGTAATTTAGGAGGCGATCTCGGACTTGCGCTTCCGTTAGTGTGGTCGTGACAAGCCATGTCGAATCGAGGCAATGCCACCAGCCCCCCAGTCCCTTAATCGCATCCTCGAGCTGCGCGTAATCGATACCGTCCTTGCCAACCAGATCGTAACCGATAAGAATCGTTGTCATTTCGCTGATCTCCTAGCAATTTATTTTCCCGACAACCCAGATGAAGTTGGGCGATTAACTCTCTCGCAAACCGCGGAGTGAAGCAAGCATTGGATAAGTCCATACGATGGCTTCGCGCCTCAATGGAGGCGTCACATTCGATAAGCCTTCTGATGCCTGGAGGTCGTTGATCGCATCCAAGCCTTACGAGGCGGATGAGCCGGTGGCGACGACCACGGGTCGATGACTGCAATGAACCCATCGACCTGCTTGCGTGGATGCGAAGTTTACGTTCTATTAACGGCTCACCAAACTACGGGGAAATGCAATGAAGACACCGATGCAAGTGATGGCTGAGTGGTTCGAGGCACTGCCGGAAGAAGTACAGACGCATGCAGGATTTTTGATGTATGTGGGAATCGCCGATCTCATCGGCGACAAAGAGTATCAACTCGGGAATGCCCCTGACAAAGCGTTTCTCGCATGGCTGAAGAACTCACCTAGCGGAAACCTTGGGGCGCTCACCAAGACGTTGCTCGCGCGCGAACATATCCGATTTACGATGATCGACGGGGTATGCACGCAAAAGAACTGGGACGAGGCACTTGCCAGCAATCAATGGCTACTCGACCACTTTGAAGACCACCCCGACGCAGAGCGGATGAAAGAGACACCGCGGCAAATGATTGCGGACATTCCGAGGCGTTCCGCAGTGTTCATCAAAGCCGGAGACGAGTGGCGCACAAATGTCGCCAGTTACGTTTCAGACGAAGCAATCAGAAAATGGCATGAAGCCGCACTGCACAAGTCGATAAGCGAGAACAAGACATCAACGATTACCGTTAGCGGAACGCCGATTTACGCGGCCAATAGCCACGCCTGACCGGCTTGTTCACCGGGTGGGTTGTTTTGTAGGTAGTCTCACTTAACAACCCAGAAATGCACACCATCATTATGTCTAAGGCTGGCGCTCCCTCATTTGCCGCACAATGCCGGCGCCGACGCTCGATCGCGTACTTCCGCATCCAATTCCTTCTGCGCCTGGCACGCGGACGACGACAAGATGAGCGGTCGTGAATCTGGTCATGTAGGCGTAGGATTATCGCTCGTACGAACCCTCGCGAGCCTGCATCGATATGGCCGATACCCAAGAGCATCAAGAGTGGCTGCCGCTAGAGGAAGCCGCACGTAAGATGAAGCGAGCACCGAACCCCATCCGCATAAAGATCAGGGACGGTCGGCTCATTCGCAACGTCCATTTCCGCGTTCCCGAGCAAGGTGATATTGAGATCGACATCCGGGCCTACGTTGAGTTGCTAGCCCTCGAGAACACCGACCGCAGACTACCGCTGGTCGAGCGCATTGGCAGAGGTGAGGACCGTGAGCGTGCAGCGATGAATCAGCTTGCATCGACGCGATCGCCCACTGTTCCTGCCAAGCAAAGCAAGGAAGTTCAAAAGCTCATTCCTCTTCGTGTATGGGCTGAGATGGTGTTTGGGGAATACGCCCCGGGCATAGCAACGCTTCGCGCATGGTGCAAAAGTGGAAAGATCCGGCCGGCGCCGAGAAAAGTCGGCGCGACCTACTTCTGCAGCCCGACGGCGCGCTATTACGACTATGAAGCCGAGCGGCTCGATCTGATCTATGGGGATTCGTTCTAGCCAATCCGCATTGCGGCCGCTCGCCCATTAGCCGCTTCCCCCTCCTCGCCTCGATCATCCGGGGGTTGTTTTGGGGGTCTTTTTGCGTGAGATACCGATCGATCCCAGCATGATCATATAGACATGAATTCTGTCGGGGGACCAGCCAAGCCCCAAACCTCCCCCAAGATTCCCAAGAAACTCCCCGCTCAAGCCCGTCTGGCGGCGCTCTAGCTCCTATCGTTACCCAAGGTTGCTCAGTGACAGCCAGAGAAAGTGTTGGTATTTTTGTTGGTATCAGAAGATACCAACAACACAGATACCAACAATGCCTCTCACTGACATACAGGTGCGCAACGCGAAGGCCAGCGCGGCACCATACAAACTGACGGACGGCAACGGGATGTTCTTGCTCGTCCAACCGAACGGCGCGAAGTACTGGCGCTTGTCCTACCGCTTCCTTGGCAAGCAGAAGACGCTCGCCCTCGGCGTCTATCCGGCCGTCACGCTTGCGACGGCACGGAAGAAGCGCGACGAGGCCCGCGAGCAGATCGCGGCCGGCATCGATCCGGGCGAGGCGAAGAAGGATGCGAAACGGGCCGCCGAAATCGCGGCGGCCAACTCGTTCGAAGCGGTAGCGCGCGAGTGGTTCGACTCTCAGCGCCCGGGCTGGAGCGACGGCTACGCAGAGAAGGTGCTGAATTCGCTTGAGGTCGACGTGTTCCCCAAGATCGGTGCTCGCCCGATGGCGGAGATCGACTCGCCGCAGATGCTCAGCATCGTTCGCGAAGTCGAGGCGCGTGGGGTGCGGGAGACAGCGAAGCGGATTCTCCAGCGCTCACGCGCGGTCTTCCAGTACGGGATCATGACCGGCCGATGCTCCAGGAATCCGGCAGCCGACATCGATGCGCAGACGGTCCTGAAGAAGGGTCCCGGCGTGCAGCACATGGCCCGCGTCAAGGCGACGGAGATTCCGCAGCTCATGCGCGACATTGACGCCTACCAAGGGGACCTAGTTACCCGGCTCGCGCTCCGCCTGATGGCACTGACCTTCGTGCGGACAACGGAAATGATCCGTGCAGAGTGGTCGGAGTTTGATGAGGCCGCAGCAGAATGGCGCGTTCCGCCTGAACGCATGAAGATGCGCGACCCACACATCGTGCCGCTATCGCGGCAGGCACTCGACGTACTCGCCCAGCTCCGCGCGCTCAACGGCCAGCATCGCTTCGTGTTCTACAGCGTGCAAGGCCGAAGCCACATTTCGAACAACACCATGCTCTATACGCTCTATCATATGGGCTACAAGTCGCGAATGACGGGGCACGGCTTTCGCGGACCGACAGCTACGGCTCTGCGTGAACTCGGCTTCGGCCGGGACGTTGTGGAGCGCCAGATGGCACACGCCGAACGCAATCAAGTAACGGCCGCCTACGTCCACGCCGAGTATCTGCCGGAGCGCAGGCGAATGATGCAGGTGTGGGGCGATCACCTCGACCGTCTCAAGGCAGGGGCGGACGTCATCCCCACTGTGTCAGTCCGATAGCGGTCCCGTGTCGCCCGCGCTCTTACCCGCTAAGAACGGGATTGGGCGCTTTTTCAGTTGCCAAGGCGAGCGTCGCAGAACGCTTCGGTCGCGAGCAAATAAGCAACCGCGTCCCGGACCGGATCAATTTTCACTTGCGTAAGCGCACGCTCGATCTCCACTCGATTTGTCTCGAACATCTCACGCGCGAAACTCGGTACCGCAGGCGACTTCAGAAAATGCTGGATCTCGGCAATGTTCGGTGTCGCGCCCTCTATTGGGCCGGCGGAACTGAGACGCGCTGCGAGAAAAGCGCTGAAATCTTTCGCAAATTCAAGACAAAATTGGGCCGCGTCGACGGTCGGGGCTGAAATCTCAATCAGATCACCGCCAGGACCAAACCGGTGAATGTCATTTGGTACGAAGTAGCGCCCGTCCGCCCATGCGCTTATGACCGGATGGCCATCATGGGTAGCGGCATTCCTGCTGAGCCAAATAAACTTTCCGTGACGAAGGCCTTCGATGTCGCTCCACGTGATCTTCGGTTTCAGGAATGTTGAGCCAGCATCTTTGAGAGTTTGGACGGTGTTGCTGAACGCAGAGAATGCGTAAACGATCCTGCCTTCCGTTTGTTCGTCTCCCTGCTGCCCAGTGCGAAATCGAAGCATTGATTGATCGCAGCATTCCACGACTGAGCGCAAGCAGAAGTCGAACTCTTTTACCTTCGACTTGAAGAAGCTAGCGACCCAGCGGCGATGCTGATCTTGCGTAAGACTCATTTTTGAAGAAAGCCCGTTTCGTACAAAACGCGATTGTACGGCCGCTACACAGCTCGACTGAGTCTTGCCGACAGCAAAGGTTGAACCGTTGTGGCACACGTGTCGTCATCGGGAAGAGTGGCAATCCACCATGCCTCCTTGCATGCTTATGCCCCCCTTGCCTCGCGCCTCCCACCGATTTTTCAGACTCAGCACCGCACTACCGGTCCCCTGCATTTCGGTATGGATATGCCCCCCCTTAAGTGGGCCGGGAGTAGGAAAAACACGCGGGTGTGAACCCCCGCGTCTTGGCCCTAGACGCAGGGTCCCCCGCTTTCTGGCCGCCCTGACACTAGCGGCCGGCGCAACAATGCCCGATCGGTGCGCATAGCGGACACCCCGTCCCAAACACGCCTCTGATGCCCGTCAAATCCGGGAGAGCCGCGCCCCGTCTAGCTAAAACGAGTTGGACATTTGGAGATAAACGTCTGAATCGGCCGAAAAGCCTTGTGGGGTAAGGCTTCGCGTGTCTCCAAACGATTTGGAGAACGCTGGATATACTGGAGACAAATCGGGCTGGATTGTTACGGTTACGGCAAGATTCACGGCAATCGCCGGCCCGGTTCCATCTGGCGCGTATCGCTCAAAGTAACTTTGACGCGCGGGCCAAAAATGCCACGCAAAGGAATGCCCGCCACCGCCCTACCGGACGGCGGCGGCGTCTTTCACAGTCATGCGTGAAGATGGACGGCAGCACGCGGTAGACCATGAACTTGCCGTGACCGGGGATGTATTCCTGGCGGTACGGATAGCCGTCGCTACGCGGCATCAGCACGCCCAGCTTCATCAGTGCCTTGGCGACGATCTTCATCCACACGAAAACGGTTGTCACCGTGTGCGGCGAGGAAATGCTGTACCTGCCGCACGGCTTCCGCCTTGTCCGAGTTGCCGGTGCCACCGCGCAGTTCGAGCCAGCCTTCGAAGCAGCGACGCGCAGCCTCGACCGCTTCGCCCTGCGTCCAGCCGGTCAGTCCGTTCGCTGTCGCCAGCTCGCCAGCCACCGCAACGAGGCAGAACCGCTTAGCGACGCGCGCGACCTGCGAATGCGAGCCGTCCGGCACCCATTGCCGCTCCAACTCGCCTTCATAGAAAGCCGCATCCGCTTGTTTCTTTGCATCACGCGCCGTTGCGCGCGCGTCCGTTACGTCCATGCGCTTCGTCATCACACGTACTCCGTCACTTCATTCGCAAAGTCGACTACGCGATAGTTCAGCGGATCAGCAAGATAGCGATGGATTTCGCGATTGCTCCGGACGGTGCGGCGCTGAGTAAGGCGAATCGATGGCGGAAACCGCCCCTCACGCTCGCGCTGACGGACAGTTTCACGGGACAACTGGATGGACGAACGAAGACTTTCCCAGCGAGAAAGACCGTCAAGCAGCAGTGCGGTCGGGCTAGGCAGTGTGGCGGTGTTCTTTACGGGCATATGTACTCCCTAAGCATGCCTACGTCACCATTGACATAGACGGGAGCAACTATCGCCGCGCGATCAGCACGTTTTAAAGTTGAATGTCCCGATTGCAGGAATGTCCTGCAATTTCACGCCGAAATGTCCGCAGTTGTATCGCCGTCGGGAAGTTGTTCAATCAAGCGCCGCACGTGACGCTCAGAGATTTTCAACTTTGTCGCGATAGCTCTTCGCTCGTCGATTCCAACCCGGACTCCTCGATTGCGATAGCGCTCAACTTCCGCCTTCACCAAGGTAAGCGTTGCAGCGCCCTTTGCGACAGTGGCGTCCCTGCCAACAGAGCCATCTCGCTTGCGCTTCTCACGGCGCAGCGCTTCTGCCTTCAGTGCCTCTGTTACGTTCTTCGACCGCCGATGCAAAAGTTCGAGCGCAGCATTAAAGGCATGAGTGATGCCGCAATAGGCGAAAGCGTAGATCCGTCGCTCACGCTGGATGCTGCTGACATCAGCGGAAACAGCAAACTCAATCGCACGCTCCATATCGGGCCACAACTTTCGAATCTGCGCAGCGACGGCCTTATCCGGCTTCGGCAGGTCGGATAAGTCGCCGCCGGCGCGCGCTCGCCGCCTAGCGTCCGCCACTCCGCGCAAATACAAGGCATACATCCATTCCGCCCAGTCGTACTTCCCGCCGCCGAGGCCTGCAATGCGCCTCACATTCTGTACCAGCGGATACGGCAATGAATCGCTCAGCGCAAGCCGTCGCGCCCGAATCAAATCGAGGCGCTCCATCTGAAAATGATCGCGCTCCCACCGCTCATACTCCGCCTTGATTAGCTGAAAAGTGGCAGCCTCTACCGCAGGACCAACGCTGTCAGCCGGATCAAGATGCAGAAAATGGTCGGAGACTTGATTGATTTTCGCTGACGGGCCGCGATCGACAAACACGGCTAGTTCGTCCGCTGATACCCGCTCTTCGTCGGAATCTATTTCCTCATGTCCGAGGTTGCGTGACTTTCTCATGTCCACCCTTCGTGTGGACCTTCACGAAAAACGCCGAGCCAGCCGATGAAGGTGTCCGGTTTTTTCGGGTGGCCGACCTAGGCTCGACTTCCGCTATTTTCTCACGGGTCGCAACGCCAACTCTCTTGGCCGCCGAATTCGAAACGTGCCCCCGTTACCCGACTATCGAGTCGGTTCGCACAAGCTTGAAGTCGGCCGACAGCGACATATCCGGCGCGAAATTGATAATCTCGACCTTGCAGCCGGCGAAGGCATCCGGGCCATGATCCCGTAAAAACAAAGTGGGATGGCAGTGTTCATGCGGATCGAGATTGGTATCAATGAGGGGGAAACTGATCCTAAGCGGAACCATATTCGTGCTACCGACCGTTGCCTCACCTAAGACCACCAACTGACCAAAGGTAGACGGGTCCGAACTCATTTTCCCCGTCGGCAATCGACGCTGGCCACTAAGAAGCCGAAAGTAGTTTTCGGTCTCCAGCTTGCAGCTTGCTTGACTTCCATCCGCCAGTTGGAACTCCGTATTGGATATGAGGCACAAGACTGCCAAGGATATGCGATCGGTCTGTGCGTCCCACGATGCCTCGTCGAAGCTGACTCTCTGCACACGCAGGACATCCTTTAGATCCTTGTGAAAATCGTTTACATGGAACGCCGCCCTCGAATGGATGAAGCCGGTAACGAACCGAAGGGCTTCGAACAGTTCGACACCGCCCTTATTGTTCCTTAGGCTGCATGTTCCAGTTTTCTTGTCGATCGAAAAATTGGCTTCAATCTTCTTAATGAGCGTTGTACGGCTCATCTTATGCTCGTCCTTCAAGTGGCGCTCGTCCGCAAGACGGGTTTGAGAAAGAAATAGCCGATAAAGGTACGCTGGGAAAGGCGCTCCAAGATCTAGCGGACGATTCTCAGACACGTATTCTCGAAAGTACTGGATCGAGTCAACGAACGACGTGATGGACTGCTGCGCAAGGCCACGGTCCCGAGCATCGGAGTGTGCAACGAAGTTCGCCACCTCAAAGAAAACGGTCTCTCTCCCTGCGTATGGACGAAGCTTCATGAGCAGATTGTCGACATCATTCGCATCAAATCGACCGGCTTGAATGCGTTCAATGATTTGATTCAGCTTGGCAAGGTCCTTGAGCGGCAGCGGCATGTGGTTCCCCGATGAAGTGCGCAAACTGCAGCGCGATGGCCGGATTGTCATAACGGATGGCGTGCTAGCTGGTTCCGTTTTGGCGCGGCTGCTATCGCATGAATTGTGGCATCTGACGATCCGCCGCTCTACATCGGGACCAAAAAACCATCTGTGCCCGGTCGACCCGGCATGTCCAAAACCGAACCCTTTCGGACGCGGTACGCAGCCATGTCCGAAACTGAGGCATTCACAGTTACGTACATAGGGTATCATTCGGACATCCATTTTGAACACATTACGAGTGACATGTCCCGGACTTTTGCATACGCCCGAGTCAGTACAGCCGACCAGACGGCGACTAACCAGCTCCGCGAGATCAAAGCGGCTGGCTTTACGGTCGACAAACGTCGGGTTGTGGCGGAGAGTATTTCTGGTAGCGTAAGCGCGGATCAGCGTCCGGGATTTGCTGAGCTACTGCTTAAGATGGAAGAGGGTGATGTCCTGATCGTGACTAAGCTGGATCGCCTTGGCCGGAACGCAATGGACGTGCGCGCAACCGTTGAGGATTTGGCGAGTCGTGGTATTAGGATCCATTGCCTCGCACTCGGTGGTGTTGATCTTACCAGTGCAGCGGGTCGGATGACGATGCAGGTGCTGAATGCCGTTGCCGAGTTTGAACGAGATTTGATGATTGAGCGGACGCATGCCGGAATAACACGTGCTCGGGCGGAGGGCAAAGCGATGGGGCGACCAAGCGCCCTTTCGAAACAACAGCGCGGAGAGGTCCGACAGCGGCTCGCCGAAGGGGCAACTGTGGCGGGGCTTGCGAAGCAGTATGGTACGAGTCGGCAGACGATCATGCGCGTACGCTCCAGTACAAACGACTAAGGAATGGAAATCGGTACGGCTGTGGTGGGTTGATTTAATAGTGCCGGCGTACTTTTTCTATAATTTAAAGTGAGGATGCCATGTCAGACGACGGGGTAAAGAATGCGATTGAGGACGCAAAGAGCACGGTCGAGTTAGTCGGGGCGATCGTTAAGGTTGCGGGTGATCATCCAGATGTGAAGGCGGCCGGATCTAATTTGGCAAAATCAGCCAAGACGATTACCCAATTCATCAACGTGGGGCTACTTCCTCTAGCCGCCATTAACTACGGCTATGGGAAAGCAAAAGAGTACTTCGAACATCGATTTGCGTCAGATGTCGCTGAGGCCGCAGAGGCCATCCCTCCCGACAATCTATGTGAACCCGAAGCCGCGGTCATTGGCCCAGCTCTTCAGGGCCTGGCATTCACCCATGGATACGATAGTTTGAGAAACATGTATCTCAAGCTAATAGCGACTGCCATGGACGATCGGCATGCTAAAAATGCACACCCTGCATTTGCAGAGATTATTCGACAACTCAGCGCACCTGAAGCTCAAGTATTAAATTTCATTCTTAAAGTCAACACCCATCCTATCGTACAAGTTCGCTTCAACACCTATCGAGATGAACACGCGGCACTGAAGTTTTCTTTTCCGGAAAGCTACCAGACCGTGGAAACTCATGTATTGGGCCTTCATCGTGATGGTGTACCGTGGGCGTCCCGAGAATTGCCGGCGTTGGTCGACAATTGGATTCGTCTTGGTCTAGTGACAGTGAGCTACGAAACTTCGATTGCCGGAGAGAATATCTACGAATGGGCGAAATCGCGACCCGAGTATAGGTATTGGGTACCTCAAAACGCACCGCCGCAGAGGACGTTGGAAATTGCGAGCGGGCGGCTTGACGTCACGGCGTTTGGAAGGCAGTTCGGTGCGGCTATTGGCGTGAGGACGTAACAACGGCTGCCGATCTCCACCTTATCGCTCGTCTCTGTTACTACCGCGACCGCCAATGTAACTATTAAATCTGCTCAAAGTGACTTTTCGGGAACCGTATCGCTCGCGTTCGTCTGCGGCGCTGGGAGGGCGGCGGCGCTGGGCATTCTTTGCGCGCAGCGTTCCAGATCGATGGGCAGATTGCAATGCGGCTAAGCAGAGGCTACCCCGAGGATCGACTATCTCCAAAGTTGTCTCCAAGTAAGCGTGTGTTCTGGAGATAGATTTGGAGATAGTCAAAGGCTTGCCGGACAAGGCTAACAACCGAAAAGGCGCACTAATCTCCAAATCTCTAGAATTTTTCGCTTTCGACGGCAAGCGAAGTTACGTACAGAACTCCTTCGCACTATGCACTGTTGCCTGTTGGTATTTCTGTTGGTATCTATGCGCAGTCGATGCCAGAAGCTCCCTGGCAGCCTAGAGATATGAATTCTGTCGGGGACCAGAGAGCCTCCAAAGTTTCACCAGCTTCGCCGCAAGAACCCCGTCACGCTTGGCTGTGCGGGGTTTCATTGTTGCGGACTTCCAGCAGCGATCAGCGGTGGAAACAACCACCGATTCCCCGCGAGTCCTCCGACGCCCTTCCGAATGCGCGGGCACTGCGCACAGCGTTTTTTCGATCAAGTGTTCGACTGTTACCCAAAGTGTTATCCAACCGCCGAAGGGTAACAAACATGGATCGGTTACTTGATCGGAACCAAGGTAACACTCCGATATCCGAGAGAACCCAGGCAATGTAAGCAAGCGGATTTTGATGGGAGACGCGGGGGGATCACTGATCATTTGACGCACCGCAACAGTCCGGGGTACACTTCGCGCCGCGGGGTGGAGCAGTCTGGCAGCTCGTCGGGCTCATAACCCGAAGGTCATAGGTTCAAATCCTATCCCCGCAACCAACATCGAAGCCCGCTATGCGAAAGCAAGCGGGCTTTTTGATTTGCATGCTGTACCAGCACGGCCGCCCCCCGTGCTCACCGCATTAACCCAGTCCTGACCTTCGGCATCAAACTCGCATTCACCCCCGTCACGGCCAACGTCCCCGTCGACGACGCCCCGGCCGGCAGCGCCAGCACACTGCCATCCGCGAGCCGATTCGCGTCGACGACGATCTGGCTCACCGCGCACCCGTTCGTCAACAGCCCGACCGGCAACCCGGCGATGGACGAAAACGTATTGCCCGTCACGCTGAACGAACACACGTTCCCATACGCCCGGAACCCCGCATAGCCGGATCCCGACACGCGGTTATCCGTCACCGCCACGCCCGACACCGTTCCCGTCCACGTATCCAGCTCGATCGCGCCCTGTTGCGTGGGCTGCAGGCCGTTGTTCACGTTCGAGTTCTGGATGTTGGTCACGGTATTGCCGGTGATGACGACGTTCGACGACCCATAAGTCTTCCAGCTGTCTTCCTGCGCGACCAGGATACCCGCCGCCTTCTCGACGCCGTCGACCGTGTTGTTCGAGATCGTCACGCCCTGCCCGCCGACAACGGTAATACCGCGCCCCCACGCGTTACCCGACACTGAATTGTGGTCGATCAGCACGTTGCTGCTGAGCCGGCCGTCGCCGAGATAACTGACCACGGCGATCAGATCGTCGCCGGTGCCCGTCACCGTATTGTTCTGCACCAGCACGTTGGTCGACCCGTAGGTCGTATGGATGCCATCGGCCAGCGTCGCGCGCACGGTGTTGCCCACGATCGCGATACCGCTGCCGCCGAACACGAAAATCCCCGCGCTCGCGCCTCCTTGGATCGTCACGCCGAGCACCTGAACGTCCGCGCCCGTCACCTCGACCTTGGTCGACTCGGGTGTCGTGAGCCGCGTCGTGCCGGTGCCGGCGAGTGTCACGCCGACGAGCGTCGAACCGGCGCCGCGCATCACGATCGTCTGGTCGGCCGGATTCGTGGCGGCGAGCGTCGCGCCATATCCGGAGATCACCACCTGCGGCACGGTCACGGCAAGCGAATGCCCGACGACGTAGCGGCCCGGCGCGATCACCAGGCGCTGGCCGGCCTGCAGGCTGTCGAATGCTTTCTGCAACGCGTCGGACTGGTCGCTGCCGTCGGCGGCCGGGGAGACCGTCACATCGGCGACGAGAACTGGATTGGAGCCGCTGGACGGCTGAAGCGTCGCGCCGGGAGTGATGCCGGTCGCCCCGGCGGTCGAGCCAGAACTTCCGGAATTCGTCGATGAAGTCGATGAAGTCGATGCACCGGATGCGGCGCCGGCAGATGTCGATGTACCCGCAACGGTCTGCGGTGCCGCCGCAGGGTTGTCGTCACCACCGCCGCATGCGGCAAGACAAAGGCAGAGCGCGGCAAGCATCGCTTGATCGACTGTACGCATACGATGTTCCGCTAGCCCAGATTGGCGTCATCGTAAGTACGCCAGCGCACTTTGTAAATGAATTCCGTGCGGAGGCCACCGTTCGCAATACTCCGTGATTCAACGCAACTGACACGCATCCGACATTGCATAGAATCCCGAACCTTCTTCAACACGCGAACGTCAGGACTGGTTCGACCGCGCGCGACCTCGAAATCGCGCGCGGCATCGGTGCAGCGATTACCGCCAGCGCAGGAGCAAATTACATCGCACCTCTACGTTTATGCATTCGCACCGCCATCGATTGTCAACCCGGTACCGTTAATCGACCGCCCTTCCGGCCCGACGACGAACGCGACGAGTGCCGCCACGTCCTCCGCCTTGCCGTACTGCGGAGTCGCCATCCGCGAACGTTGCGCGCCGGCATGCTCACCGTCGGCCGGATTCATGTCCGTATCGGTCGACCCCGGATGCACGAGATTGACCGTGATGCCGCGCGCACCGAGATCGCGCGCGAGCCCCTGCGTCCAGCCGATCAGCGCGGCCTTGCTCGCCGCATAGAGGCTCATCCCCGCATCGGGAACGCGCGTCGCGAGGCAACTGCCGGTCGACACGATGCGCCCACCCTCCCCGAGGTGCCGCGCAGCCGCCTGCGACGCGACGATCACCGCGCGCACGTTCACGTTCAGCGTCGCGTCGATATCGTCGAGCGTGAGGTCGTCCAGCGCGCCCGCGCGGAAGATGCCCGCGTTGTTGACGAGGATGTCGAGGCCGCCAAGCGTCTGCGCGGCATGATCGACCGCGCCGCGCACGGCCACCGGATCGGCGCTGTCGGCCTGGATCGCGACGGCCCGGCGGCCGAGCGCCTCGATGTCGGCAACGACGGCCCGCGCCCGCTCCGCCGATTTCTCGTAAGTGATCGCGACGTCCGCACCGTCGGCCGCCAGCCGTTTCGCAATGGCCGCGCCGATGCCGCGACTGCCGCCCGTGACGAGTGCACGCTTGCCCTGAAGTCGATTCATGAAAGCTCCTGTGGTCATTTATGTAACGACTGACACAGAATGTGGCAGGTTGCGCGGCGCTGTCAATTGAATTATTTTATCGATCGATACAGATATCGACGAAGGAACGAATGTCATGGCTGAACGGGGCCGACCGAGAAGCTTCGACAAGGAAGCGGCGCTGGATCGCGCGATGGAGGTGTTCTGGCGCCTCGGCTACGAGGGTGCGTCGATGACGGACCTGACGGCCGCGATGGGCATTGCGTCACCGAGCCTGTACGCGGCGTTCGGCAGCAAGGAGGCGTTGTTCCGGCAAGCGATCGAGCACTATCGGGAAACGGAGGGCCGTGAGATCTGGGACGGCGTCGAACAGGCCGGCAGCGCACACGACGCGATCGAGAACTATCTGATGCAGACCGCGCGCGTGTTCACGCGCCTGTCGAAGCCGGCCGGCTGCCTGATCGTCCTGTCGGCGCTGCATCCGGCCGAGCGCTCGGACACGGTCCGGCAAATGTTGATCGCCATGCGCGAGCAGACGGTCGCCGCGTTACGCACGCGGCTCGGCGAAGGCGTTGCAGCGGGCGAGATTTCCGCGCACGCGGATCTCGACGCGATCGCGCGCTACTACGTGACGGTGCAACAGGGAATGTCGATTCAGGCGCGCGACGGCGCGAGCCGTCGCGATCTGGAAGCGGTCGCGCAAGCCGCGCTGGCCGCATGGCCGGCGCTCGCGGGCGCGCGCGCCGGCTGACGGCGGGCCCCGAAAAGCAACCCACGAAACCGCGCGCGGCCGGCCGGCGGCAAGCGCCCGGCATGGCCGCGCGGGTACCTTACTGCGTAACGGCGTGCTGCACGTCCTTCGACGCATGCCACACACGATAGCGCACGTCGAAACCGTCCGGCACGTACACGACGAGCGGCAGGCGGCTGTTGTAGCGCAGCAGTTGGCCGTCACTACGCACCTGCACGAACCGCTGCTGCGGCGCCTGGCCCGGGCACGCCATCAGCGTCGACGCCGGCCCCTTCACGTCGGTCAGCCGATAGTACGTATAGCCCCAGCCCTTCACGTCCTCGGCGGTCAGTTCGCCACCGAACCATTGCTGGTTGCAGTCGGTCTGCAGCGTCTTGCCGATCATCAGTTCGACGCGCGCATCGCCTTCGTTCTCGAGCGCGGGCAGCGCGATCACCGCGCGCTGCTGGCCGGCCGCCGGCTGCGGGAACATCTTGATCGACTCGGCCGGCACGGCGGGCGCCGATGCGGGCCCGGCCGCGCAGGCGGCGGCGGTCGTCACGCAAAAGGCGGCCAGGACGGCCCGGATCGCGAATTTCATCGATGTGCTCCTGATAAACAAAATGGGCCCCGGATGCTAACACTTTCGTCGCAAGACCTTACGGGGCTGTAATTTGACGACACAATTGCAAACAGCCGGCAATCCCCGCGCGCGGTACTTATAGGAGAACCCACGGAGAACATCATGCTGAAGCTCATTGCTGCCGCCGGCGTCGCCACGCTGCTGGCCGGTTGCGTCGTCGGCCCGGACGCCGGATACGGCTACGGACAGCCCTACTATTCCGATCCCGGCTACGCGTACGGGCCGGCCTACGGCGCGGCGCCGGTCTACGGCACGGTCAATATATGGGGCGGCGGCGGTGGCGGGCGCGACTGGGATCGCGGCCATCGCGACTACCGCCGCTGGGATCGCGATCGCGGTGACCATGGCGGCTGGGGACGCGGCGGCGGACGCCGCGGCGACTGGAACGAAGGCGGAGGCGGCGGCGGGCGCGGTGAGGGTGGCCATCGCCACTGATTCGGCCGATCCAGCGGATGCAATTGCAACCGTTTGTATCCGCACACGGTTCCGCACGGGCGCTGGGTGACGGATAAAAAGGCTGCCGAAACCGGCTCCCCCGACATGACAAAGGCCCTCGCATCACGCGAGGGCCTTTCCTTTTGTCATCCTGCGTATCGGCGACTCAGTCGCCGCCGATCATGCGGCGCCGAGCCCGGTCACGCGCCCATTCACCAGCCGGCCGGCTGTGCATAGCCGCCCGACACGGGCGCGCCGCACACATACGCGCGCTGATAGCGGTCGTAGCAATAGTTCGGGCCGCCGTCCTGGTACTGCGCCTGCTGGTAGCTCGGATAAGCCGGCTGCTGGTAGGCCGGCGCCTGGTAGTACGTCGGCGGCTGATAGGCCGGTGCCTGATACACGGGCGCCTGGTACGCGACGGGCGGATTCATCGCGGACGTCACGATCGCGCCGAGCACCGCGCCGCCGATCAGCGCGCCGATGACGGCGCCCCCGTCGCGGCCATGCGCGGACGCCGGGCCCGCCACGGCGAGCGAACCGGCGAGGACACATACAGCGGCAATTTTTTTCATCATGGACTCCCACGCGAAGTGGTACTGGATGCGATGCATTGTGGCGGCACGCGGTCGTAATAGATGCAGCAAGTGGTAACGCGCCATTACGGGTATCACGCACACCGAAACGCGGTACGGCCGTGCTACGATTTTCGGCCCACAGGAGACGCGTTCATGCAGCCCGAAACCGCCCGCCGTTTCGATACCGAATTCGCGCCGCGCATTGCGCGGGCGATCGCCGCCTTCTTCGCCGATCACGTCCAGGCCGACGTCGCCCCGTACGGCGGCCACGGGCAACCGACGCGCGTGCGGATCCGCAGCGCGCCACACGAGCACGTGAGCGGCTTCGTGCATCCGCTGAACCTCGAGTTGACCTGGGACACCGACGAGATCGAGCGGCTGATGGAGCCGGACGGTCCGCAGCGCTTCGAGCACTACCTGGCCGCGCTGCCGAAGAAACTGGGCGCGTGGCAGGGCGCGCGCGACATCGATCTCGCGTCGCGCACGCAGGCCGACCCGCTCGTGCGGCTCGGCGGCCTCGATTTCGAAGGCTGAATGCGCGCGCCGGCCGGTGGCCGGCGGCCCCGGGTGCGTCGACGTCGCGCGATGCGGCCCGGTGATACACTCGACCGGTCCCGCGCCGGCGCCGCCCGGCCGGCCGGGCCACTCACCGCCGCCTCCACCCGCGAGCATGGTTGCGCACACAACCGGTGCCCGGGCGCGCGGACAACCCACGCCTTCGCTCCGTCATGAACGCCGATACCGGCCTGCCGCTTCCGCAACGCTACTGGGCGATCGTCTGCGTCGCACTGGGCATCACGCTCGCCGTGCTCGACGGCGCGATCGCGAACGTCGCGCTGCCGACGATCGCGCGCGACCTGCACGCGTCCGATGCCGCATCGATCTGGATCGTCAACGCGTATCAGCTCGCGGTCACGATCACGCTGCTGCCGCTCGCGTCGCTCGGCGAACGCGTCGGCTATCGCCGCATCTATATCGCGGGGCTGGCGCTCTTCACCGCGGCGTCGCTCGGCTGCGCGCTCGCCGGCTCGCTGCCGATGCTGGCCGTGATGCGTGTGATCCAGGGATTCGGCGCGGCCGGCATCATGAGCGTCAATGCGGCGCTGGTGCGGATGATCTACCCGTCGTCGATGCTCGGGCGCGGGCTGTCGATCAACGCGATGGTGGTCGCGCTGTCGTCGGCGATCGGGCCGACGGTCGCGTCGGCGATCCTGTCGTTTGCGTCGTGGCCTTGGCTGTTCGCGGTCAATGTGCCGATCGGCATCGCCGCGGTACTCGGCAGCGTGCGCGCGCTGCCGGCCAACCCGCTGCACGACGCGCCGTACGATTTCGCGAGCGCGCTGATGAACGCGTGCGTGTTCGGGCTGCTGATCACGGCCGTCGACGGGCTCGGCCACGGCGAACGCCACGCTTACGTCGCGGCAGAGCTGGCCGTCGCGTTCGTCGTCGGCTACTTCTTCGTGAAGCGCCAGTTGTCGCAGCCGGCGCCGCTGCTGCCGGTCGATCTGATGCGCATCCCGATGTTCGCGCTGTCGATCTATACGTCGATGGCGTCGTTCACGTCGCAGATGCTCGCATTCGTCGCGCTGCCGTTCTGGCTGCAGAATTCGCTCGGCTTCTCCCAAGTCGAAACCGGCCTCTACATGACGCCGTGGCCGCTCGTGATCGTGTTCGCCGCGCCGCTCGCGGGCGTGCTGTCGGACCGCTACTCGGCCGGCATCCTCGGCGGAATCGGGCTTGCGCTGTTCGCGGCCGGCCTGCTGTCGCTCGCGACGATCGGCGCGCATCCGGGCACGGTCGACATCGTGTGGCGGATGGCGCTGTGCGGCGCGGGCTTCGGGCTGTTCCAGTCGCCGAACAATCGCGCGATGCTGTCGTCGGCGCCGCGCGAGCGCAGCGGCGGCGCGGGCGGGATGCTGAGCACGGCGCGCCTGACCGGCCAGACCCTCGGCGCCGCGCTCGTCGCGCTGATTTTCGGGCTCGCGCCCGACCACGGTCCGACGATCGCGCTCTATGTCGCCACGGGGTTCGCGGCGATCGCCGCGGTGGTCAGCATGCTGCGCATCACGTCGCCACGCCCGGACGCGGCGACCTGACGCCGCCGCGCGCCGCGCGCCGCGTGCGCGCGTCATGCGGCGTCGAGCGCGTCCATCACGAAGCGCACGCGCGCCTTCACACTCACTCGCGGTAGTTCGATCAGCCGATACCCGTACGCCGTATAGCAGTCGACCATCGCGTCGTAGGTCCGCACCGCCTCGTCGAAATCCTGCCGCCGTTCGGCGTCCTGCGTGTAGATCTCGGGCCACGGCGGCGCGATGAACACCCGCCGGTGATAGCGAAAGCGCCGCGCCGCGGCCTCCGCATGCGCGGGCACGGCGAGGCCCGTCAGTCGCAGGTAGCCGATCACGTCCGGCACGCCGCGATCGAAGAACACGGGCCCGCGCGCACCATGCGCAAGACGGTACGAACGCATCTCCCAGTTCAGCATCTGCTCGGCGAACGCGGCCCGGTCGCGCCACGGCAGCGCCGGGCCGTCGATCGCCATCTGGTCGCGGATCACGCCGCGCCCGGCCTCGTGCGAGCGCGCGAAACCGGTGCGTTCGAGCGCATCGAGCAACGTGCTCTTGCCCGAACCCGGGCCGCCCGTAACGACGAAGAAGCGGGCCGACGCTTCGTCCGCCGCGCTGCCCTCCTCCACCCGCTCAGACATGCGCGGCCCGCCGGCCCGCGCGCTGCGTGACCGACGCGGCCGCCGCGACGCTGCGCAAGTCGGCGACGAACGTGTCGCGCCAGACCGACAGGTTGTTTTCGCGCAGTCGCGCGAGGTTCTCTTCATGTCGCGCCTGGCGCTCCGCGAGCGGCATCGACAGCGCGCGCTCGAGCGCGTCGGCCATCTGCGACAGGTCGTACGGATTGACGAGCAGCGCACCGGTCAGCTCGGCCGCCGCACCGGCGAACTCCGACAGCACGAGCACGCCCGGATCGGCCGGGTCCTGCGACGCGACGTATTCCTTCGCGACCAGATTCATTCCGTCGCGCAGCGGCGTCACGTAGCCGACCTGCGACATCCGGAAGAACGCCATCAGCAGATTGCGCTCATATTTGCGGTTCAGGTACTGGATCGGCGTCCAGTCGAGTTGCGAGAAGCGGCCGTTGATGCGGCCGGCCTCGCCTTCGAGCGTTTCGCGAATGTTCTGATAGGTCTTCACGTCGGAACGAGTCGGCGGCGCGATCTGCACGAGCGATACGCGCCCCTGCCAGCCCGGCGCGTTGGCGAGCATCCGCTCGAACGACTGGAAGCGCTCGACGAGCCCCTTCGAATAGTCGAGCCGGTCGACACTCATCACGAGCTTGCGCCCGTCGAGCGCGTCGCGCAGCATCTTCACCGGCTTGCGCGAGCCGTACTGGACGGCCGCCTCGGCGATCGCATCCGGATGCACGCCGATCGGATAGGCGGCAACCTTCACGACGCGGCCGTGCGCATGCAGCATCCCGTCGTCGCTCGCCGCGCCGATGCCGCGCCGCTCGATGTAGTCGGTGAACGCCTGCTTGTCGGCATCGGTCTGGAAACCCGCGATGTCGTATGCGCACATGAACTTCACGAGCTCCTCGTGCGGCGGCACGACGCGCAGCATGTCGGGCGACGGAAACGGAATGTGCAGGAAGAAGCCGATCGGGTTCTTCACGCCGAGCTCGCGCAGGCAATGCGCGAACGGCAGCAGGTGATAGTCGTGCACCCAGATCAGGTCGTCTGGCTGCAGCAGCGCGGCGAGCTGCTTCGCCAGCATCGCGTTCACGCGCAGATAGCCCGCGTACTCCTGCCGGTCGAAGCGCGTGAGATCGCTGCGGTAGTGGAACACCGGCCACAGCGTCGCGTTCGAGAAGCCGCGGTAGTACTGATCGTAGTCGCGCCGGGTCAGCCCGACCGTCGCATACGTGACGTTGCCGTCCCGCTGGATCGCGGGTTCGGCGTCGGGCGTACCGACGATCTCGCCGTTCCAGCCGAACCAGACACCGCCGGTGTCCTTCAACGCGTCCATCACGCCGACCGCGAGACCCCCTGCACTCGGGCGTGTGTCCTCGCCGGCGGCGACACGGTTCGATACCACGATCAATCTGCTCATGCGGCTTCCCCTCCTCGATTCGATTGGTTGGCGCGCGGCGCGCGCCAAGGCGGACGCGACGACCCGGAGGCAGTCGCGCGGCGATTCAGATGTGAGCGATGCAACAAAGAGCGCAACGAAATGCGGCGGCGGAATGCAACGGCGACAGGATCAAGCGTCCTGCTCCTGGCCGAGGTCGCGTTGATAGTCGAGCCCTTCCGGGCGTGCGCCGCCCTGGTTGTGATCGCCGTCGACCGGCGTCTCGCCGGGCGCGCCGGCAGGCGGTGCGGCCGGCGCGTCGGTCTGCGGACGCTGACGCTCGGCGCCCGCATCGGGCGACCGGGGAGAAGATCGTTTCGAACGGCGCATGGCTGGGTGTCTCATAGGCAGCGCGGCTCGGAGCCGTCGTAGAAACATTCCATAACAAAACAGTCTAGGTCGCTTCCTCGCATGCGAAGGTAACAATTACCTTCAATTTGTAACGTTTCGACCCCTCTCTAATCGTCTGTCCGACAATAACGCCGCGCGTACGCGCGCGTGCCGCCGCCGCGATTTGTCAAAGCTTTGCAGTTTTCCTATGACAATTGCGAAACAATGACGCGGCAAGGGGGCGCGCATGCGTCGCCGCTCACCCAGACAGGACTTGCACTCAGGGATGAACACACGTTTCGAACCGCCGCGCCGGGCCATGACGGCGCGCATCGCGCTGGCCACGCTTGCGACGGCCACGCTGCTGTCCGGCTGCAACTCGCTGTACAGCGAAGGCGCGACCGCCGGCGCCGGTATCGCGGGCGCCGCGATTGCCTCCAAGGTCACCAACAACGCCGCCGTCGCGACGGGCATCGGCCTCGGCGCCGTGGCCGGCGCGCGTGCGGGCGTCCAGTACTCGCAGCGCGTCGCACACCGTTACACCCAGGAACAGATCGCGAAGGCGGCGGCCCCGCTCGACGTCGGCGGCGTTGCGCCGTGGTCGACGCACCATTCGTTCCCGATCGAGGACGACGAACAGGGCCGCGTGACGGTCAGCCGGATGATCAGCGTCGGTCCGCTCGACTGCAAGGAGATCGTGTTCGCGGTCGACACGCCCGCGAAGGCCGACAAGGCCGCGCAGTCGGCGTTCTACGTCGCCACGATCTGCCGCGACGGTCCGGTGTGGAAATGGGCGTCGGCGGAGCCCGCAACCGAACGCTGGGGCGCGCTGCAATGAGCATCGCGATCCGTATCGCGACGATCGGCGCGCTGTGCGCGGCCAGCGCCGCGCTGTCGGGCTGCGGGTCGGTCGGCGCGGCGAGCGGCGCGCTGGCCGGCGCGGCGACGGGCCTCGTCACCGCGAATCCGGCCGTCGGCGTCGGTGTCGGCATCGCCGTGCAGGCGGCGACGGACGAAGCCGTCAATCGCACGATGAAGCAGCTCCATCAGAATCAGCAGGACGCGATCGCGAAGGCGGCCGGCAGCCTGGCCGTCGGCGAAGTCAAGCCGTGGAAGGTGAAGAACACGCTGCCGCTGGAAAACGGCGAAGGCGAGGTGCGCGTCACGCGTGCGTACTCGACGGCGCTGGCGCTGTGCAAGGAATTCGCGTTCTCGGTGAAGGACGGCGACAAGGCCGACTGGTATTTCGCGAATGCGTGCCAGCAAGGGACGCACTGGAAGTGGGCGTCGGCCGAACCGGCCGTCGACCGGTGGGGCAATTTGCAGTAACGATGCGCGGCGCATGACCCAAGCGCCGCGCAGGCGAATGCCGGGCCGCACGGCCCGGCCCGTTGGCTTCAGGACTCGACGTCCTCGAGACTGAAGATTTCGGTCTGGTCGTTGTACGAGAAGATCTCGCCGTAACGGCCCCAGTCGATCACCGCGTCGAGCGTTTCCTCGGCCGCGCCGTCCGACAGAAAATCCTCCAGCTCCTGCTCGAAGCGCACGCGCGGCGCACGATGGCCCGGGCGCTCGTTCAGCACTTTCTTGATCCGTGCGGCGAGCGGCACGTGCTTGAGCAGATGATCGGCGAACATCAGCTTGCGCTCCTGCGTGCCGAATTCCGCGAACACGCGCCCCGGCGGCGTCAGGAACACGTCCCCTTCCCGCACGTCGGCGAAACCGAGGTACTGCAGCACTTCCGCGATCGGGAACAGGTCATCCACTTCCAGATGCAGCGTACGCGCGATTTCCGGCATGTCCGCGCGGCCGTGGTACGGCGCCATCGCGAGCGTCTCGATCAGGCCGGCCATCAGGTTGGTCGACACCTGCGGCAGCCAGCTGCCGAGCTCCAGCCCCTTTTTCGTCGCCTCGCCGGTCTGGCGCGCGGTCATCTTCGCGTAGATGTCGTCGACCAGCTTGCGGAAGGCCGGGTCGAGCCGGTTGCGCGGATGCTTGAACGGCACCTTGATCTCGGCGATCACGCGGCCCGGGTTCGACGACAGCACCAGGATCCGGTCGCACATGAACACCGCTTCCTCGATGTTGTGCGTGACGATCAGCACCGACTTGATCGGCATCCGGCCTTGCGTCCAGAGATCCAGCAGGTCGGTACGCAGCGTTTCGGCCGTCAGCACGTCGAGCGCGGAAAACGGCTCGTCCATCAGCAGGATCGTCGGGTCGACGACGAGCGCGCGCGCGAAGCCCACGCGCTGGCGCATGCCGCCCGACAACTCGCGCGGATACGCGTTCTCGAAGCCGTCGAGACCGATCAGGTCGATCGCGGCGAGTGCGCGCTCGCGTCGCTCGCGCGCGCCGACGCCGAGCGCCTCCAGCCCGGCTTCGACGTTCTGCAGCACGGTCAGCCACGGGAACAACGCGAAGGTCTGGAACACCATCGCGACGCCTTCGGCCGGGCCGCGCAGCGGCTTGCCGAGATAGGTCACTTCACCGCCGGTCGGCTCGATCAGCCCGGCGATGATCCGCAGCAGCGTCGACTTGCCCGAGCCCGAACGGCCGAGCAGCCCGACGATCTCGCCTTCGCGCAGCGACAGGTTCGCATCGTCGAGCACGAGCAACTCACCCTGCGTCTTGTTGAAGCCGCGGCAGACGTGATCGACACGCAGGATTTCCTCGCCGAGGCGCGGCGGCTGGGACGTCTGGACGGGGGCGTTTACAGCATTCGGATTGTGCATCGCGTTTCGCTCTCAATCGGTCTCAGTCGAGCCGCAGCTTCGCTTCGGCGAAGGCATACAGCGGGCGCCACAGCAGGCGGTTGAACAGGGTAACGAACAGGGACATCACGGCGATGCCCAGGATGATCTTCGGAAAGTCGCCGGCGGCGGTGGTCTGCGCGATATACGCGCCGAGGCCGTGCGCCTCGATCTTGGTCGTGCCCCACTGCACCGCTTCCGACACGATGCTCGCGTTCCACGCGCCGCCCGACGCGGTGATCGCGCCGGTCACGTAGTACGGGAAGATGCCGGGCAGGATCGCCTGGCGCCACCACTGCCAGCCGCGGATCCGGAAGTTCGTCGCCGCTTCGCGATAGTCGTTCGGATAGGACGTCGCGCCGGCGATCACGTTGAACAGGATATACCACTGCGTACCGAGCACGATCAGCGGCGACAGCCAGATGTCGGGGTTCAGGTGGAAGCGCGCGATCACGATCACGAACACCGGGAACAGCAGGTTGGCCGGGAACGCGGCGAGGAACTGCGCGAGCGGCTGCAGTTTCTCCGCGAGCCGCGGACGCAGCCCGATCAGCACGCCGATCGGCACCCAGATCACGGACGCGATCGTGATCAGCACGACCACGCGCAGCAGCGTGATGAGCCCGAGCACCAGCACGTGGCCGACGTCGGCCATCGTCACGCCGGTCGCGACGAAGCTGACGACGCGCCACACGATATAGGCCGTGCAGATCAGCACGAAGCCCGACCATGCGATATCGACCGTGCGCGACGCCTTCTTCTCGACTTTCGGCAGCGTGAAGCGCATCGCGCCCGACAGCGGCAGGCGCAGCGGAATCCGCGCGGCCTTCGCGAAGAACCAGCCGGCCGGCACCAGCAGCTGATGGATCAGGCGCGTGCGGCGCACGAGGTCGAGCAGCCACGATTGCGGCGCATCGCCCGACGCGGTGTTCTCCATCCGGAACTTGTCGGCCCACGCGATCAGCGGGCGGAACAGGAACTGGTCGTACGCGAGGATCACGACCGTCATCGTGAGGATGACCCAGCCGATCGCGCCGAAGTTCTTGTCCGAGATCGCCTGCGCGAGATACGCGCCGATCCCCGGCAGCGTGATCGTCTGGTTGCCGACGGTAATGGCCTCCGATGCGACGACGAAGAACCAGCCGCCCGACATCGACATCATCATGTTCCAGATCAGCCCGGGCATCGAGAACGGCACCTCGAGCTTCCAGAAGCGCTGCCACGACGTCAGGTGGAAGCCGCGCGACACTTCGTCGAGATCGCGCGGGACCGTGCGCAGCGACTGGTAGAAGCTGAACGTCATGTTCCACGCCTGGCTCGTGAAGATCGCGAAGATCGCCGCGAGCTCCGCGCCGAGCACGCGGCTCGGGAACAGCGCGAGGAAGAACGTGACCGTAAACGAGATGAAGCCGAGCACCGGCACCGACTGCAGGATGTCGAGGATCGGGATCAGCACCATCCCCGCGCGGCGGCTTTTCGCGGCGAGCGTGCCGTAGATCAGCGTGAACGCGAGCGACGCGACCATCGCGGCAAGCATCCGCAGCGTCGTGCGCAACGCGTATTCGGGCAGGTTCGACGGATCGAGCGAGATCTTCTGGGTCTGAAGGGTCCCGATCGGCGCCATCGTTTCATGAAAGCCGACGACCGCCATCGCGATCAGGCAGATGATCAGCGGGAATGCGATGAAGTCCCACCGGTTCGGCAGAACGCGCCACGCGGACGCGTTGGCGGTCCGGTTCGGATTGAAGAATCCGACGTCCATCAGGCGCCCTCCCCGGTAAGGCCGAACGAAGCCGGCAGACGATGTTGATTCATGGCAAAGCGCACGGGCGCGGTAATTCGACGCGGTAATTCGATGGATTCACGATCTCACGCCGGCGCGACGCGCCGTGCGTGCAAGCTGCGCCCCGGCGCGGCAAGCGGCCGCGACGGCACGACACTACACCAACCTGTATTTCAGGTACAACCGTCCGGGGCCAGTGTGGCGCCGCGCGACGCGTGGGCGGTGCGTGGATCGTGCCCGGCGCGCGGGCGGACGGCGGGCGCGCGGGGCGGTGCAGCCCGGCCGCAGTCGTGCGGCCGGCGTGCAGGCCCCGAATTATGCCGTGATCCGGGCCGGCCGGGAACCCGCCAGCCACACACGGGCGCAAACCATGCCGGACGTCATCGGACGATCGCGGCGAAGCAGGTATGATCGGGGCTAGCCCCCGGGGTGTGCCGACCCGCGGCCCCGGGGATTGACCGACCAGCTGGAGGAAGGGAATGGCAGGAAATTTGGTGATCGTCTGCCGCGATCAGGACGCCGAGGCGTTCTACGAGCTGATGCAGGAATACGGGTCGTTCCAGACCCGGCTGTCGTCGACGGCGTGGTACCTGAACATGAACGTCGTGCCCGAATCACTGCAGGAGGAAATCCTGGAGCGCCTCGGCCGCTATACGACCGTCTATATCTTCGAGGCCACGAGCGTGACCTACAACACCATCGACAGCAACGCCGCCGAGACGCTCGGCTCGCTGTTCGGCGAATGATGCCGCGCGGCGCCTGCCCGGCAGGCGCCGCTTCTCACGCAGCCTGTGCGTGAAGTTCGTCCTTCGGCACCGCGTCGAACGGGAACGTCATCGCCACGCGCAGGCCGCCCTCGGGACGGTTGCCGATCTCGCACGTCCCGCCCTGCCTCAGCACGAGCCGCTCGACGATCGCGAGCCCCAGCCCGCTGTGACCGTTCCCGCCGCGCGCGGGGTCGAGCCGCACGAACGGCCGCGTCGCGGCCGCCAGGTCGCGCGGCGCAATCCCGCCGCCGCTGTCACTGACCGACAGTACATACCCCGTCGGCGTGCGCGCCGTCTCGACCAGCACGGGCGGCGCACCGTACGCATGTGCATTGTCCAGCAGGTTCGACAGGATCCGGTCGAGCGTCGCGGTCGGCAGGCGGAAGCCCGCGTCGGCCGTGAGACGCGTCTGGACCGGCGGCGCGTTCGGCGCGACCGCACGATAGCTGCGCGCGATCCGCTCGCAGGTCTGGTCGACCGGCACGGGCTCGCTGCGGTCCGCCCCGCCGTGCGCGAACGCGAGGAACTGGTCGACGATGTGCGACATCGAGTCGACGTCGCGCACGACGCCGTCGCGCAGCCGCGCGTCGTCCATCATTTCGGCACGCAGGCGCATCCGCGCGAGCGGCGTGCGCAGGTCGTGCGCGACGCCGGCCAGCATCACCGCGCGGTCGCTGTCGGCCTGCGACACCTGTTCCACCATCTGGTTGAAGCCGCGCGTGAGCTGGCGCAGCTCGCGCGGGCCGCGCTCGCGCAGCGGCGGCACCGGCTGGCCGCGGCCGAAGCGCGCGACCGCGCGCGCCAGCGAGCGCAGCGGCTGCTGCAGCTGCCAGGCCGCGAACAGCGCGGCGATCACGCCGGCCGAGAAGATCGTGCCGAGCCACAGCAGCATCCGGTCGAGCGAGCGCGGCGGCCGCAGCGGCTGCACCGGCACCACGATCCAGTTAGGGTCGGTCGGCTCCTTGACCCACAGCACCGGCGGATGACCGGGCGCGCCGACCTCGACCTGGGTGCCGTGCGGCATCCGCTCGCTCACGTCGTCGCGAAAGCGCTTGAGCGGCGCCGGCAGGTTCGTGTCGGCCACCTTCGGCACGTCGGGACTGTCCGGCGCCACGAGCCGCACGCGCGACGGCAGCGGCTGATCGGGCGTGCGCTCGACGTGCTGGCGCACCGCGTCGACGAGGAACGCGGCCTCCTCGACCGCGTAGCGCGTCTGCATCTGGTTGCGCTCGATGCGCATCGCGAAGAACCACGCGAAGTGCGACAGGAGCAGCACGCCGATGACCAGCAGCGCGAGCCGCCCGAACAGTGAATCAATGGGCTTGCGCATGGGCCTCGCCGTCGGGCACGAACACGTAGCCGCGCCCGCGGACCGTCTGGATGAAGCGCGGCGCGGACGGATCCGTTTCCAGGATGCGGCGCAGGCGCCATACCTGGACGTCGATGCCACGGTCGGTGCCGTCGTACTCGGGCCCGTGCAGCAGCTCGAGCAGCCGCTCGCGCGTGAGCGTGCGCAGCGCATGGTTCACGAAGATCTTCAGCAGCGCGAATTCGCTGCTCGACAGCGTCGCCGGCTTGCCGTCGACCGACAGCGTGCGCGCCTGGAAGTCGAGCACGAAGCGGCCGAACGCGAACGGCTCGCGCTGCTCGGGCGCCGCGGCCGACGGCGTCGCGCGGCGGCGGCGCAGCACGGCCTGCACGCGCGCCAGCAGCTCGCGCGGGTTGAACGGCTTGCCGAGGTAGTCGTCCGCGCCGAGTTCGAGCCCGACGATGCGGTCGACGTCGTCCGCGCGCGCGGTCAGCATGATCACGGGGATGTCGTCGCCGGCCGCGCGCAACTGGCGCAACGCGGTCAGGCCGTCCACGCCCGGCATCATCAAGTCCAGCACGATCAGGTCGGGCCGCTCGCGCTCGAGGCGCTTCTCGAGCGTCGCCGCGTCGTGCAGCACGGACACTTCCATCCCCTGGCGCACGAGATAGTCGCGCAGCAGGTCTCGGAGTTCTTGGTCGTCGTCGACGATGAGGATCTGGGTAGTCATGGCTTGAAGTTTACCGCGCGAGTGCGGCATCGAAGAACGAAACAAAGGGACGAAAGGGTTACTGCGGGTTACGGCGCAAGGGAACTGTAATGCGCCGTAACCCGCCGGCCACCCCGCGTAACACCGGCCGGGACCCGCGCCGCTAACCTGCGTCTTACCGGATGCGGACACGAATCACCGCGCACCGCATCGCCGGACCCTTTGATACAAGGAGTTTCTGAAATGTATAAGAAGACTTCCCGCGTGGCCATCGCGGCCGCCACCGTGCTCGCTCTCGCATTCGGCACCGCGCATGCGGCTCAACCCAACGACATGCCGCCGCCTGGCGGCCCCGGCATGCACCAGATGCACGGCGGCCATGACGGCGGCCCGTTCGGCGTGATCATGAAGCTGCACGACCAGCTGAAGCTCAATGCGTCGCAGGAACAGCAGTGGCAGACGGCCGTCAACACGATGAAGCAGAACCATGAAGCGATGCGCAAGAGCCACGAGCAGATGCGCGAGCAATTCAAGGCGCAGCAGAACCAGCCGATCCTCGACCTGAATGCGATGCACGCCGCCCGCCAGCAGGCTGAGCAGCAGAATGCGCAACTGCGCGAGCAGAGCTCGGCCGCGTGGCTCGCGTTCTACAACGGGCTGAACGACCAGCAGAAGACCACGGTCAGCACGGCGCTCAAGCAGCAGTTCGCGCGGATGGAGCAGCGCCACGAGACGATGAAGGAACGCTGGCAGCAGCACCGCGCGGCCAAGGGCGCGTCGGCGCCGGCGCAGTAAGCCGGCAGGCCGCCTCCCGGGCGGCACCGCGGGGGACGCGGGCGCTCAGCGCCCCGTCCCCCGTTTCATTTCAGGCGACGTCGAACAGCAGCACCTCGGCCGCCCGGCCGCGGGCGAACGCGACCGTGTCCACGCCGGCGATCCGCGCGCCGTCGCCCTCGGCCAGCGTGTGGCCGTTGACCTCCACGTCGCCGCGCGCCACGTGCACGTAGGTGCTGCGCCCGGCCGGCACGCCGAAAGCCGTCTCCTCGTCGCCGTCGATCAGCCCCGCGAAAATCCGCGCGTCCGCACGTACCGACAATGCGCCGTCGTCGTCGCCGTCGGGCGACGCGACGAGCCGCAGCCGGCCGCGCTTCTCGTCGTCGGCAAAGCGCCGCTGCGCATAGCCGGGCCGTCCGCCCCGCTCGGCCGGCTGCAGCCAGATCTGCAGCAGATGCAGCGGCCGGTCGCACCATGCGTTGGTTTCGCTATGCATGAGCCCCGTGCCGGCGCTCATTCGCTGGATGCCGCCGGCCCGCACGATCGCGCCGTTGCCGAGGCTGTCGCGATGCGCGAGCGCGCCGTCCAGCACGTAGGTGACGATCTCGAGGTCACGGCGCGGCTGCATTCCGAAGCCGCGCGTGGGGGCGATCCGGTCCTCGCTCAGCAAGCGCAGCGCGCCGAACGGCGGATGCGTGGCCCCGGCGTGGCCGGCGAGCGGGAAGCTGCTGCTCGATTCGAGCCAGCCTTGACGCGTGTGGCAACGGTCGGCGGCGCGGCGGATCTGGAACATGGGGGTACTCCGGCAGGCGGCGATTCTTTTGCGGGTTTACCTGTACTGTAGGCGCGCCCCCATCCGGCCACAATCCGCCGCCCGCGCACCGCATCGTTGCGCTCACGAACCCAATGGGCGCAATACTCGTTGCAAATACCACGATTGTCGCAACAGCCGATTCGAAGAATCGATCGGTCGCGCCGGATTGCCGTTTTCCGGATATCGCGTTCGGGTAAAATACCGCCCTTTTGGCGTTCGCCCGTCCGGCGAGCGCCGTTGCCAGCGCGCCGAAACACGAATTTTGGCCGTCTAGAATACGCCGCGGCGCCCGGCCCGACCGGCCGCGAGCGCCCCCCGGAAGTGAGCGACAAAAGGATGGAAATGAAGAAGGCCGCCCTGTGCGCCGCCCTCGCCCTCGTGGCGGGCAGCGCCTTCGCGAAGGAGTGGAAGACCGTTCGGATCGGCGTCGATGCCAGCTACCCGCCGTTCGAGTCGACCGCGCCGAGCGGCGAGATCGTCGGTTTCGACGTCGATCTCACCAAGGAAATCTGCAAGCGGATCAACGTGAAGTGCGTGTGGGTCGCGCAGGATCTCGACGGGATCATCCCCGCGCTGAAGGCGAAGAAGTACGACGTCATCGTGTCGTCGCTGACCGTCACGGACAAGCGCCGCGAGCAGATCGACTTCTCCGACAAGGTGTACGACGCACCGGCACGCATGATCGCGAAGGCCGGCTCGCCGCTGCTGCCGACGGTCGCGTCGCTCAAGGGCAAGCACGTCGGCGTCGAGCAGGGCTCGACGCAGGAAACCTACGCGAAGGCGTACTGGGAACCGCAGGGCGTGACGGTCATTCCTTACCAGAACCAGGACCAGGTCTATGCCGATCTCGGCTCGGGCCGCCTCGACGCGACGCTGCAGGATGAACTGCAGGCTGACTACGGCTTCCTGCGCACGCCGCGCGGCAAGGGCTTCGCGTTCGCCGGGCCGGAAGTGAAGGATCCGAAGACGATCGGCGACGGCACCGCGATCGGTCTGCGCAAGGAAGACACGGACCTGAAGCTCAGGATCAACAAGGCGCTGGCCGACATGCACAAGGACGGCACGTACGACCGGCTGTCGCACAAGTATTTCTCGTTCAGCGTCTACTCGGCTCGCTGAGCGCCGACAATGACGGGAAGCGGATGCGGGGGCGGCCCCGCGTCCGGCGGTACAGGCAGTCAACCACGCGCCGCCCGCCCCCTTGCCCGCCGCTCGCGCGACGGGCGGGCCCGGCATCGTTGCCAGGGCGGACGGTCATGATACGCACGGGGCGTTCCGCGCAGCTTGGCGGGCGCGTATTTCGCGGCGCTCCGCATGCGCCCTCAGGGACCACACCAGGGACCACTCTATGTTTCTACAAGGTTACGGCCCGCTGATCCTCGCAGGCACCTGGCAAACCGTCAAACTGGCGGTGCTGTCGCTCGCGTTGTCGTTCCTGCTGGGCCTGCTCGGCGCGGGCGCGAAGCTGTCGCGCAACCGCGTGACGAACGGCATCGGCACCGTCTACACGACGCTGATCCGCGGCGTACCCGACCTCGTGCTGATGCTGCTGCTGTTCTACAGCCTGCAGATCTGGCTGAACTCCGCGACCGACGCGCTCGGCTGGGACCAGATCGACATCGACCCGTTCCTCGCCGGCGTGCTCGTGCTCGGCTTCATCTACGGCGCGTACTTCACCGAGACCTTCCGCGGCGCGTTCCTGTCGGTGCCGCGCGGCCAGCTCGAAGCCGGCAGCGCGTACGGGATGACCAGCTGGCAGGTGTTCGCGCGAATCATGTTCCCGCAGATGATGCGCTTCGCGCTGCCCGGCATCGGCAACAACTGGCAGGTGCTCGTGAAGTCGACCGCGCTGGTGTCGATCATCGGTCTCGCGGACGTCGTCAAGGCGTCGCAGGACGCCGGCAAGGGCACGCTGCGGTTCTTCTTCTTCACGCTGATCGCGGGTGCCGTCTACCTCGCCATCACGACGATCTCGAACTTCGTGCTGATGTGGCTCGAAAAGCGCTACTCGACCGGTGTCCGCAAGGCTGACCTATGATCGAACTCATCCAAGAATACTGGCGCAACTACCTCTATACCGACGGCTTCCGGATCACCGGCGTCGCGATCACGCTGTGGCTGCTCGTCGTGTCGATCGGCCTGGGCTTCTGCCTGTCGGTGCCGCTCGCGGTGGCCCGCGTGTCGAAGAGGAAGTGGCTGTCGGGCGCCGTGTGGCTCTACACGTACGTGTTCCGCGGCACGCCGCTCTACGTGCAGCTGCTGCTCTGCTACACCGGCCTCTACAGCCTGCAGTTCATACGCGGCACGCCGCTGCTCGATTCGTTCTTCCGCGACGGGATGCGCTGCACGCTGCTCGCGTTCACGCTGAACACCTGCGCGTACACCACCGAGATCTTCGCGGGCGCGATCAAGGCGACCTCGTACGGCGAGATCGAAGCCGCGCGCGCATACGGGATGTCCACCTTCACGATGTATCGCCGCGTGATCCTGCCGTCCGCGCTGCGCCGCGCGCTGCCGCTCTACAGCAACGAAGTGATCCTGATGCTGCACGCGACCACCGTCGCGTTCACCGCGACCGTGCCGGACATCCTGAAGATCGCCCGCGACGTGAACTCGGCGACCTACATGTCGTTCCATGCATTCGGCATCGCCGCGCTGCTCTATCTCGTGATCTCGTTCATGCTCGTGTGGCTGTTCCGCCAGGCCGAGCGTCGCTGGCTCGCGTATCTGCGCCCGCAAGGCAAGTAAGTTTTCGCAGGACTATATGAATTCCCAGACTCAGAAGCTTTTCGTCGACGATCTGCACAAGCGGTACGGCGACAACGAGGTGCTCAAGGGCGTGTCGCTGAAGGCGAACTCGGGCGACGTGATCAGCGTGATCGGCTCGTCCGGTTCCGGCAAGAGCACGATGCTGCGCTGTATCAACTTCCTCGAACAGCCGAACGCGGGCCGCATCGTCGTCGACGGCGAGGAAGTGCGCACCACCGCCGACAAGACGGGCGCGCTGCGCGCCGCCGATTCGAAGCAGCTGCAACGCGTGCGCACCAAGCTGTCGATGGTGTTCCAGCACTTCAATCTCTGGTCGCACATGAACGTGATCGAGAACGTGATGGAAGCGCCCGTCAACGTGCTCGGCATCCCGAAGAAGGAAGCCGAGGATCGCGCCCGCACGTATCTCGAGAAGGTCGGCCTCGCGCCGCGCGTCGAGAAGCAGTATCCGTCGCACCTGTCGGGCGGCCAGCAGCAGCGCGTCGCGATCGCGCGCGCGCTCGCGATGCATCCCGACGTGATGCTGTTCGACGAGCCGACGTCGGCGCTCGACCCGGAACTCGTCGGCGAAGTGCTGAAGGTGATGCAGAAGCTCGCCGAGGAAGGCCGCACGATGATCGTCGTCACGCACGAGATGGGCTTCGCGCGCAACGTGTCGAATCACGTGATGTTCCTGCACCAGGGGCGTGTCGAGGAAGAAGGCGTGCCGTCCGAAGTGTTCGCGAATCCGAAGAG